>NZ_JAGIOH010000001.1:1806250-2107291 GCF_017876625.1 Streptomyces syringium
GGCGTAGGCGTAGCGCAGTCGGGCGGTCCACGGCTGGATCGAGTTCGACGCCAGCTCGGGGCCCTGCAGCGTCACGACGGCCGCGTCGGCCTGGCCCATGTCCTTACGGGCACCGGCGGCGACCAGGCGCATCTCGACCTGGCCGGCCTTGTCCAGCTTCGCCACCTCGGGCTCGCCGGCCATGGCCAGCGCGCGCTCCGGACGGCCCATGCCGCGCTCGCAGTCCGCCATGACGGGCCACAGCTCGACGGAACCCGTCATGCGGCGGGCGGCACGGAACTCGGCGAGCGCCTCGGTGTACTTGCCGGTCGCGTACGCGGCGAAGCCGGCGGCCTCACGCACGGCGGCGACACGGGAGGCGAGGCGCAGCGCGATGCGGGAGTAGGCGTAGGCCTGCTCCGGGTCCTCGTCGAGCAGGTTGGCCACCATGACGAGGTTGCGCGCGACCTCCTCGGCAAGGCCCTTGGGCAGGCTCATGAGCTCCTGCCGGACGTCCTTGTCGATCTCGTCGCCGGTCACGTCATCGGGGATGGGCAGGCGCTTCACCGGCTCGCGGTCGTCGCGCCGGTCATCACGGCGGTCGTCACGACGCCCGTACCCACCGGAACGGTCGTCGCGGCCTCGGTAGCCGCCGCCACCCTGCCGGTCGTCGCGGTACGACGGACGCGAGCCACGGTCATCGCGGCCGCCACGGTAACCACCGCGGTCGTCATCACGGCGCGGACCACGGTCGTCGCGGCCGCCACGGAAGCCACCGCGGTCGTCGTCACGGCGGGGACCGCCGTAGCCGCCGCCGGAGGGACGGCCACCACGGTCGTCCTCACGGCGGGGGGCACGCTCGTCACGGCGGAAGGTCGTCGGGCGGTCGCCGCCACGGTCGTCCCGGCGGAAGCCGCCACGGTCGTCCTCACGGCGCGGGGCACGGTCGTCGCGACGGAAGGTCGGACGGTCGCCGCCACGGTCGTCACGACGGTCATCGCGACGGAAGCCGCCACGGTCGTCATCACGACGCGGGCCACTGTAGCCACCACCGGAGGGACGGCCACCGCGGTCGTCATCACGGCGCGGGCCGCCGTAGCCACCGCCGGAGGGGCGGCCGCCGCGGTCGTCGCGGCGGTCGAAACCACCGGGACGGCCACCACGGTCGTCATCACGACGGGGACCACGGTCATCACGACGGTCATCACGACGGAAACCGGGGCGGTCACCGCCGCGGTCGTCGCGGCCACCACGGAAGCCACCGCGGTCGTCGTCGCGACGGGGGCCGCCGTAGCCACCACCGGTGGGGCGACCGCCACGGTCGTCATCGCGGCGCGGGCCGCGGTCGTCGCGACGGTCGTCACGGCGGAAGGCCGGGCGGTCGCCGCCACGGTCATCGCGACGCGGGCCACCGTAGCCACCACCGGAGGGGCGGCCGCCGCGGTCGTCGCGGCGGTCGAAACCACCGGGACGGCCACCACGGTCGTCATCACGACGGGGACCACGGTCATCACGACGGTCGTCACGACGGAAGCCGCCACGGTCGTCGTCGCGACGCGGGCCGCCGTAGCCGCCGCTGCCGGAGGGACGGCCGCCACGGTCGTCACGGCGGGGGCCGCCGTAGCCGCCACCGGTGGGGCGACCACCGCGGTCGTCATCGCGACGCTGGCCGTAGCCACCGCCGGACGGCCGGCCGCCACGGTCGTCTTCGCGGCGCGGGCCACGGGGACGGTCGTCCCCACGGTCGTCACGACGGAAGGCAGGACGGTCATCGCGGCGGTCGTCGCGACGGAAGCCGCCGCGCGTGTCGTCGCGTCGAGGCCCGCGAGGGGCACCACGCCTCGGCTCGCTGCCCGATCGATCGTCGGGAGAGTTGGTGGACATCGACGTGACTCCTAGTCTTCGGGTACCGCAGTCATTCTCGCGCACCCGGCTGCCCGGCGCGCTTCGGCAAAAACAAAAAGGACCCTTGGTCCCAGCGTTGAACGCTGGGACCAAGGGTCCTTGAAATATTGTTCGGCGGCGTCCTACTCTCCCACACGGTCCCCCATGCAGTACCATCGGCGCTGAAAGGCTTAGCTTCCGGGTTCGGAATGTAACCGGGCGTTTCCCTAACGCAATGACCACCGAAACACCTTCGGGTGTTCCAAGCGAACAAGCACACTCTTTAATTAAGGTGATACTGGTTCAACCGGTGCGACTGTTCGCAACCCGGGAACCACACAGTGGACGCGAGCAACTGAGGACAAGCCCTCGGCCTATTAGTACCAGTCAGCTCCAACCGTTACCGGTCTTCCACACCTGGCCTATCAACCCAGTCGTCTACTGGGAGCCTTAACCCCTCAAAGGGGGTGGGAATACTCATCTCGAAGCAGGCTTCCCGCTTAGATGCTTTCAGCGGTTATCCCTCCCGAACGTAGCCAACCAGCCATGCCCTTGGCAGGACAACTGGCACACCAGAGGTTCGTCCGTCCCGGTCCTCTCGTACTAGGGACAGCCCTTCTCAATATTCCTACGCGCACAGCGGATAGGGACCGAACTGTCTCACGACGTTCTAAACCCAGCTCGCGTACCGCTTTAATGGGCGAACAGCCCAACCCTTGGGACCGACTCCAGCCCCAGGATGCGACGAGCCGACATCGAGGTGCCAAACCATCCCGTCGATATGGACTCTTGGGGAAGATCAGCCTGTTATCCCCGGGGTACCTTTTATCCGTTGAGCGACGGCGCTTCCACAAGCCACCGCCGGATCACTAGTCCCGACTTTCGTCCCTGCTCGACCCGTCGGTCTCACAGTCAAGCTCCCTTGTGCACTTACACTCAACACCTGATTGCCAACCAGGCTGAGGGAACCTTTGGGCGCCTCCGTTACTCTTTAGGAGGCAACCGCCCCAGTTAAACTACCCACCAGACACTGTCCCTGATCCGGATCACGGACCCAGGTTAGACATCCAGCACGACCAGAGTGGTATTTCAACGACGACTCCACACACACTGGCGTGCATGCTTCACAGTCTCCCACCTATCCTACACAAGCCGAACCGAACACCAATATCAAGCTATAGTAAAGGTCCCGGGGTCTTTCCGTCCTGCTGCGCGAAACGAGCATCTTTACTCGTAGTGCAATTTCACCGGGCCTATGGTTGAGACAGTCGAGAAGTCGTTACGCCATTCGTGCAGGTCGGAACTTACCCGACAAGGAATTTCGCTACCTTAGGATGGTTATAGTTACCACCGCCGTTTACTGGCGCTTAAGTTCTCAGCTTCGCCCTGTCGAAACAGAGCTAACCGGTCCCCTTAACGTTCCAGCACCGGGCAGGCGTCAGTCCGTATACATCGCCTTACGGCTTCGCACGGACCTGTGTTTTTAGTAAACAGTCGCTTCTCGCTGGTCTCTGCGGCCACACCCAGCTCAGGAAGCAAGTTCCATCACCGGACATGGCCCCCCTTCTCCCGAAGTTACGGGGGCATTTTGCCGAGTTCCTTAACCATAGTTCACCCGAACGCCTCGGTATTCTCTACCTGACCACCTGAGTCGGTTTAGGGTACGGGCCGCCATGAAACTCGCTAGAGGCTTTTCTCGACAGCATAGGATCATCCACTTCACCACAATCGGCTCGGCATCAGGTCTCAGCCTTAATGTGTGACGGATTTGCCTATCACACGGCCTACACCCTTACCCCGGGACTACCACCGCCCGGGCTGGACTACCTTCCTGCGTCACCCCATCGCTTACCTACTACAGATCCGGGTCACCGGCTCCACCACTTCCCTTCACCCGAAGGATCCAGGACGGCTTCACGGGCTTAGCATCGTCTGATTCGATATTGGGCGTTTCAAAGCGGGTACCGGAATATCAACCGGTTGTCCATCGACTACGCCTGTCGGCCTCGCCTTAGGTCCCGACTTACCCTGGGCAGATCAGCTTGACCCAGGAACCCTTAGTCAATCGGCGCACACGTTTCCCACGTGTGTATCGCTACTCATGCCTGCATTCTCACTCGTGAACCGTCCACAACTCGCTTCCGCGGCTGCTTCACCCGGCACACGACGCTCCCCTACCCATCCACACGGCCGTTGGACCTATTGTGTGAATGACACGACTTCGGCGGTACGCTTGAGCCCCGCTACATTGTCGGCGCGGAATCACTTGACCAGTGAGCTATTACGCACTCTTTCAAGGGTGGCTGCTTCTAAGCCAACCTCCTGGTTGTCTCTGCGACTCCACATCCTTTCCCACTTAGCGTACGCTTAGGGGCCTTAGTCGATGCTCTGGGCTGTTTCCCTCTCGACCATGGAGCTTATCCCCCACAGTCTCACTGCCGCGCTCTCACTTACCGGCATTCGGAGTTTGGCTAAGGTCAGTAACCCGGTAGGGCCCATCGCCTATCCAGTGCTCTACCTCCGGCAAGAAACACACGACGCTGCACCTAAATGCATTTCGGGGAGAACCAGCTATCACGGAGTTTGATTGGCCTTTCACCCCTAACCACAGGTCATCCCCCAGGTTTTCAACCCTGGTGGGTTCGGTCCTCCACGAAGTCTTACCTCCGCTTCAACCTGCCCATGGCTAGATCACTCCGCTTCGGGTCTTGGGCGCGCTACTCAATCGCCCTATTCGGACTCGCTTTCGCTACGGCTTCCCCACACGGGTTAACCTCGCAACACACCGCAAACTCGCAGGCTCATTCTTCAAAAGGCACGCAGTCACGACTGCATGTGCAAGCACATACAGCGACGCTCCCACGGCTTGTAGGCACACGGTTTCAGGTACTATTTCACTCCGCTCCCGCGGTACTTTTCACCATTCCCTCACGGTACTATCCGCTATCGGTCACCAGGGAATATTTAGGCTTAACGGGTGGTCCCGCCAGATTCACACGGGATTTCTCGGGCCCCGTGCTACTTGGGTGGTTCTCAAGCGAGCCGTACAGATTTCAGCTACGGGGGTCTTACCCTCTACGCCGGACCTTTCGCATGTCCTTCGCCTACCTGTACGGTTTCTGACTCGCCGACCAGCCGGCAGACTGATCAAGAGAACTCCCACAACCCCGCACACGCAACCCCTGCCGGGTATCACACGCATACGGTTTGGCCTCATCCGGTTTCGCTCGCCACTACTCCCGGAATCACGGTTGTTTTCTCTTCCTGCGGGTACTGAGATGTTTCACTTCCCCGCGTTCCCTCCACACTGCCTATGTGTTCAGCAGCGGGTGACAGCCCATGACGACTGCCGGGTTTCCCCATTCGGACACCCCCGGATCAAAGCTCGGTTGACAGCTCCCCGGGGCCTATCGTGGCCTCCCACGTCCTTCATCGGTTCCTGGTGCCAAGGCATCCACCGTGCGCCCTTAAAAACTTGGCCACAGATGCTCGCGTCCACTGTGCAGTTCTCAAGCAACGACCAGCCACCCACCACCCCAACACCAAAGTGTCGAGTTCACTGGGGCCGGCATCGCGAAGGCTCGAAACTTACGTTCCGTACCCTCAGATACCCAACAGCGTGCCCGACCCGACCCATCCAGTATCACGTTCCACGCCGAAGCAGTACTAGTGAACCAAACCGATCGTGCCGAATAGTCAACGTTCCACCCATGAGCAACCGTGCAGAACGTTTGTCTGCAGTCGGCTATGTGCTCCTTAGAAAGGAGGTGATCCAGCCGCACCTTCCGGTACGGCTACCTTGTTACGACTTCGTCCCAATCGCCAGTCCCACCTTCGACGGCTCCCTCCACAAGGGTTGGGCCACCGGCTTCGGGTGTTACCGACTTTCGTGACGTGACGGGCGGTGTGTACAAGGCCCGGGAACGTATTCACCGCAGCAATGCTGATCTGCGATTACTAGCAACTCCAACTTCATGGGGTCGAGTTGCAGACCCCAATCCGAACTGAGACCGGCTTTTTGAGATTCGCTCCACCTCACGGTATCGCAGCTCATTGTACCGGCCATTGTAGCACGTGTGCAGCCCAAGACATAAGGGGCATGATGACTTGACGTCGTCCCCACCTTCCTCCGAGTTGACCCCGGCAGTCTCCTGTGAGTCCCCATCACCCCGAAAGGCATGCTGGCAACACAGAACAAGGGTTGCGCTCGTTGCGGGACTTAACCCAACATCTCACGACACGAGCTGACGACAGCCATGCACCACCTGTATACCGACCACAAGGGGGCGACCATCTCTGGCCGTTTCCGGTATATGTCAAGCCTTGGTAAGGTTCTTCGCGTTGCGTCGAATTAAGCCACATGCTCCGCTGCTTGTGCGGGCCCCCGTCAATTCCTTTGAGTTTTAGCCTTGCGGCCGTACTCCCCAGGCGGGGAACTTAATGCGTTAGCTGCGGCACCGACGACGTGGAATGTCGCCAACACCTAGTTCCCAACGTTTACGGCGTGGACTACCAGGGTATCTAATCCTGTTCGCTCCCCACGCTTTCGCTCCTCAGCGTCAGTAATGGCCCAGAGATCCGCCTTCGCCACCGGTGTTCCTCCTGATATCTGCGCATTTCACCGCTACACCAGGAATTCCGATCTCCCCTACCACACTCTAGCCTGCCCGTATCGAATGCAGACCCGGGGTTAAGCCCCGGGCTTTCACATCCGACGCAACAAGCCGCCTACGAGCTCTTTACGCCCAATAATTCCGGACAACGCTTGCGCCCTACGTATTACCGCGGCTGCTGGCACGTAGTTAGCCGGCGCTTCTTCTGCAGGTACCGTCACTCTCGCTTCTTCCCTGCTGAAAGAGGTTTACAACCCGAAGGCCGTCATCCCTCACGCGGCGTCGCTGCATCAGGCTTTCGCCCATTGTGCAATATTCCCCACTGCTGCCTCCCGTAGGAGTCTGGGCCGTGTCTCAGTCCCAGTGTGGCCGGTCGCCCTCTCAGGCCGGCTACCCGTCGTCGCCTTGGTAGGCCATTACCCCACCAACAAGCTGATAGGCCGCGGGCTCATCCTTCACCGCCGGAGCTTTCCACCCACCCCCATGCGGAGGCAGGTCGTATCCGGTATTAGACCCCGTTTCCAGGGCTTGTCCCAGAGTGAAGGGCAGATTGCCCACGTGTTACTCACCCGTTCGCCACTAATCCACCCCGAAAGGCTTCATCGTTCGACTTGCATGTGTTAAGCACGCCGCCAGCGTTCGTCCTGAGCCAGGATCAAACTCTCCGTGAATGTTTACCGGTTATCCGGTGACACTCGCGTTGAGCGGCACAACCAGACGGAATAAGTCCGGTCGTGCACAGCGTCCTCGCTGTGTTGTTGCCCACCAGACCCCAAAGGGACCGGCAGGACTTTCAAAGGAACCGCGTCCCGATCGCAGAGCGACCGGAGACGGGGTATTTTATAGTCTGGCGTTGACTTTTGGCACGCTGTTGAGTTCTCAAGGAACGGACGCTTCCTTTGTACTCACCCTCTCGGGCTTTCCTCCGGGCGCTTCCCTTCGGTATTTCGTGTTCCGACTCTATCAGATCCTTTTCCGTGCCGTTCCCGGCTCGAATTTCGTTTCCGATCCCCGTCGAAGGGGGTTTGTTTCGCGCCTTTCGGCGTGTCCACTACGTTAGCGGATTTCCCTGGTGGCTCCTAATCGAGCCGATCGCGATCTGATTTCGGGGTAGCGAAACAGACCCCGATCCGGGGTGCGTCCTTGTAGTAGTGGTTGTGCCACCCAGCGGCCCACGCACATGGCGCTGTCCATCTCAAGCGGCTCGGGCCACGTTAGGCGCTCGGTGCTTCAGAGTCAAGCACCCTCCACGTTACTCCTGCTTGCCCCGGTGACGCGGCACATGAGCCCGGTAGGGACTGACGGTCGGATCCCCGTCCGCCCAGAAGCGCCAGGGGTGGGCCGCGCCCTCGCCGCCGACGCCCGTGCGGGGGCCGCTGCGGATGCGGGAGGCGGGGACCGGGGTGCCGAAGAGGACCGAGAGAGGGGCCTCCGGGCCGGCGCAGATGTCGATGCCGTTCAGGGTGCGGTCGATGTCGAGCGCGGTGGCGAGCCGGGCCGGGCCCTGGGCCAGCTCGCGGTCCTTGCGCGCCTTGGGGCGTCGCTCGCGGGCGAGATCGGCGCCCTTGGTCACCTCAGCCCCGCGCAGGAGAACACCGCTCGCGGTGCCTTCGGGGCCGCAGACCAGGTTGAGGCTGAACCACATGCCGTAGATGAAGTAGACGTACGCGTGCCCGGGCGGTCCGAACATCGAGGCGTTCCGCTGGGTACGGCCGCGGTAGGCGTGCGAGCCGGGGTCCGCCTCGCCCGCGTAGGCCTCGACCTCCGTCAGGCGGACCTCGATCGGCCCGTCCGGTGTCCTGCGGACGAGGGTCCGTCCGAGGAGGTCCGGTGCGACCTCCAGGACGGGACGGTCGAAGAACTCCCGGGCGAGTGGCATACGGTCAGGCGCGTCGATCATGCCGATCGAGCGTAACGGAAGGGCCCGGAAAACGGGGCCCGGGGAGGAAGAGCATGGGTTTCAAGAAGCTGCTGGCGAGCCTGGGTGCCGGAGGCGCTTCCGTCGAGACGGTGTTGTTCGAGGAGAACGTCGTCCCTGGCGGGGTCGTGCAGGGTGAGGTGCGGATCCAGGGCGGCTCCGTCGCGCAGCGGATCGAGGGGCTGAGCGTGGGCCTCCAGGCGCGCGTGGAGGTGGAGGGCGGGGACAGCGAGTACAAGCAGGACGTCGAGTTCGCGCGTCTTCAGCTGGGTGGTGCCTTCGAGGTGCAGGCCGGGGCGGTGCACTCGGTGCCGTTCGCGCTGGAGATCCCGTGGGAGACGCCGGTCACCACGTTCATGGGCCGGCACCTGACCGGGATGGACGTGGGCGTGACGACGGAGCTGGCGATCGCCCGCGCGGTGGACTCCGGCGACCTCGATCCGGTGAACGTCCACCCGATGCCGGCCCAGCAGGCCATCCTCGACGCCTTCGGTCAGCTCGGCTTCTCCTTCAAGAGCGCGGACCTCGAGCGTGGCCAGATCCGTGGGACACGGCAGCGGCTGCCCTTCTACCAGGAGATCGAGTTCTTCGCCCCGCCGCAGTACCGGGGGCTGAACCAGGTCGAGCTGTCGTTCGTCGCGGACGACCGCGAGATGGACGTCGTGCTGGAGATGGACAAGAAGCCGGGGCTCTTCACCGAGGGCAGCGACTCGTACCGCTCGTTCACCGTCGATCTGCAGTCGTTCGCGCAGACCGACTGGGCGGCCTACCTCAATCAGTGGCTCGCGGAGGTCGGCGGGCAGCGCAACTGGCTGTGATCGGCCGAGGGGCGCGCGCTCGGCGCGCCCCTCGCCCGGCGGTGTCTGCCGGCCGGCGTCGTCAGGCGAGCAGCACCGTCAGGGGGGACTCGCTGTCGGCCCAGTGGTCGACGGCTTCGCCGAAGATCGCCTGTGCGGTGGCGGCGGCTTCGGGGGCCGCCTTGCGGAAGGCGTCCCAGTCCACCGCGATCAGCAGACAGCCACGGACCTTGCTGACCTCGCGCCACCAGGAGAGATCCATCAGGCAGTCGGCGAGGGCGTCCCAGTTGCGGCCGAACCAGTCGGGGAAGTCGAGGTCGGCCGCGCACCGGTCGAGGAAGGCCGCCTTGTCGGTCACGCCGTCCAGGCGCAGCGGCGCGGCCCGCCAGTCGGCGTCGGCGGCGAGCGCCAGGACGCGGGCGGGAGCCTCGGTGGGGGGCAGGTCGTAGACGCCCGGCGGGGTGGAGCCGTAGAGGAGCGCGGAGAGGCCTGGTGCGGGCAGCGGGCCGGTCATGGTTGTACCACCGCTTCGAAGGTCTGGTAGTGGTCGCCGGTGTAGTAGCGCTCGGCGTGGTCGCCGGTGATGATGCGTCGGGCGCCGCGGGTGCGGGCGCCCGGGGTGGGGACGGTGTACTCGTGGTAGTACCCGCGGGTCTGCTTGGGCAGCCGGTTCTCGTAGTTGCCGAAGACGGTGCCGTCCTTGTCGTACGGGAAGGGGCCGCCCCTGTCGATGAGTTCGAGGGTACGGCGGGCCTCGGCCGGCAGCAGGTCCGGGGTGACGGTCTTCATGCCCTTCGCCCAGGCGGGGATCGCGGTGGGCGCGGCGGAGGTCCTGGAGGAGGAAGCGGGCGAGGTCTTGTCGGCCTTGGAGGCACCGGAGGTGCATGCCGGCAGCATGAGCAGGGGGAGCGAGGCCAGCAGCACGGTCAGTGCGCGCCAGGGCCTGCCCGGCGGCCGTCCGTGTCGTCGTCCGTTTTGTCGAAGCACACTCCGTATGGTCGCAGCCGGTGCCCGTCGTGGCCTCGTTAGGCTGGGCACTTTCACTGATCCGCGCGTACAGGAGGTGTTGAGGTGTCCGAGCACAAGAGGCGGCCGCTCCCCCACGAGTTCCACCCGCCGGTGCCCTCGTTCACGGTGGTGAGTGATGACGTGGCACAGGGCGGGACGCTCAGTGACGCCCAGGTGCAGAGCGGGGGCAACACCTCGCCGCAGCTGCGCTGGGAGGGCTTTCCCGAGGGCACGAAGAGCTTCGCCGTGACGTGCTTCGACCCGGACGCGCCGACGGGCAGCGGGTTCTGGCACTGGTCGCTGTTCGACATCCCGGCGTCCGTGACGGAGCTGCCGGCCGGTGCGGGGAGTGCCGGGTTCAAGGGGCTGCCCGAGGGTGCGGTGCATGTGCGCAACGACTACGGGACGCGGGACTTCGGCGGGGCCGCTCCGCCGCCCGGGGACGGGCCGCACCGTTATGTGTTCACGGTGTACGCAGTGGACCGGGAGAAGCTGGGGCCGGACGAGGATGCCACTCCGGCCGTGGTGGGCTTCCATCTGCGGTTCCACGCGCTGGCGCGCGCCGAGTTGATCGGCGAGTACGAGGCTCCCGCCTCGGCCTGAGTGCCGTACGGTCCGGGCGCGGTCCCTGGGCCGCGTCCGGAAATTCCGTTGCGCCCGGCTGCCGTGCACCGCACAGTGGTGCATGGCTGACGGCTCTCATCCGGTCGTCGGGCAGCAGATACCGCAGTGGCGGGGGCGGCGGGGCGCGAGAGAGCGCCCGTCGTCTGCCGGAGCCCGGTTCACGCCGGGTGCCCGCGTCCGCTGCCGTGCGCTCCGGGCCCGTGTTCGTACGGGGGAAGGGCCCGGAGCGTTTCCCCCTTTCCACTTTCGCGCTGGGCCGTCAACTCCCTTTTGTGCTGCGGAAATTGCGTTGTTCCCAGCCATTCCGACCGGCACAGTTGAGCCATCTTTGCCGCTGGGGCGGGGACGGGCCGGGAGGTGGACGGGATGCGGGAGACGTTGGTTCTCAATGCGAGCTTCGAGCCGCTGGCGACGGTGTCGCTGCGCCGGGCGGTGGTGCTCGTGATGCAGGACAAGGCCGTCGTCGAGCAGGCCCATCCCGGTCTGCGGATCCGCGCGTCGGCCGTCGAGATGCCGGTGCCCCGGGTGATCAGGCTCTCCCGGTACGTGCGGGTGCCGTTCCGAAGACAGGCGCCGTGGACCCGGCGGGGGGTGCTGGTGCGCGACCGGCACCGGTGCGCGTACTGCGGACGGCGGGCGACGACGGTGGACCACGTGCTGCCGCGCTCGCGCGGGGGTGCGGACAGCTGGCTGAACACGGTCGCGGCGTGCGCGGAGGACAACCACCGCAAGGCGGACCGTACGCCCGAGCAGGCCGGAATGCGCCTGCTGACCCGGCCCTTCGAGCCGACGCCGTCCGAGTCGCTGCTGTTCACCCTGGGGGCGGACAGCCGGGCCGCCCTTCCCTCGTGGCTGGCCCAGCCGGCGTAAGCGCCGGGGGTGGTGGCCCGTGGGGGCCGTCCCGTCGGGACGGCCCCCACGGGTGCCGCGTCAGTCGAGCAGGAGCTGGACGATCGCGACGATGCCCACGGCGACGATGACGCCGCGCAGGGCGGTCGGCGGGAGCCGGCGGCCGACCTTCGCGCCGATCTGGCCGCCGATGGCGGATCCCACCGCGATGAGCACGACGGCGGTCCAGTCGAAGTCGGCGACGAACAGGAAGAAGAGCGCGGCGACGCCGTTGACGACGACGGCGAGGATGTTCTTTATGCCGTTGATGCGCTGCAGGTCGTCACGGAGGAGCAGGCCCATGAGGGAGAGGTAGAGGACGCCTTGGGCCGCGCCGAAGTAGCCGCCGTACATGCTGGACAGCAGCAGGCCGACGAGCAGGGCGATGCCGCCGTCGCCGGCCGCCTCGGTGCCGTTGCGCTCGCGGCGGCGGGCGAGGGCCTTGGCGAGCCGGGGCTGGAGGACGACGAGCACCAGGGCGATGGCGATGAGGGCGGGCACGATCGCGTCGAAGGCCTTCGACGGGAGTGCGAGCAGCAGGATCGCTCCGGCGAGGCCGCCGATCAGGGCGGTGACGCCGAAGCGGATGATGCGGCGGCGCTGGCCGCGCAGTTCGCGGCGGTAGCCCAGGGCGCCGCTGATGTTGCCGGTGACGAGGCCGAGCGTGTTGGAGACGTTGGCCGTGATGGGCGGTAGTCCGGTGGCGAGGAGCACCGGAAAGGTGATCAGGGTGCCGGAGCCGACGATGGTGTTGATGGTGCCGGCGCCGATGCCGGCCGCGAAGACCGCGAGTGCTTCCCAGATGGACAACGCCATCTCCTTTGGTCAGTGTGTCGCCTCCCCGCCGGTTCAGGGGTCGAGGGGCCACACTGATCATGCACCAGGACGGATCTTCGTCAACAGTCGACGGGGCTTCAGTCGATCGGCGGCTGCTCGCGGCGCGGGGGCTCCTTGGCGTCCTTCGAACCCCGGCTCATGGGGCCGAAGTTGCCGACGGCGCCGCTCAGGCCCTTGAGGGCGTCGCCGATTTCGCTGGGCACGATCCAGAGCTTGTTGGCGTCGCCTTCGGCGATCTTCGGGAGCATCTGGAGGTACTGGTAGGACAGCAGCTTCTCGTCGGCGTCGCCCGCGTGGATGGACTCGAAGACCGTGCGGATCGCCTGGGCCTCGCCCTCGGCGCGCAGCGCGGCGGCCTTGGCCTCGCCCTCGGCGCGCAGGATCGCGGACTGCTTCTCGCCCTCGGCGGTCAGGATCTGCGACTGGCGGATGCCTTCGGCGGTGAGGATCGCGGCGCGCTTGTCCCGGTCGGCGCGCATCTGCTTCTCCATCGAGTCCTGGATGGAGGTCGGCGGCTCGATGGCCTTGAGCTCGACGCGGTTGACGCGGATGCCCCATTTGCCGGTGGCCTCGTCGAGGACGCCGCGCAGGGCCGCGTTGATCTCCTCGCGGGAGGTGAGGGTCCGCTCCAGGTCCATGCCACCGATGATGTTGCGCAGGGTGGTGACGGTGAGCTGCTCGATGGCCTGGATGAAGCTGGAGACCTCGTAGGTGGCGGCCCGGGCATCGGTGACCTGGTAGTAGATGACGGTGTCGATGTTGACGACCAGGTTGTCCTGGGTGATCACCGGCTGCGGGGGGAACGGCACGACCTGCTCACGGAGGTCGATGCGGTTGCGGATGGAGTCGATGAACGGGACGACGATGTTCAGGCCCGCGTTGAGGGTGCGGGTGTAACGGCCGAAGCGCTCGACGATGGCGGCGCTGGCCTGTGGGATCACCTGCACCGTCTTCATGAGGGCGATGAAGACGAGCACCACCAGGATGATCAGGACGATGATGATCGGTTCCATCGTGGCTCCCCGTGCCTTGGTCGTGATGTCGGGTGTGGTCGATCGGGCTGTCGGTCCGGGCAGACGTTGATCGACTCCGTGAAGTCTTTCAGAACCCCCCGTCGCTGTGCAGGCGTTGGGCCCACATCGCGTGGATCGCTCACATCACGATGGCCGTCGCGCCGTCGATCTCGATGACGTCCACCTGCTGCCCCGCCTCGAAGCTCCGCTCGGTGTCGTACGAGCGGGCCGACCAGATCTCACCGGCGAGCTTGATGCGGCCACCGCCGGCGTCGACCCGCTCGAGCACGACGGCCTGACGGCCCTTGAGGGCGTCGATTCCCGACCTCAGCTCGGGGCGCTGCGCCTTGTGCCGGGCGGCGATGGGGCGCACCACGGCGATCAGGGCGACGGAGACGACGGCGAAGACGATGAACTGCGCCACGGTGCCGCCGCCGAGGGCGGAGGTGACGGCGGCGGCGATGGCTCCGACCGCGAACATGCCGAATTCGGGCATCGCGGTGACGACCAGCGGAATACCCAGCCCGACGGCGGCGACGAGCCACCACACCCATGCGTCCACTCGTTCATGGTAGGCGCGGGGGCGGCGGCGGGACAGGGTGCCGGGGGGTGCCGTTGGGGGCGTCTCCCCCGGTCCTCGGGCGTGGGCCGGGGGCAACGCGCCCTGGCGGCGCGGTGTTGCTTACGCGAGCGGCAGGCCCTGGGCGGTCCAGCGGTCCCCGTTGCGCTCGACGATCAGGGGGAGGCCGAAGCAGTGGGAGAGGTTGCGGGAGGTGAGCTCCAGCTCGACGGGGCCCGCGGCGAGCACCTTGCCCTGACGGATCATCAGGACGTGGGTGAAGCCGGGCGGGATCTCCTCGACGTGGTGGGTGACCATGACCATCGAGGGCGCGAGCGGGTCCTTGGCGAGCCGGCCGAGGCGGCGGACGAGGTCCTCACGGCCGCCCAGGTCGAGGCCCGCGGCGGGCTCGTCGAGCAGCAGCAGCTCGGGGTCGGTCATCATCGCGCGGGCGATGAGGGTGCGCTTGCGCTCGCCCTCGGAGAGGGTGCCGAACTTCCGGTCCAGGAAGTCCGTCATGCCGAGCACGTCGAGGAAGGCACGGGCACGCCGCTCGTCGACTTCCTCGTAGTCCTCCTGCCAGGTGGCCGTCATGCCGTACGCGGCGGTCAGCACCGTCTCCAGGACGGTCTGGGTGCGCGGCAGCTTGTCGGCGAGGGCGATGCCCGCCATGCCGATGCGGGGGCGCAGCTCGAAGACGTCCACCTTGCCGAGCTTCTCGCCGAGGACCGTGGTCGAGCCCTTGGTCGGGAAGAGGTAGCTGGAGGCGACATTGAGGAGAGTGGTCTTGCCGGCCCCGTTGGGGCCGAGGATCACCCAGCGCTCCCCCTCCTTGACCGACCAGGAGACCTGGTCCACCAGAGCCCGGCCCTCGCGGACCACGGATACGTCCACCAGTTCCAGCACATCGCTCATGAGCGCGTTGTCTCCCATTACAGTCTCGTCGTCGCTTGCGCCTGTCGGCGCAGTCCCCAAGGAAAACCTACGCCACCGGCTGTCGGTGCCAGTCCTTAGGCTGGTGGCCATGCTCGATGAACATCGCTCAGGACGGCTCACGGCGTGGGGAAATGCCCTGATTGCCGGATTTGCCGCGCCGGATGACGCCGCACACCACATCACCGGGGACGACGTTGTGCATCGCGTCACCGGTCTGCCCGGGGAATCGGGGCCGGTCGGCCTCACGCTCGCGCTCGGCAGGCTGCGCGTGCTCGGGGCCAGGGGGCTGCGGCTCGCGCTGCCCGCGCCGGGCCACCCGCTGGGGCTGAGCGGCCCGCCGGAGTTCAATGCCCGCGCGCTGGAGGCCGAGGAGGCGGTCGTCGCTTCCGGTGTCGCACTCGGGCTCGTGCCGGAGGTGTACGAGGCCGGGCCCGAGGGCGATGTGCATGTGGAGGTGCTGTGGCACTGCCTGCCCGTGCGGGAGGCTCCGCCCGCGGACGTCCCCTCGCTCGGGGAGGCCGAGCGGGAGCTGGCCGAGGCCCTGCGGGACGCGACGGCAGTCCTCTCCCGGCTCGACGTGGCCGGTTCGGGCCCGGTCGCGCAGGCCGCCCTGGACGCCTACCGGGCGCGGGCCGAGCGGGGGCGCGAGGTGCTCGCGCCGGGATATCCGCCGCGCGCGGTGCGGGTCCTGGAGCTGGCGCAGCGGGTGGGCGCGCTGATCGCGATCGCCTACGAGCCGGGCGACGGCGAGGGCCGTGAGCACGGCGGAGCGGTGAGCGCGTCGGAGATCGCCGCGCGGACCGAGGCGCTGCGGCCGGTGGAGCGGACGGCCCGGCGGGCCCAGGTGGCCGCGTACAACGCGATGGTGGAGGAGCGGGAGCGGCACTGATCCGTGCCGACGTGCGAGAAGGCCCTGCGGGCCGGTCGGTCCGCGGGGCCTTCTCCGACGCTCGGGGTGGGGCAGGGTGCGTCAGGCGTTGACGCAGGTGTTGCCGAACGTGGGGTTGAGGATGCCGAGGAGGATGTCGATGGTGTTGCCGCAGACGTTCAACGGGATGTCGATGGGCACCTGGATGACGTTGCCCGAGACGATGCCCGGCGAACCCTTGGTCACACCGTGGGCACCGGCGCCGTGACGGCCGTCGTGCCCCCTGTCGTCGTTCGCGGACGCGGCGCCCACAGAGCTACCGACGACGACGCCTGCCGCGGCCAGAACGACGACGGCCTTTTTGGCACTGTTCATGAGGTGTCTTCCTTTTGCTGATGTCCCTGTGGCGACCCCGACCGCGGGATCGCGTACTGATGAACGTCAGCGAACCGCCGATGGCACGGCCATCGGCGGTGTTGCCCTCGTTCGGACGATCGCTCGCCCCCGGAGCCCGGCCCCGTCGGAACGGAGCCGGGCGGGCAGAATGCGCCGGAATTACTTGTTGATGCAGACGTTCCCGGCGGCGGGGTTGAACAGACCGACCACGCTGACGGTGTTGCCGCACAGGTTGACCGGGACCTTGACGGGCACCTGGACGACGTTGCCGGAAGCGATGCCCGGGGAGTTCTGCGCGTTGCCGTCGGCCTGGGCGGAGGCCGCACCGGCGCCGGCGAAGGCGAGACCGCCGACAGCGATCGTGACGGCAGCGGCCTTCTTCATGTTCTTCACTTCTTAATGACCTTCCTGAACGTTGCCACGGCCAGCCGCCGCGGTACGTATGGAGAACGGGTCACCGCCGGTCTGGATGCGGGGCCGGGCCTACGACCACACGACCGTATGAATCTCTGATCAGAAGACGACGTTCCGTTATGACGGACTCAAGCCCCGATCCCGTGGCGTACCGCCCAAAGCGCCGCCTGGGTCCGGTCGGAGAGGTCGAGCTTCATCAGGATGTTCGATACGTGGGTCTTGACAGTCTTCTCCGACAGCACAAGGGCACGGGCGATCTCCCGGTTGGACCGGCCGTCCGCGATCAGCGCGAGCACTTCGCGCTCCCGTTCGGTGAGCCCGTTGCCCCGCCCGTGGCCGCCGCCCGTCTCCTCCTGGGCCAGCAGAGCCCCGGCCACCTCGGGCTGCAACAGCACGTGCCCGGCGTGCACGGACCGGATCGCGCCGGCGAGGGCATCGGGGTCCACGTCCTTGTAGACGTAGCCGGCCGCCCCGGCCCGGAGCGCCGGGACGACGGTGCGCTGCTCGGTGAAGCTGGTGACGATCAGCACCCGGGCGGGGTTGGCCAGCTCCCGCAGCTTGCGCAGCGCCTCGATGCCGTCGGTGCCGGGCATCTTCACGTCCATGAGGACGACATCGGGGCGCAGCTCCTCGGCGCGGGCGACGCCCTCGGCGCCGTCCGCCGCCTCGCCCACCACCTCGATGTCGTCCTGGACCTCCAGGAAGGTCCGCAGCCCCCTGCGCACGACCTGGTGGTCGTCGACCAGCAGCACCCGGATCACGCGGTGGTCAGACACCCGGCACCTCCATCTCGATCGTGGTGCCCTTGCCGGGCTCCGATGTCACGGTCAGCCTGCCGCCGACGCCGCTCGCCCGGTCCCGCATCGAGACGAGGCCGAGGTGGCGGCCGGCCCGGCGGACGGCCGAGGGGTCGAAGCCCTGCCCGTCGTCGGTCACGCGCAGCGCCACGACCGGGCCGACGCGGCTGACGACGACCTCGACGCGCTCGGCGCCGGAGTGGCGCAGGGCGTTGTGCAGGGCCTCCTGGGCGACGCGCAGCATCGCCTCCTCCTGGGCGGCCGGCAGGGCCCGTACGCCGTGCACGGCGAAGGTGACGTGGGCGGCGTGGGCCCGGTCGAGGACCTTGACCTGGGTGCGCAGGGTGGCGATCAGCCCGTCCTCGTCGAGTCCGGCGGGGCGCAGCTCCACCACCGCGGCGCGCAGCTCGTCGGCCGCCTCGGCGGCGAGCTGGGCGACCTGCTGCAGCTCGCCCTTGGCGCGGGCGGGGTCGCGGTCGACCAGGGCGGTGGCGGCCTGGGCGGTCAGCCGCAGGGAGAAGAGCTTCTGGGCGACGGCGTCGTGCAGCTCATGGGCGAGGCGGGCCCGCTCCCCCGCGATGGTCAGCTCACGGCTGCGCTCGTAGAGGCGGGCGTTGGTGAGGGCTATGGCGGCGTGCTGGGCGAGGACGCCGAGCAGTTCCTCGTCCTCGGCGGTGAAGGCGCAGTCGCCGGGCTCCGTCGGGGGCCGCTGCGCGGTGGTCTTCTTGTTGGCCAGGAACAGCGCGCCGAGGATCTCGTCGCCGTCGGCGACGGGCATGCCGAGGAAGTCGCTCATCTCGGGGTGGGCGTCGGGCCAGCCCTCGAAGCGGGGGTCCTCGCGGACGTCGGCGAGGCGCTGGGTGGTGGCCTCCTTGAGCATCGCGGCCAGGATGCCGTGCTGGCGCGGCAGCGGGCCGATGGCCTTCCACTCCTCTTCGCTGATGCCGTCGACGACGAACTGGGCGAAACCGCCGTGGTCGTCGGGGACGCCGAGCGCGGCGTACTCGGCGTCCAGCAGCTCGCGGGCGGAGACGACGATCGTCTTGAGGACGTCGCGTACCTCGAGGTGCCGGCTCATGGCGAGGAGCGCGGTGCTCACGGCGGTGAGGCCGGAGCGTGGGCCATTGGTCATGGCCTCACCGTACCGACGGGCGGTCAGGGGCGTATCGGACCGGCGACGGCCGGGGGTACGTCTCGGGGCCTAGGCCGAAGTGCCTGCCGAGCCGCTTCCCCGGCACCCCAAAAACGACATATGGATTCATCGCCTATATAAGGGGACGGAAGGGTGTGGCCGCTCGGCCGTCCCCGGGTGTGTGGTCACCGGTATCCGGGGCACGAGTTCCGGCATGTGCCCCTCATCGCGCCCGGCCGGGGACCAGACTCGGAATATGTCTATACCAACGACGCAGTGGACCCCCACCCACGGTGACCCCTACCGGCCGGTGCCCTACCGCCCCGAGCGGATGCCCGCCGAGGAGTCCCTCGCCCGCGCCGCCGAGCTGCGGGAGCGGATGGACCGGCGCCGGACCGTCCGGCAGTTCTCGGCCGACCCGGTGCCCGAGCAGGTGGTGCGCGACGCGATCGCGTGCGCGGCCACCGCGCCGTCCGGGGCGCATCAGCAGCCGTGGACGTTCGCGCTGGTGAAGGACCCCGAGGTGCGACGGCGGATCCGGGCGGCCGCGGAGGAAGAGGAGCGGATCTCCTACGACGGCCGGCTGGGCGAGGAGTGGCTGGCGGCGCTGCGCCCACTGGGCACGGACGAGGTCAAGCCGCACCTGACGGACGCGCCCGCGCTGATCGTGGTCTTCCAGCAGCGCTACTGGCTGGGCGAGGACGGCGACAAGCGCAAGCACTACTACGTGGACGAGTCGGTCGGCATCGCGGTCGGAATGCTGCTCTCGGCCCTGCACCTGTCGGGGCTGGCGGCGCTGGTGCACACGCCGAGCCCCATGCGGTTCCTGTCCGAGGTGCTGGGGCGCCCGGCGAACGAGAAGGCCTTCGCGGTGATCCCGGTGGGGTACCCGGCGGCGGACTGCCGGGTGCCGGATCTGGTGCGCAAGAGCCTCGATCAGGTGCTGGTCGAGGTCTGAGACGCCTCCACCAGGCCCCGGAACGGGCATATCCGCGTACGCGAACGGTCACACCGGGCGACCGTGGGGGGTTTCCGGTGTGACCCCGCGCATAGGACCCACATCACTTACGACCTCGGCTAGTGGACGGATAAGACCGCTGTAAGCGGGTAGCCGGGGCGTTTTCGGTGCCCTCCGCACCCCCCGTCGCAACGAAGCGGGATAGTACGTCACACCTTTGCCACAGGATTTTGCAGCCGCTAACAATTGCCCAGTCGCACGGCGCCGTCGAACGAAAAACGGCGCTCACCGCGCCAGTCCGGCCCTTGCGACTCACGCGATTGGAAGAGGTTCAGCTCACTCATGCGCTCCCCCATCTCTGGTTATAGCCGCCTGACCAAGGCCCACAAGTTCTCCATGGCCGGTATCGCCGCAGTCGGCGCCGCCTCCCTGGCCTTCGCCGTCGTCCCCGGTGCCGCCGCCGACGAGGACAAGCAGTCCGTCGCCGTGAAGCCGGTCGCCTGGAGCGCCTCCGAGTTCGGTACGGAGCACCAGCAGAACGAGCTGACCAAGCAGTCCGACAACGCCGCCAAGGTGGCGAAGTCGCAGGCCGAGGCCAAGAAGAAGGCCGACGCCGAGGCCGCCAAGGCCAAGGCCGACAAGGAGCGCGCCGACAAGGAAGCCGCGAGCCGTTCGGCCGCGCGCAAGCCCGCCCCGGTCGCCCCCGCCGCCCCGGCGAAGAAGACCTACGCGAACAACCTCGACGGCTGGATCAACGAGGCGCTGGACGTCATGCGCGCCAAGGGCATCCCCGGCTCCTTCGAGGGCATCAAGCGCAACATCCTGCGTGAGTCGTCCGGCAACCCCCGCGCGATCAACAACTGGGACATCAACGCCATCAACGGCGTCCCCTCCAAGGGCCTGCTCCAGGTGATCGACCCGACCTTCAAGGCGTACCACGTCGAAGGCACCTCCTGGGACATCTACGACCCGGTCGCCAACATCACCGCGGCCTGCAACTACGCGGCCGACAAGTACGGCTCGATGGACAACGTCAACTCCGCCTACTAAGAGTCGACGGACAGCGCATACGCCGAAGGGCGGCACCCGGACCGGGTGCCGCCCTTCGGCGTTGGTACGCGTGGGTACGAACGGGACTAGTTGCGCATGACCTCCGGCTCGTGGCGGCGCAGCAGGCGTGCGACCGCGAAGCCGCAGATGACACCGAGGATGATCAGCACGGTCATGTCGATGCCCCACTGGGCGGCGGTGTGCTCCCAGAGCGGATCGAGGTTCTTCGGGTTGCCCTTGTCCATCGGGGCCATGATGTGCGAGAGGTCCAGCGTGGCACCGGCGGCGCCGATGGCCCAGCGGGACGGCATCAGCCAGGCGAACTGCTCGATGCCCGGCGAGTCGTAGATCTTGAACATGATGCCGGTGAAGACGACCTGGACGATCGCGAACATGACCAGCAGCGGCATGGTCTTCTCGGCGGTCTTCACCAGGGCGGAGATGACCAGGCCGATCATCATCGAGGTGAAGCCGAGCGCGATGATCACCAGGCAGAGCTCGGCGGCCGGCAGGGCCTTGAGGATCAGCCCCTCCGCCGGCAGCTCGCGGACCGAGAAGCCGATCGCGGAGATGATCACGCCCTGCACCGCGGTGATCAGACCGAGGATGATCACCTTGGACATCAGATACGCCGACCGGGAGAGGCCGACGGCGCGCTCCCGTTCGTAGATCACCCGTTCCTTGATCAACTCACGGACGGAGTTGGCCGCACCGGAGAAGCACGCGCCGACCGCGAGGATCAGCATGATCGTGCCGGCGTCCTGGTTGAAGTGCCCCTTCCCGGGCGCCGCCAGGCCGAAGTCGGAGGGGATCACGCAGCTGACGCCGCCGAGCACGGCGGGCAGGATGAGCATCAGACCCATGAAGCCGCGGTCGGAGGCGATGACCGAGACGTACCGGCGCATCAGCGTCCACAGCTGGGAGCCCCAGCTCTGCGGCTTGGGCGGGCGGACCATCTGGGGCTGTACGTGTACGGCCTGCGGGGCCACGGCGTCGAGGTCCGCGGCGTACATCTGGTAGTGCTGCGAGCCGCGCCAGCGGCCCGACCAGTCGTAGTCCCGGTAGTTCTCGAAGGCGGAGAAGACATCGGCCCACGTCTCGTAGCCGAAGAAGTTGAGCGCCTCCTCCGGCGGGCCGAAGTAGGCGACCGAGCCGCCGGGCGCCATGACCAGCAGCTTGTCGCAGAGCGCCAGCTCGGCGACGGAGTGGGTGACCACGAGGACCGTACGGCCGTCGTCGGCGAGGCCGCGCAGCAGCTGCATGACGTCGCGGTCCATGCCCGGGTCGAGACCGGAGGTCGGCTCGTCCAGGAAGATCAGCGACGGCTTGGTGAGCAGCTCCAGGGCGACGGAGACGCGCTTGCGCTGGCCGCCGGAGAGGGAGGTGACCTTCTTGTCGGCGTGGATGTCGAGCTTCAGCTCGCCCAGGACCTCGGTTATACGGGCCTCGCGCTCGGACGCCGCGGTGTCGCCGGGGAAGCGGAGCTTGGCCGCGTACCTCAGCGCCTTCCGGACGGTGAGCTCCTTGTGCAGGATGTCGTCCTGCGGGACGAGACCGATGCGCTGACGCAGCTCGGCGAACTGCTTGTACAGGTTCCGGTTGTCGTAGAGGACGTCGCCCTCGTTGGCCGGGCGGTATCCGGTGAGCGCCTTGAGCAGGGTGGACTTGCCGGAGCCGGACGGGCCGATGACCGCGATCAGCGACTTCTCGGGGACGCCGAAGGAGACGTCCTTGAGGATCTGCTTGCCGCCCTCGACGGTGACCGTGAGGTGACGGGCGGAGAAGGAGACGTCGCCGGTGTCGACGAACTCCTCGAGGCGGTCGCCGACGAGCCGGAACGTGGAGTGACCGACACCGATGATGTCGTTCGGGCCGATGATCTGCTGGCGGACCGGCTGACCGTTGACATACGTGCCGTTGTGGCTGCCGAGGTCGACGATCTCGAAGCGGCCGTCGTGCGTGGCCCGGAATTCGGCGTGGTGCCGGGAGACCTGGAGGTCGGAGACGACCAGCTCGTTCTCCAGGGCACGACCGATGCGCATCACACGGCCGAGCGCCATCTGGTGGAAGCTGGTGGGGCTGCGGTCACCGTGGGCGGGCGGGGCTCCGGCACCGCCGCCGGGCGCCTGGTGCGCGGGCGACTGCTGCTGCGGGACGTACGCCTGCTGGTGCTGCTGGTGCTGGGGCTGCTGCCAGCCGCCCTGCTGCTGCGCGGGGTCCTGATACTGCTGCGGCTGCTGGGGCTGCTGCCAGCCCATGCCCGGCTGCTGCTGGTGCTGCGGCGGCGCCTGACGGCCCTGCACGGGCGCGGCCATCGCGGTGTGCGCGTTGTAGATGTCCGCGACCGGTGCGGAGGCGCCGGCAACGGTGAGATTCAGCCGCGGACCGTCGGTCGCGTTGCCCAGGTTCACCGCCTGGCCGGGGCCGATCTCCATCTGCTGGATCCGCTGGCCCTGTACATAGGTGCCGTTGGTGCTGCCGTGGTCCTCGATGACCCAACTGTGCCCGCCCCACCGGACGGTGGCGTGCCGCCACGAGACCCGGGCGTCCTCCAGCACCATGTCACCCTGGGGGTCGCGCCCCAGGCTGTAGGACCTGGACGGATCGAGCGTCCACGTCTGTCCATTCAATTCCAGTACGAGTTCCGGCACTCCATGCCCCACTACTTGTCCCCCGATGCACCCCTCGCGCAGGAAGTCTGCACAGGGAGTCTAGGGATGGCGAACATCGGGTGGAACTATTTCAGGCCCAGTCGCCGATCCGAAACTCGGGGACTGACGCAGTCGTGTAACAGGCACCGTTGACTCGGCCGAAAGTCGCCCGGAGAGTAGTAACCGCCCATGGATGCGTACGGAACGTGCGCTTCCGGGCAAGGGGTCGGAATCGGGGGGGCCGTGATGACCATCGGCAGCGGCAGCCGCCGCCTGCGCGGCGCACATGTACTGCTCACCGCGATAGCGGCGGTGAGCTGGTCCTTTCTGGCCATGGCGGGGGTGGCGGCGGCGGGCCTGCATCTGCTCGGGGCGGACGGGGCGGGCGCGCTCGGACCGATGACGGCGGCCGCGATCGTGCTCGCCGTGGGGGGATCCGTCACACCTTCGGGCGATGTGGAGGCCTTTGGTCTGCAGGCATCCGGCGCGTACACCGCGATCGACATCGCGCCACTGGGGGTGAGCCTGGCGGGGGCACTGCTGCTGGGCTGGATCTTCGCCCGGTCGCTGCGGGCGGCCGGCGGCACCCCGCGCCCGGCCGAGCTCCTCGCCCGGGTGGTCGCGGTGGCCGGGCTCTTTCTGCTCCTGCTCGCCGGTCTCGCCTGGGCGGGCGAGGACACCGTCACCATCGACGGCAAGGAGCTCGGCCTCGGCGGCGGCCCGGGCGGGGGCCCGCATCTGGAGATACCCGGCCTCGGCGACATCGGCGGCGGCCTGCCGGACCGGCTCGCCGACCTGGCGGGCGCCAAAGCGGCGGTCGGTTTCAGTGTGCGGACCGGGCCCTCACTGCTGGCCGGAGCGCTGTGGGTGCTCGCCGTCCTGGTGATCGCGCTGCTGGTCTCGCGCCGGGCACCGCTGCCGCGCGGCTGGGGCGCGGTGGACCGCGCCGTGCGCCCGGCGGTCTCCGCGCTGTGCGCCGTGCTGGTGCTGGCGGTCGGCGCGGGCCTCGCCGCGGCCGCGTACGCGGCGACGGGCGACGGCCATCCGCGGCGGGTGCTGGGGGCGGCCCTGCTCGGCGCGCCGAACGGGGTCTGGCTGGGGGTGCCGCTGGGACTGCTCGTCCCCTGGCGGGGCTCGGCCAGCGGGGCGCTCACCCAGGTGCTGCCCGCCCCGCTCGACGAGCTGCTGGGGATGAGCGCGGACGAGACGGTGACGGTGGGCCGGCTCGCGGAGTTCGACAGCCGGGTGTGGCTGCTGACCGTGGCGTGCGCGCTGCTCATGCTCACGGCCGGGCTGCTGACCGCGGTCCGCACGCCCCGCGGCCGGACCGGTCCGGTGGGCTTCGCGGCCCGGTGCGCGCTGCGGCTCGCTCTCGCCTCGGCGCTCGTGCTGCCGCTGCTGGTGCTGCTGACCCGGGTGAAGGCGGACGCGAGCCTGTCGGTGCTCGGCTTCGACGCCTTCGGGGCGGGGCTGGAGCTGAGCGGGAACGTCCCCGTGGCGCTGGTGCTGGGCGCCGTGTGGGGCGCGGGCGCCGGGGCGGGCGGGGCGCTGCTGGCCCTGGCCACGGGCGCGGCCGGGCTCCGGGCCACCACGGGCGCGCCGGGGGCGGGCGCGGCCCGCGCGTACCCCGATCCGGCCTGGCTGCCGGGGCCGTACAACCCCTCGTCGGCGTACCGTCCCTCGCGCGGGGACACCAATCCCTATCTGCGGCCGGTCGTAGGCGACCCGCCGCCCCGGTACCCCGGCGCGGGCGATCCGGGCGCCCAGACGCAGACCCAGACGGGGCAGCCGCCGCTGCCGCCCCGCCCCCGGCCCCGCTACGGGCGGCCGTTCGGGACGCCGCCGGAGGAGCCGCCACCGCCGGGGGTGCCCGGGCGGCGGCGCTGACGCCCGGGGGTACGG
Source organism: Streptomyces syringium (assembly GCF_017876625.1). Lineage (NCBI taxonomy): Bacteria > Bacillati > Actinomycetota > Actinomycetes > Kitasatosporales > Streptomycetaceae > Streptomyces > Streptomyces syringium. Next base: position 1,831,475 of record NZ_JAGIOH010000001.1, read on the forward strand.
ACGCCGAGCGGTACGGACCGGCGGCCCTCGCCCCCTGTCCGCTCGCCCCCTGTCCGGTCCCCGGGACACGTGTACGGGTCCGGAGCGGCGCCGGATAACGTAGGGGTCACCATGAGCGCATCGCAGACCCCGCCTGGCACTCCCGCCGCACTCGGCGACGACGACCCCACCCTCCTCGTCAAGATCTTCGGGAAGGACCGGCCGGGCATCACCGCCGGGCTCTTCGACACCCTCGCCGCCTACGCCGTGGATGTCATAGACATCGAGCAGATCGTCACCCGGGGCCGGATCACCCTGTGCGTCCTGGTGACCGCCCCCGAGGGAGGCCCCGGCGCCGAGGGCGGCCTGCGGGCGACCGTGCACAGCTGGGCGGAGTCCCTGCGGCTCCAGGCGGAGATCATCTCCGGCCGGGGCGACAACCGGCCGCGCGGCACGGGCCGTTCCCATGTGACCGTGCTCGGTCACCCGCTCACGGCGGAGTCGACGGCAGCCATCGCCGCCCGGATCACCGGTACGGGCGGCAATATCGACCGTATCTTCCGGCTGGCCAAGTACCCCGTGACGGCGGTGGAGTTCGCAGTCTCGGGCGCCGGGACGGAGGCGCTGCGCACCGCGCTGGCCACCGAGGCGGCCGCGCTCGGTGTCGATGTGGCGGTCGTGGCGGCCGGGCTCCAGCGTCGGGCGCAGCGCCTGGTCGTGATGGACGTCGACTCGACGCTGATCCAGGACGAGGTCATCGAGCTGTTCGCGGCGCACGCGGGCTGCGAGGCCGAGGTCGCGGAGGTGACGGCCCGGGCGATGCGGGGCGAGCTGGACTTCGAGCAGTCGCTGCACGCCCGGGTGGCGCTGCTGGCGGGGCTGGACGCGTCGGTGGCGGAGAAGGTGCGCGCGGAGGTCCGGCTCACGCCGGGCGCCCGGACGCTGATCCGGACGCTGAAGCGGCTCGGCTATCAGGTGGGTGTCGTCTCCGGCGGCTTCACCCAGGTCACGGACGATCTGCGGGAGCGGCTGGGGCTGGACTTCGCCTCCGCGAACACCCTGGAGATCGTCGACGGCAAGCTGACCGGCCGGGTCACCGGCGAGATCGTGGACCGGGCGGGCAAGGCCCGGCTGCTGCGCCGGTTCGCCGCCGAAGCGGGGGTCCCGCTCTCACAGACGGTGGCGATCGGGGACGGCGCGAACGATCTGGACATGCTCAACGCGGCGGGTCTGGGCGTGGCGTTCAACGCGAAGCCCGTGGTGCGCGAGGCGGCGCACACCGCCGTGAACGTGCCGTTCCTGGACACCGTGCTGTATCTGCTGGGCGTCACCCGCGAAGAGGTCGAGGCCGCGAACACCCACGACCACGAGTGAGCGGTGTCCTCAAGCGCCGGACGGGCTTGCTTCGGCTGAGCTCAGCCGATTCCAGCCCGTCCGGCGCTTGAGGACGCGCCCGCAGGGCGCCCCGCCGCAGGCGGCACACGCGGCCCCGTCCGCGGAGGACGGACCGAGGACGCACACCCCACGCCCCGACGGGCTTGTCGTGGCCGAGCTCGGACACAACAAGCCCGTCCGGCGTTTGAGGACGCGCCCGCAGGGCGCCCCGCCGCAGGCGGCACATCCAGCCCCGCCCGCAGAGGGCGCCCCGAGGACGCACACCTACGCCCGGCCGGCAGGCCTACTCGTGGGGCGGCCAGAACGCGACCAGCTTGCCGCTGCCGTGCTCGACGCTCTTCCAGGGCCCGCTGAAGGTGAGCACCGCGATCGCGGCGGTGGGGAATCCGGAGCGGTTCAGCCGGGGCAGGAGGTCGCTCTCGGCCTCGCCGGCCAGCGCGTCGGCCAGGGCGTGCATGCCGGGGTTGTGCCCGACGAGCAGCAGGTCGGCCACTTCGTCGGACGTCTCGTTGATCACCGCGATGAGCTCGCCGAGGGAGGCCTCGTACAGCCGGTCCTCATAGACCGTGCGCGGGCGCTGGGGCAGCTCGTGGACGGCGAGCTTCCAGGTCTCCCGGGTGCGGACGGAGGTCGAACAGAGGGCCAGGTCGGGGATGATGCCGGCGGTGGCGAGCCGGCGCCCGGCGACCGGGGAATCCTTGCGGCCGCGCTCCGCGAGCGGGCGCTCATGGTCGGAATCGTCGGACCACTCGGCCTTGGCGTGCCGGAGAAGAACAATCCTGCGGGTCGGTTCGGCGCTCATGTTTTCCAGCTTCGCATGAAACGGACGGCGAGGCGCGGGGTGTTGGGAGGCTTGCCCCGAGGGGGTACCCCAGCCCCGCCCGGCTCAGCTCTGCAGGGCGTGCCGGACGAATTCCACCGCGCGGGAGACCGTGCCCTCGGCGAAGGCCGTGGAACCGGTGTCGGCCGAGGCGGGCGAGGCCAGCAGGACGAACAGCGCCACGAAGCCGACGGCGGGCAGCGCGAGCGCCCACCACGGCAGACGCGTCTGCGCGGTGGTGCCGGGTGTCCTGGGTCGCGTACCGGCGGACATGGGATCGCCTCCGAGCGGTTCGGTGCACCGCCTCGTCGCGGTGTACTAAGAACCTACGGAGACGGGCGCCGGGCCCCCATCCGGTGAGCCACCCACTTACCCCTGACACTGGCCCCCTAGGGGACGGTGGGGCCAGCACCACCATCGGCGGGACGCGCGGGCGCCGCGCGTCCGTGCCGAGGCGGTGGTGTCAGGGCGAGGCGAGCGTCGCGATGACGCCGATGACGACGGTGATGCCGAGCATCACGCCGAGGATGGTGACCAGGGTCTTCTGGCCGTTCTTGGGGTTCGGGTCGAGCACGCTCATGGCACCAGTGTCGCACCCGCTCACGCGGTCGGGGCGGCGGCCCCGGTCTCGTCCTCGACGGTCCGGTCGCGGCCGGCCAGCACGCCCGCCACGGCCTGAGGCACCATCAGGGCGGCCATCAGGGCGATCGGCAGGTCCCAGCCGCCGGTGCGCTCGTAGAGGGCGCCGACGAGCAGCGGGCCGGGGATGGAGAGGAGATAGCCGGTGCTCTGCGCGAAGGCGGACAGCCGTACCACGCCGGCGCCGGACCGCGCCCGCATCCCGATCATCGTCAGGGCCAGCGGGAAGGCGCAGTTGGAGACGCCGAGCAGCAGCGCCCAGGCCCAGGCGCCGGCGGCCGGGGCCAGCCACAGCCCGGTGTAGCCGGTCAGACCGAAGGCGGCGAGGACGAGCACGAGGACGCCCTGGTGGGGCAGCCGGGCCGCGAGCCGGGGCAGCACGAAGGAGAGCGGCACCCCCATCAGCATGGTCGTGGCGAGCAGCACCCCGGCGGTGGAGGCGGAGACCCCGGCGTCCCGGAAGATCTGCGGCATCCAGCCCATGGTGATGTAGGCGCCGGTGGCCTGGAGGCCGAAGAAGACGGCCAGGGCCCAGGCGGTGGGGCTGCGGGTGATGCGCACGGCGGTACCGGCGGGCGCGGTGCCGGCGCCCGGCGTGGCCGGCTTGTCGGCGGCGTTCGTCGTCCGGGCCGTGCGGCTGCGGGCGACGGCGAGCCAGACCAGGGCCGCGGCGGCGCCGAGCAGCGCCCAGATGCCGAGGCCGAGCCGCCAACTGCCGCCCAGGGCATCGGTCATGGGCACGGTGGCGGCCGCGGCGAGGGAGGTGCCGGCGGACATGGCCATGGAGTAGATGCCCGTCGTCGGACCCACCCGGTCCGGGAACCAGCGCTTGACGATCACGGGCATGAGGATGTTGCTGACGGCTATGCCGGCCAGCGCGAGGGCGCTGAGCACGAGGAAGCCGGCGGTGCCGCCCGCGTACGGCCGGACCGCGAGACCGGCGGTGATCGCCACCATGCCGGCGCAGACGACCGCGGCCGGGCCCCAGCGGCGGGCCAGCCGGGGCGCGGCGAGACCGAAGACCGCGAAGCACAGGGTGGGCACGGAGGTGAGCAGCCCGGCGAGGGTGCCGCTCATGCCGAGGTCGTCGCGGACCTCCTTCATCAGCGGGCCGAGGCTGGTGATGGCGGGCCGGAGGTTGAGGGCGGCGATGACGAGCCCCACGATCAGCAGGAGACGCTGCCTGCCCCCGACGCCCGGCCCCGGCGCGGCTTCGGCCGCCGGTCTGCGTGCGGTGGTACGGGTGGGTGCGGCGGTGTCGGCCGCCGCGCGGTCTTCGTCTGCCATGGGTGCCATGAAGACCATCATAGAATCATGGGATGAATCGTCGAAACGGAATTCCATGCCACTGAACTCGCCCCGGCGCTCCCCGCTCGTCGACCAGGTGATCGCCGGGCTCCGGAACCAGATCACCTCCGGTGAATGGCCGGTCGGCTCGCGCATTCCCACCGAGCCCGAGCTGGTCGAGCAGCTCGGGGTGGCCCGCAACACTGTGCGCGAGGCCGTGCGCGCCCTCGCGCACAACGGGCTGCTGGACATCCGGCAGGGCTCGGGGACGTATGTGGCCGCCACCAGCGAACTGGCCGGCGTGATGCGCCGCCGCTTCGCCCAGGCGGATCCGCTGCACGTGGCGGAGCTGCGCAGCGCGCTGGAGACGAAGGCGGCGGGGCTGGCGGCCCAGCGCCGCACGGAGGCGGACCTGCGGCAGCTGGACACGCTGCTGGAGCGCCGCGAGCGGGCCTGGGACTCGGGGGACGCGGAGCGGTTCGTCGAGGCCGACGCCACCTTGCACTCGGCGGTGGTCGCGGCGGCGCACAACGAGGTGCTGGCCGAGCTGTACGCGGACCTGGGCTCGGTGGTCCGCGACTTCCTGCGCGCGGACGTCGGCCCCGAGCTGCGGCCGGAGGCGCACACGGACCACGCGCGGCTGGTGGCGGCGATCAGGGACCGGGACGAGGCGACGGCGTCGGCCGAGGCGGGTGCCCATCCGTTCGGCTGCCGTCAGGGGGCCGACGGGGCCGCCGGGCCCTGAGCGGGCTGTCAGCCCGGGGTGTGCGTCACCCAGGCGTGCCGTATCTCCAGCCAGCAGCGCTGGGCGAGGGAGGCATGGCGGGCGGGGTCGACGGTGACCGGGGCGGTGTCCATGTCCGGGTCCCACCAGCGGGCGCACTCGACGTGCAGCTGGACGCGGTCGGGGCGCGCGTGCCCGTTGAAGCAGACGGCGGTGGCGCGGGAGCCGTGTATCCGGGTGCGGCACTCGGCCTCCTGGGGCTCCGCGGGGGCCGCGGCCGCCATGGGGGCGAGGGAGCCGGCGAGGGCGGCGGCGGTGAGCAGCAGTGCCGCGGTGCGGCGGATGGGTGTACGCACGCCCGTACCTCCTCCCCACGGTGCGCCGGGAACATCCCGGTTCCTCCCAGTGTGCGGGCGGTGGGCGCGGTTCTCGACTCGGGGGAACGCGAAGGCCGTGTGACCCGTCCGGGGGACGGGTCACACGGCCTTGGTACGCCGTCAGCCGGGGCTAGGCCCCCATCATGTGCACGCCACCGTCGACGTGGACGATCTCACCCGTGGTGCGCGGGAAGAAGTCGGACAGCAGACCGACGACGCCGCGGCCCGCCGGCTCCGGGTCGGCCAGGTCCCAGCCGATCGGGGCGCGGTGGTTCCACACGTCCGCGAGCTCCTCGAAGCCCGGGATGGACTTGGCGGCCATCGACTTGATCGGGCCGGCCGAGACGAGGTTGCAGCGGATGCCCTTCGGACCGAGGTCGCGGGCGAGGTAGCGGTTGGTGGACTCCAGGGCCGCCTTGGCCACGCCCATCCAGTCGTACTTCGGCCAGGCGATCTGCGCGTCGAAGGTCAGACCGACGATCGCGGAGCCCTGCGGCATCAGCGGCAGCAGGGCCGTGGCCAGCGACTTGTAGGAGTACGCCGAGACCTGGACGGCCGTGGAGACGTCCTCCCAGCTCCCCTCCAGGAAGTTGAAGGCACCCTGCGGACCGAAGGCGATGGAGTGCACGATGCCGTCGAGACGGGCGTCGTCGCCCTGGAGCTCACGGACCTTGTCGGCCAGCCCGTCGAGCTGCTCCTGGTTGCTGACGTCCAGCTCGATGACCGGGGCGGGCTTGGGCAGCCGCTTGGCGATGCGCTCGACGAGCGAGAGCCGCCCGAAGCCGGTCAGGATGACCTCGGCGCCCTCGTTCTGGGCGACCTTGGCGGCCTGGAAGGCGATCGAGGACTCCGTGAGGACGCCCGTGACCAGGATGCGCTTGCCTGCGAGGATTCCACTCATGACGTTCAGTGACCCATGCCCAATCCGCCGTCGACAGGAATGACGGCTCCAGTGATGTATGCGGCCTCGTCGGAGGCGAGGAAGCGGACCGAGGCGGCGATCTCCTCGGGCTGCGCGTAGCGCGCGAGCGGAACCTGCTTCGTGATGCTCTCCCGCTGCTCGTCGCTGAGCACGCGGGTCATGTCGGTGTCGACGAAGCCGGGGGCGACGACGTTGACCGTGATGTTGCGGGAGCCCAGCTCGCGGGCGAGCGAGCGGGCGAAGCCGACCAGCCCGGCCTTGGAGGCGGCGTAGTTCGCCTGGCCCGCCGAGCCCAGCAGGCCCACGACGGACGAGATCAGCACGACACGGCCCTTGCGGGCGCGCAGCATGCCCTTCGAGGCGCGCTTGACGACGCGGAAGGTGCCCGTGAGGTTGGTGTCCACCACGGAGGTGAAGTCCTCCTCGGACATGCGCAGCAGCAGCTGATCGCGGGTGACGCCGGCGTTGGCCACCAGCACCTCGACCGCGCCCTGCTTCTCCTCGATCTCCTTGTACGCCTGCTCGACCTGCTCGGGGTCCGTGATGTCGCACTTCACGGCGAGGCAGCCCAGGTCGATGAGCTCGGCCGGCGGCTCACCCGACCGGTAGGTGAAGGCGACCTTGTCGCCGGCCTCCGCGAAGGCACGGGCGATGGCGAGGCCGATGCCCCGGTTTCCTCCGGTGACGAGAACCGAGCGGCTCAAAGGATCACCCTTCCGTTTCCATATGCATAGGTCGTGCTCGACTACACCGAAACGTATCGGTAGAGGTCCCCGAAGAGACACTCGACCTGCGACAGGGGGGACTGGCAGTCGCTGTTGGATCTCTACAGAAGCGGGGTGGCGGGGCGTCGGCGGGGGCGTCGGCAGGATGCCGGCGGGGCCGCCGGACCCCGGGCGGGCGAGCGTCGGCGGCCCCGAGCGCGGACGGGCTCGGACGCACCGAAGGGTAGGGCTCGGGTTTCCGTGTTGCCTCGGCGCGGTTGTCGCTTGCACCGCCTGCCAAGGGCAGCAATCGCCCCGGGTGCGTTCGCCCCGCCGTATCACGATCGCATCCGAAATGCGCCAGCGCAGGAAGAACCTGTTTGAAGCACCCAAGCCTCTGTCCAGCCCATACGGGGCATCGAGCAAAGAAGGATACGGAACCAACAGAACCCTTTGGCACCGGTGTCGAGTGCGATCAACGCCCCAACGACATGGGGGCTCTGCCATGCCACCGACACGCCTGCCGACCAGGCCACTTCATCCCCACGACACAGGACGGAAGACGCTTACTCACGCGCTGGAGTGGCCGCCGAGGGGCGAGCCCCTATTGGATATATCCGAAGGGAACGATTTTTCTGACCGCGTCAGAGAGGTCGACGAGCATGCTGAATTCACCAGTGGGGCCGGTGTACTTCGCAGGAACCGTCACCTCTACCCAGGCAGTCCGCTTTGAGGTCGTCAGACGCAGGCTCCCGTCCGACTGCTCTTCGGGAAGCCACTCAACATCGTTGATCTCAATCGTCGGAGATTGGGGCCTGTAGTACTTGTATCCCTCCGTGACTACCAATGGACGCCTCACTCCGCAACGCAGCGAAATTGGCGGGCTCCCCCAGGCTGCAGTGAATTCCGACTCAGGGGAAACGGATCGCCGCTCTTTCCCATCAACGGTTGCAGGTAGCTTTTTGTGCAGTTCGCGGCAGAGTCGAGCCTGCTCTTCCGGCGGAGCTGGATCCGGAACGGCGATGTGAGCACTGCCGTCAGCCCCGCAGCCAGCAGACGCAAGCAGAACGACAACTGTAGGAACGCTGACCAGCCAGCGAGAAAAAGGCTTCACCTGGTGATGATAGGTAGTTGTCAGAGCTGGCCGGGCGGAGGTGAGACCGACTTCCGGTCACCATTTGCACGCGCCGCACCCGACAAGTCATCAGGTTCGTCGTCGCTAACCGTCCCAAGACGCACGCTTGATGCCATGAGGCCTGAACGAGGTTATCTACCGCCAAAATTGATTACGACTAGGCGGAAATGGGCCAAACAGACTGCCATATTCACCAGTTTCATCGATAAAAGCGAAATCTGGACCTGCGCTCTTCACGGCTGCATGGAGGCGGGCCACCAATACCAAGGGAGGCTCTAGGGGCAGGCCAAGCGCCGCGGCAACGCGATATTGCTCAGCACCAATCGTCGGACAATTTTCCATCATGTCGTGACAGAGAAAAGCTGTCGCCGATTCCATGGCACTCAAGTCCCCACCCGCAGAATACTTCAAACAGTCCCTCCAGTACGGAAATCCAGCCACCAGCGCGAGAGCCTCACTCAAGTCGGTCGCGATAATTCCAGCGTCGCCTTCCGAACTCGCATACAACACAGGTCGGCACAGGTCTGGAGTCCCACACAGATAGAACATGCCACCCGTAAAATCTCCAGCAATACCTTCGAGCGGGAGCCCTGAAGCCAGCCTTGTAGATTCACCATCCACCTTGCGCCTGATATCAAATTCAAAGACATCGGCAAGAAGTACCGCGAGCTCTCGGTCTTCACTTATCTGCTGCAGCAAATCAGTAGAATCGCGCATCGCACCACCATAGCAGAGCACTGGCATACGGCCCATGGGGCGGCGCCGACCTCGCCATCCAAGCGGGACTGCGGCGCAGGTGGAATTCTCCAGCACCGCAGTCCCGCTCACACTACTACAGCATTCCTACCCTTCGATAATATCCCAGCAATCCCTGAATTCCCGGATTGAAGTAACTTGGGTCCCCGTACTGCTGCTGCCCTATTCGACGCAAGTCCCAGATATCCCGAGCAAGGACAGTGCGGAACGGCATACCACTCTCAGCTGCCTTTGTGGCGCGGCCCAAAGACTTGTAAGTCCTCGTTAGCGCATGATCCCCCTGCTTCATCACGATCGCCCCACCCTCGTTTCTGGCAAGAAATCCAAGACCGTCTTGCGGCATGTGATGGGCTTCCAATCCGTCACCCACTTGACCTGGATTGAGGTCTCCAAAGCGACCTGCATCGTTCTCTGCCACGACCTTGCACTTAGCATTGTGGACCAGAACTGGGGTTTCACCCGCGAGCACGTAGTACGTGTGCGTTCTCTTGACGGTCAGGTCATGGGTACGTTGCTGCTTGCGGAAGTGACGCACTGCCGTCACCTCGACCGTGTCACCGTTCGGAGCGTGCAGCCGCGTACCTGAAGTGACCTCGCCGGCGTCGACCCACTTCTTCTGGCCGGCATCCCAGAAGGGGTGCGTGTCGGTGGCGATGAGGCTGGCTTCGCCTTGACTGGTCTTCACCGTGAGGTCGGTGAATTCCTTGTCGTCTTCCGTGACGATACTCGCGACGACTTCCCGCTCGGTCGTCTTACCTGTCTCCGGATCGGTCGCAAGGACCTTGTCGCCTATCACGACATCTTCGATATTCTTACTGGTGCCATCGGCCAGGAGAACGGCCGTGCCGGGGAGGAAGCTATGGCAGTTTTTCGCCGCCTCCTCAGCCCTCTTCAACCCCTTGAGGTTCTTGGCAACCTTCAGCGCTTTCGCCGCTTTGAGAGGGCTCGGCAAGTCGGTCGCCGCCCACCCGCAACCCGATACCGAACCGTGAAAGCAGTCCTTCCACGCGCCAGTATCGGGAAGAGCCACACTCTTCACGATGGAGGCAAAAATGGAGGCAACCGAGGGTCCGCTTTTCTCAGGCCGCGTCCACTTATCTACCGTCGTTGCGTAGGAATAGTAATTCCCCTGATTTCCGAACCACTCCGTCCTGGTGTATTCAACACCGTCCTCCTCCCAGGGTTTACTCGTTACGCTCGACGACGTCCCCCACTCCCAGCCGTCCCCGTCGTATTCCCACGTCTCCCAGACCGGGACCTCTTTCTTCTTGTCGTTCGTCCTACATGCACCCGCTCCACCACAAGCACCGTCAGGACGCAGTCCCGAAGGGTCGGACAAAGTAGCCGGGTTGTTGTTCGCATAGCTGTAGCCATGGTTCTGCTGGGGGTCCGACAGGTCCATGACCGGGTCGACGCTGATGAAGCGGCCCGTTGTGGGGTCGTATTCGCGAGCGCCGAGGTGGGTCAGGCCAGTGGTCGTGTCCGTCGTGCCACCGATGAATCCCTTCGTGCCGGGCCAGTTCTTCGGTTGTTCGCCTCGCGGGTTACCGAAGGGGGTCGTGCGGCGTCGGGTCGCCGACGTCGTCGCCGTGTCAATCGCGAGCTGGCCCGTGCCGAGGTGGTCGCCGATGACAAAAGACGCGGTGCCGTCGTCGTTCTGGACAGCCTGGACGCCGCCCAGGTCGAAGTAACGGGTGGCCTTCGGCTTGGTGGAGCCCTTGGCGAGGGTGATCTCGGTGGCGCCGAGGTAGAGAGTGGTCTCCGTATCGGTGCGGCCTATGAGGCGCTGGCCCTCTGCGTCGTACACGTACGAGGTCGTCTCGGCAACCTTGTCGTCCTTGGACTCGGTGACCTTCGCCAGGTGGCCTTCGACATCCCAGTCGAGCGCCTCGGTGTCACCGCCGAGCGTGCGGGCGGTGGTGTTGCCGGTCTGGTCGTAGGCGTAGGAGTCCTTGGCCGTGCCCGTCGGTCCGGTCGTCTCCACCGCGGTGAGCGTGTGCGGCTGGGACTTGCCGGCGGCGGGGTAGGTGTAGGTGCGCTTAGTGTCCTTGGACGTGTTGCCGCCGACGTCGTGCCGGGTCTCGGTGAGTCGGTTGCCGGTCTTGTCGTACGTGTAGGAGTTCCAGTACGGGGCCGAGCCTCCGATCAGATTGCCGATCGGGGCACCCGCGCAGCTGGCGGCGGACTGGGTCCACTCGTCGGTGACGCGGCGCAGGTAGTCGTAGGTGAAGCACTGGGTATCAGTGCCGTCGGGAGCCACTTCGGAGACGGCGCGGACATTGCCGGTCTCGTCGTAGGTGTACGTGGCGGCCTTGTCGGCGGCGCGGGCGTCTTGGCGGTCGACCCTGGTGTTGGCCAGGCGCTGGGTGCCCCACTCATAGCCGTTGGTTATCTGGGTGACCTTGCCGCCGTTGTGGCTGAGTCGCGACTGGAGCGGCTTGCCGGTGAGGCTGTAGCTGCTGATCTCCCCCTTCAGCCCGTCGGAAGTGCCTGCCTGCACGGACCGCAGGGTCTCGTCGTACATGTAGACGACGGCGACGCCGGGCAGAGAGCCAGCAGGAGGGAAGGTCTGGCTCTGGACGGTACCGGAGGGGTCATATGCGGTTCGAGAGACATACGTGCCGGCCAGGGCACCTTCGTTCGCGGGGACGACCGTGCTCGTGCTGGTTGCCCGGTTCAGGGAGTCGTATTCCTCCACGCGGGTCGTATAGGCGTTGTTGTTCACGTAGCGGGTGGCCGAGGCGATCTGGCCCTTGCCGTTGGTGACGGTGTCGTAAGTCCACTCAGCGAGCTTGTTTCCGGTGGCGGAGCCTTCGCGGATGTCCGTCTTGCGGCCGAGATTGTCGTAGCCGTAGAAGAGCGTGTTCTTGTTCTTCCGGGCGTTGCTGACGGAGATCAACTGACCGCGGTCGTCATAGCTGCTGGTGGTGGTGCCCTTGTCGGGGTCACTGGCAGAGGTCTGGCGGCCGAGCTGGTCGTAGTTGTACGACCAGGAGTTGCCCGCTGGGTCGGTGACCTCGGCCAGCTTCCCCGCGGGTGTATAGCTGTAACGCGTGACATCGGCGTCCGCGTCGGTGCTGCGGCTGCGGAGCTGGTGCAGTTCCTTCGTCTGGCCTCGGGCGTCGATCACGGTCGTGGTGGCGGTGGAGCCGACCGGAGGAATGACGGTGGTGCGGTCACCACCGTAGAGGGTGCGGGTGGTAGCCAGGGGCTTCCCCACCTCGCTGTTGCCCGCGATCTGCTTGCTCTCGGTGACACGACCCAGCCCGTCGTAGGCGTTCCAGGTCTGGGATTCCACCTTGAGGGCATCGTCCGGCGCGAAGAGCGCGGTAGCGGGGGCACCTTGCGCGTAGTAGGTGGCGAAAGTCTTGGCCATCAGACCGCGGTCGTCGTAGAAGGTATCGGTGAGCAGACGACCGCCGTCCGGGCCGGGGGCCTGGGTCTGGCGTGGCCGCAGGAAGCCGTCGTAGAGGGTGTAGGACGTGAGCTGACCGGACTTGTTGTTGAGGGTCCTGGTACCGACGCTGACGGGCTTGCCATCGGTGATCGTGTAGGTGAACTCGTAGCTCGGTGCGCCGCCCGCTGCCTTGGCGCGGTTGGCCAACCAGATTTTCGTCGAGCGGCCGAGCGCGTCATAGACGAAGTCGGTCCGCTTGTTGTTCGCGTCCCACTTGGTCACCGGCTGGCCGCGCAGCGGATCCACGGTCGTCTTCGTGGTCTGCGCGGTGGTCGCGTCCCCGGCCTTCGAGGGGGGCGTGGTCGTGGTGACGGTGGTGGGGAATCCGTTGTCCGGTGCGTAGGCCGTAGTAGTGGTGCGGCCATCGCTCCGCTTGGTGGTCGAGAGCTGCTTGCCCGCGAGATCGAAGACGACGTCGGCGGTCAGGTCGGTAACGGCCAGGGGTCGGCCATAGCTGTCGACGGTGGTGCCGGACTCCAGATACGTCGCCTGGCTGCCGTCGTGCTTCTTGAGGGTGGCCACGCTGGTGGCGTCACCCTTGGTCGGGCTAGCGCCATAGGCGCCACCGTCGTAGGCCGTGCGAACGTCGGAGAGGACCGCCTTGGACCGGTCGACGACTGTGGTGTCACAAGCCGTGGCTAGCGTCTCCACGCGCGAGGGAAGGGAGAGGATGTTCTCGTCGGCGTTGTCCGCGTAAGTGGTCCGGGTGCAACGGTCGTCGGCCGTGGTGGAGGTGTCTCCGTAATCGTCGACCTGCTTGGCCCGGCCGGTCGTGGTGTCGAAGACGCTCGCGGTCGCGGTCTGGCGCCATTTCACACCGGCCCCGTCGTCGAGCGACGTCGATGTCCGTGCCGATTCAGTGCCGGTGAAGTTCGCGGTGACGGTACCCCAGGAGCGGGCCTTCTTCGCGGTCTCGTGATGCCAGGGCCGGCTGACGGTCTTCGCGAGTATTTTTCCGTCCGGGCCCGAGTAGCTCTCTGTCTTGTACAGGAAGCCTGCTGCGGACTCGTGGTCGGTAATGGGGTCACCCTCGTCCTTGCCGAGGGTGATGTTCACGCTCTTGGTGCCACCACTGGTCGCCTTCTTGTCGCCGTCCATGCCCCGCAGGAAGTAGCTGTCCTCCTGGGACTTCATGGCACCGGCACCTTGACCACCGGTCTGGACACGCACATGTCCGTAGCCGCGCCAGCCTGACCAGGTCTTGAATTTCTCCTTGGTCAGACCGTCGTCGTCATCGAAGTGCCAGGCCGCGTCGCCGAGGTAGTAGTAGCGGGTGACCTGGTTGGGTGAGCCACCTGTGCGGTCGGTGGCGGTGACAGAGTCCACCACGTACTTGTTGAACCATTGCTGGGTCGGGTCCTCACTGCCCGCACCGCTGAGGTACTGCGGGAAGCAGCGGGTGGTGTTCGACTCAGGGGTGGGCAGCTTCCCCCAGTCACAGACGGGGGTCGAGTAGGTGACATCGGTCTGGCCGCCGCCCTCGTCCGCGATCGTGGACAGCCGTTCCTTGATGAAGGGGGCCTTGCCGTCGCCGGTTTTGTCGAGGCGGTTGGGGCGTTGGGTGTAGGCGAACGTGGTCTTCGGCAGGGTGATGGCCGGGCTGGCGGACTGGCCGGTGTGCTGCACGGAATCCAGCAGGAGCTGGTAGTCGGTGTCGGCCATGCCCCAGCGATGGCCGATCTTCCACGAGTCGACGGGCGCGTATGTGCCATCGCTCTTCAGCACACTGGCGGTGATGTCGGTCAGGCGCTTACGAGTCCAGAACGACGGTGAGAGCCGGCCCTTGTCGCACTCGGTGCCCGCCTTGCAGTTCAGGTCCCACGGGGTGTCGTACCAGTAGGCCTTCTTGTCGTCGATCGTGTCTTCCGAGCAGGTCACCTTGTCCTTGTCCTGCGGGAGGCAGCGTTCGGCGTTGGTGAAGTCGGCCTTCGCCAACGGCTTGGCATACAGGTCGGCGGACTTCAGTCCGTACTCGACCCGCTTGAGGTACCCGCCGCGGGTGTAGGTGGTGTCGTCCTTGGCCTCGAGGTTACGGCCGTAGGCGTTGGTCTCCTTGCCGTAGTAGTAGCCGACGGCGTTGCCGTGGCGGTCGACGGCGTAGTCCAGGTTCCAGCGCCAGCCCTGCTGGCACCAGGAGTCCTTGAAGGCGTCCTTGTGGCAGGGTTCGCCTGCGTTGTTGCCGTAGACGGGGACGGTCCAGGTGGAGTCTGTAGTGTCTTTGCCCTTCGCCCAGCCGTTCAGCTTGTGGTAGCCGAAGTAGTAGCGGGTCCCGTTCGGGGCGGTGAGGCGCCAGTACTCGTTGTCGTTGTCGCCGTTGTCGTGCTCGCTGCCCGTCAGACGGGCGATCTTCGTGCCGTCGTCGTTCTTCAGCTTCCACTGGTTGTCCCCTGCGGGGACCAGTTCGCCGGCCTTGCCGTTGAAGGAGATCGTGGCGTTGTCGTACGCCCAGCACAGGTCACCGGGCTTGTTTCCGTCGGCGTTCTTGACGTCGTCTTCGGAGCAGGGCTTGTAGCGGCGTTCGATGAAGCCCGGCCACAGGTCGAAGCCGTCTCCCACCCAGGAGGACTGATTGTTGGTGTTTCCCGTCCGCCCGTCGATCGCGGACGAGGAGTACCCGAGTCCGATGTTCGGCTTCAGCCCCCCGGGGACGTCAGGAACCGGGATGTTGTACGACCAGCTGAAGGCACCGGAGTTCAGGTCGGTCTTCCACGTCGACGATGGCGACAGAGACGTGGCCTTGTAGTCGCCCTTTTCCCCGGAGGCCGCCGGGGCAGCAGCGAGCACGGTCGCCGCCCCTGAGCGCAGCGTCACCGCGTGGGCGGTCAGCGTCTGCTTCTCCGTGTCGTTCTTCGCGCCCACAGGCTTGCCCCTACGGCATGCTGGCTTGCCCGGAGAAGTGAGCGCACAAGCGGGAAGTTCAACCAACTGGAGCCGGGAGGCATAACCGCCGCCGAATGCTTGGGCGAACCTGGAGTAGTCCACTCGT
Organism: Streptomyces syringium; assembly: GCF_017876625.1. Lineage (NCBI taxonomy): Bacteria > Bacillati > Actinomycetota > Actinomycetes > Kitasatosporales > Streptomycetaceae > Streptomyces > Streptomyces syringium. The sequence goes on from NZ_JAGIOH010000001.1 coordinate 1,846,656, forward strand.
ACTCCGGCATCACCAGACGTTCCCCTCGTCCCCGCCTTGTGAGCTTCGGGCGTGACGGTGAACAGCAGCCCGTCCACTCCGGCGCGCTCAGCGACCTCACGGTCCAGGACTCGCACCTCGGCCTTGCCCGTCGGGACGGCCTCGGCCGGCGCTGCCTTCGATCCCTTGCCCTGGCGGGTGCTCGGCGGGGCGGCCAGGAGACTCACCGGCAGGCCGTCGGCGGTGAGCGTGTGGCCACTCTTGTCCCCGCCTCTCCCCGCCAATCCGGAGAGATCGACGACAGCCCGTCCGCCCTCGGCCCAATCGGCCTTGGGGGCCTTCTCCGGTGTCCGGGGCGACCGGTCGAGCTTGCGTGGCTTGACGTCGGCTGTTCCGCCCTCGACGGGCTTACCCGCCCCCGGCGCGCCCGGCAGGCTGCCGTCGGCGGCGGCTGCCGGGAATCCCACGCCTTGCAGGAGGGCGCCCACCAGGACCGTGGACACCGTGAGCGCCACGCGTCTCTGCCACGCCGACATACGTGTTCTGGCCTTGCCGTTCATCCCTCGTCATCCCTCGCTGATGCGTCACAGCGCGCCTTGCGGCACGTGTGGAGCTGCGGAAAGTTCTGCGACTGCGGCTTGAGGGCCGGGGCCCGGGGGGCCTTCTGGCCCCGGGCCCCGGCGGGTCAGCCGTTGGGCACCTGTGTGGGGCGACCGTGCGTTCCCGCTGCGAGGTCCTTGACCTGCGCCTCGGTCAGGGCTCCTTGAAATGCCCATACGTCGTCGACCTGACCTGACCAGTACTCGTCGGCCGTTCCCTTGACCATGGCTCGGCCGACGTGGAGAGACTTGGCGGCGTTGAAGCTCACCGCGTTGTCGGCCAGAGCGGCACGGTTGGTGCAGACCGACCCGTCGTTCTGCACACCATCAGCGGTAGGACACACGAACTCTTCCAACGCACCGTTGACGTAGAGACGGAGCTCATTGGCGAACCCGTCGTAGACCAGTGCCAGATGGTTCCAGCCCTCGACGTCGTCGGGCGCGTGGTTTTCCACCGTCGAGACGGTGACGTCCTTCTCCGCGTCCTTCCCCGGCATGGTCACCTGCCAGCTACCGAGGCCCTCGGTGCTGTTCCCGTCGCCCGGCCCCTTGGGGCCGGGCACATACCGGACAGTGAACGCGTTCTGGTACTTCCCCTCCGCGCTCATCACCGTCATGGCGCGGCCCGGCTTGTCTGCCACCCGCTGTGCCCAGGCGGTCACCGTGAAGCTGCCGCTGGTGTCGACGGGGACGCCGTTGGTCGAGGCGGCCGCGTCCACGCCGTTGAGCTTCAGGCTGCCCTGGTCGACGCGCCCGGCGCCGATCGTGGCCTTGCCCGCGAGCGTCATGTCGTGGCGTACCGCGCCCTTGTCGGTCAGGGCGTCCGGCGAGACCGCCGGGGTTCCCGGCGCGGTATCGAACTGCCAGCGGCCCTTGACCAGTGCCCGCTGTTTGAAGAGCTGCTGAACCTCGGCCGCGGAGGCGGGGCGGTCGTAGATCCGTACGTCGTCGATCTCGCCGGGGAAGAAGTTCTCCCGCTTGGCTCCGTACGCTCCCGCGCCGATCTGGAGCTGCCGGTCGGCGTACCAGGGGGTGCTCAGGGGGACGGTGCCGGCTGCTGTGCCGTTGACGTACAGGGTCAGGGTGTCGGCGACGATGTCGCGGACACCGGCCAGGTGGGTCCACTCGCCTCCTTGCGGGGCGGGTCCGGTGCTCTGGACGACCTTGTTGGAGGGGGCGTCGGGGGTGTCCTTGGTGTGCTGGTTGAGCACCCATCTGTCGTGTGTCGGTGAGTAGTACAGCTCGACGCCGCTGGCGTTGGCTCCGGCCTGGGTGAGGATCACCGAGGTGTGCGTGGGCTTGTCCTTCGGCAGCCGGGCCCAGGCCGAGATCGCGAAGCTGCCCATGGTGTTGAAGTGCGGAGCGTCCACCGTGGCGTAGTCGTCCACGCCGTCCAGCGACAGGGCCTTGCCGTCGGCGCCTTCCGTGCCCGGCTTGGGGCCGCCGTGGAAGACCGCCGGCATCACGTCCGCGTGGCCGGTGACCTCCTTGGCGCCGGACTCCTCGTCGAGCGGGAAGATCGCGCGGGCGGGCCGGCCGGGGCCGCGGATGTGTTCCTTGGCGTAGAGGCGGGACACTTCGTTCGTGGAGGCCGGCTTGTTGAAGATCTCCAGTTCGTCGATCTGGCCGGGGAAGAAGTCGGTCGGCTTGCCGTTGGCGGCGGCCGCGCCGATCAGCAGTCCTCGGCGGGCGTCCCAGGGGGTCTTGTACTCGGCGGTGGCTTCCAGCTGGCCATTGACGAACAACCGCAGCTCGGTGTCCCCGCTGTCATAGACGCCGACCAGGTGGGCCCACTCCCCCGGCTTCGCGCCGCCGGGCTTCTTCTGCATCACCCGCACCGGCAGAGCTCCGGCGGTGTCGGAGGCGATCTGGCTGAAGGCCCAGCGGTCGTAGTCCACGGAGTAGTACAGCTGGAAGCCCGGTGTGTGATTGCCCGGCTGGGTGGCGACGGCCGCGACCTGGCCGGGTTTCTTCGACAGCTTCGCCCACGCGGAGACCGTGAAGCCGCCCGTGGTGTCCACCACCGGGATGTCGGTGCCCGCGTACCCGTCGGTGCCGTTCAGGGAGAGCGCGCTGCCCATCACTCCCTGGGCGCCGGTGGTCGCGCCGCCGTGCAGTTCGGCGGTACGGGCAGGGGTGGAGCCCTGGGCCTGCGTGGCGTCAGGGGCGTCGTCCATCGCCCACACCGCACGTTCCGGCTGGCCGGAGCGGACCTTGTAGCGGTAGGTGTACGGCTCGCTCATGTTGCCCGCGGCGTCCAGGGACTGCACGGTCACGAAGTTCAGCCCTGGACGGCCCGGCAGGGCCTTGATCGCCCGCGCGGCCCCCTCCGACGTGGTGAGGGTGTTCTTCGGCGTCGCGTCACCGTTGATGCCGTAGATGTACTTGGTGATGTCCTTGGTGGCCGGGCCCACGGTGAACGTGCCGTACCTGCCGACCCCGTCGAACCACGGGTCCTCGGCGGCCCCCGGTTTCGACTCCGGGTAGTCGGCCGAGGTCATCTTGGGTGCGGGCAGCGTCTTGGGGTCGCGGACGAAGTAGCAGCCGCTGGGTGATCCCGCGTACGACCAGGGGGAATAGCCCTGGCGGTCGTAGGCGCGTACGTACCAGTTCACGGGCGTGTTGACCGTGATCGTGGAGGGCAGGCTCATGGAGAAGTCCGACCCGGACTTCTTGAACGTCGTCAGTCCCGGTTTCCAGCGGGCGATGGTTCCCTTGCCGTCGCCCGCGTCCCATTCCGCCTGGAATTCCACGGCGATGTCGTCACCGTCGGGGTCCTTGACGTCGTTCGCGTAGACCTGCCCGAGGCTGCGGACATGGGCCGCCTTCTCCGGGATCTTGCAGGCTCCGCCGTACTCCATCGCCAGCTGCGACATGGCGACCTGGGACGGGGGCTGGTTGTACTGCACCCGCAGATACGCGCGGTCGGAGAACCGCTTCCAGGCGTACGGGTCGTCCTCGTCCGAGGCCTTCATGCCGAAGGTCAGCGAGGACCATGACTTCGACGCCGCTTCCTTGACCAGGTCCAGGACCTTGAACTCGCCGTCACCGCTCGCGCAGCCCTCGAAGCCGTACGCGAAGTCGTACTCGGCCAGCTTCTTGATCCAGAACCCGGAGGCGCTCTGCGAGTCCCAGGTGGTGGAGGACGAGATGTCCTTCGTCCGCCACAGCTGAACGCCCTTCTTCTCGCACGAGGCCGCCCAGGTCTCGGGCACCACGAACTCCGCCGACAGGATCGTCTTGCCCGCGAACCGCGAGGTCGGGATCTGGTAGAAGAGGCGCTTGGTGTCCTCGGGCTTGCAGTTGCGCCAGTCGCAGTAGCCCATGCCGGCAGTGCTCTCGCCGTTGAACTTCCACTGCGGTGAACTCGACCAGTACCGCGACGCCACCGTCCATGCCGAGGACCGGGGCGAGTACCACTGCGGGTCAATGAACACCGGGTAGACCGTGTCCGCCCCCGTCAGCACCTTCTTGTCCGGCGTCAGCACCAGCTCCCGCCCGCCGGCGGGCACGTCCACGCCGACCGGTGCCAGCTTGCCCGACTCCCCCGGGCCTGCTTCCTCGCCTGCACCGCGCCCGGCGGCACTCCGGGCGGCAGCGGCGGTACGAGCCGTCTTGTTCGCGGGGGCGGGCCCCGGGCTGGAGTCCCACATCATCGGCGTCGGCGCCTCGAACACCGCGCCACCCGCGCCCTGGTCAACGGCCGTCAGGCCGCCCTGCGCGGTCTCCTGGACCGCGACGCCCTCCGCGTTGATCTTCAGCCGCAGCTGGGCCAGTTCCTGGCTCGCCGCCGCCTTGGCCGACTTCACCACCAGTAACTGGGTGAAGCCGTCCACCTGGGCGGCCACCCGTAAGTCGACGTCCGGCAGGACATCGGCGTAGGTGGCGGTGTCGCCTTCCAGTCGCGGGGCCGGAAGCTTGGATGGCCACGACAACGCGAGCTTGCGGCCGGCGCGGTCCAGCTCCACGAGCGCGGCGTCGCCACCGCCGGAGAACTTCAGCCCTACGGTGGTGATACGCGGCGCGACCGTACCGTCGGGGCTCTTCGCCAGTGTGGTGTCCACCGGCTTCCACTCGCCATTCACCCGCGCCCGCACCGGACGTAAATACTCCCGCGCCTCCAGCGACCCCTGGGGCGTGGCCATGACGTCCCTGGTCTCCCCGCGCTGCGAGGCGACCTCCACGTTCTTGCCCGAACGCTTTGCCTGCGCCAGCGCCTCCTCTTCGGAGGACACCCTCGGCGTGCTGTCCGGTCCATCCCTGTGAGCCCGGGACGGGCCGGGTAACGCTTGATCCGCTGCTGCTTCCGGCACCAATCCCACGGTCAGGGCCAAACCCACTCCGCAAGCGATGGCGCCACCGAATGCGCGCATGCGCGCACGACGAAACATCCCCCCAGCCCTCCCCAGAGCCGAACGTGAAGACACGTAAAGGTCTTGAGGAGTGAACGTAGAGTAAAACCGACCATGTGGTCTACAACTTTGGAAGGGGACTTGAGCCTTCATATCCCCCGATAAGACTCGCCCGTCGACGTGTCGTAAGCCACATTGATCCGCGATGGGGAACTTGCTACCAAGGTCCGTCGCCGACGGTCGTCAGCCCGGCGAGGATCCGTCGCGCGGTGAGCAATGGGGCAGGAGTACCAGGTCAGGTGGCCGGTGGGAGCGCGGCGGGCTCGGGGCGTGGTCCTGGGGGGTGCGCCGTCGGCGGTCGTCGCTCCTACGCGCCGCCGCCAGTAGTCGGTCCGACGTGCGTACCAGCCGGAACGCGAGTACACCCAGGACGGCGGCGGTTGCCGTGAGCAGCGGGCGGATCGCCCTCGCGTCCCGCATCAACCGTGCCCGCGATCGCATCGAGGCACCCGGCAGCAGATCATTTTGCCGATCGGCGACCAGAACACCCGCCACTCCGGAGCCAGCAGGTCGAGCAGGATCAGCCCGCGCCCGGACTCGGCCGCACCGTCGTCCGGGGCGACGTCCTTGCGGCTGGGCATGCGCAGCGGTTCGGGGTCATGGACGTTCACCGCCACCCCGGGCGGCATGACGTCCACCTCCACGACGACGGGGACGAAGTCCCCGCACACCCGGACCGCGTTCCCCACGAGCTCCGAGACGACGAGCCGGGCCGCTTCCACGGTCTCGTCGCCGACCCCGAACCTGGTCAGGGTCCTGACCGTCAACTCGCGTACGCGGCGAAGATGCTCTTCCGTGACGTTGAGATGGACGGCGAACCCTCGCGGGCGCGCCCGCCGGTAGTAACCGGGGGTTGAGAGTGCGTTGACATCGACTGTGGCGCGCATGACGCCTCCTGCCTGCGGCGTGAGCCGCGTGGGTCGGATGCGGTGACGCCACGCGGTCGCAACCTGACCATGAGTGGCGGCAGGTTGGATGGTGGACCCTTTCTGTATGAGGTAGCAAGCTTTCGGCCCGAACGAGTGAATACCTCCCAACAGGCTTACTTGTGCGCGGGGTTGCGGTGCAAAACTCGGCGTATGCCCAACTCTCCCGTGGTCCCCACCGTCCGCCGCCGACGTCTCGGCGGAACGCTCAAGCGGCTGCGCAAAGCAGCCGGGCTGACACTCGACGAGGCTGCCGGCGCCATGGGCTGGATCGGCCCGAAGATGTCGAAGATCGAGAATGCGGCCCAGTCCATCCGCCCTGGGGATGTCGCCACATTGCTCAAACTGTACGGAGTCGACGATCCGGAAATGTCGGCCGCTCTCGAGAACCTGGCCAGGGACGCCGGCAAGAAGGGCTGGTGGCAGACCTACAGCGGGCTCGTATCGGCCTCCTACGCCGACTACGTCTCCCTGGAATCCGATGCCGAGCAGATCTACGAATGGTCACCCCTGCTCATCCCCGGCCTCCTTCAGACCGCTGCGTACGCGCGGGAGACCATGACCGGCGCGACCACCTCCCGCGCCCCGCACGAGATCGCCGCCCTCGCCGAACTCCGGCTGGCCCGGCAATCCGTACTCACCCGCCATGACAAGCCGCTTGAGCTCTGCGCCGTCGTTCATGAGGCCGCGCTCCACCAGCGCTTCGCCCGGCGTCCCGCCACGATGCGGGAACAACTCCGCAGGCTGCTCGACACCACAGACATGCCCAACGTCACCTTCCAGCTGGTACCGCTGGCCTCTGCCCTTCATCCAGGCATGGCGGGCGGGTTCACTGTCGCCGCCTTTCCGGCTCCAACTCCGGACGTTGTGCTACTGGAGAACCTCTGCGGCGCGACGTACGTTGAGGGCGACGACGCGATTCCCTTCGCCAAGGCGTTCGACCGCATCCGTGCCGCTGCCCTGTCGGCGGAGGACTCGCTCGCGCGGATCGCCGAGATGGAAGAAGGGCACAGAAAGTGAATGACTCCACGTCGGATCTCTACGCCTGCGACCTCTCCCATGCCGAATGGCGCAAGTCCTCTGCCAGCGGGCCGGAGCACAACTGCGTCGAAGTCGCCGACCTGGCCAACGGCACCGTCGCGATACGCGACTCCAAGGACACCCGCAGAACCCCCCTCCGCTTCCACGCCCCCGAGTGGGCAGCATTCCGCCAAAGCCTCATATCCGGCGAGATCTGACCCAGCCGCACGGAGTAATCACCTTTCGGGCGCCCCCCGGCCCCGGTTCGGAGGCGAAAGGCAGTCGTTGATGCCCCCACCCACCCTCGATCGAGTCCATGACGTGCCCCTTCACCGTGTTCTGAGCCAGTTGGTGAGAGGGGGCCCACTGGGGCTGGTGGAGGGGGTTGGGCGGCAGGCGCAGGGGGCGGTGGTGCGGTTGGGGTTGGGGCCTTTTCGGCCGCTGCTGGTCACGCATCCTGATCATGTGCGGCACGTGTTGCGGGACAGGGCGGAGAACTACGTTCGCGGGGCCGCGATGTGGGACGCGCTGGGGCCGCTGACCGGTCGGGGCATCGCCGGGGAGGGGCCGGGGTGGCTGGCCAGTCGCGACATTCTTCGTCAGGGCATGTCGGGCGGATATCTGCAGCGGACGGGACAGGTGATCGCCGACTCCGTCGAGCAGGCCGTGGAGGAGCTCGCCGACCGGGCGGTGAGCCGGCCCGTGGACGCGGTGGCGGAGATGACCCGGCTGGTGCACCGGGTCATCAACCCCGTCTTCTTCGGTTGCCGTGTCAGCGCCGCGCAGTGCGACCGGCTGGGCGGGGAAGTGGCCACGGCGCTGGGCTCGTTGTTGTGGCGCATGGCGATGCCCTTCGTCCCGGACCGGGTGCCGATGCCCGGGGACCGGGCGTTCCTGCGGGCGACCCGCACCATCGACCGGATGCTTCTGCCTGTCATCGACAAGGCGCGCCGACAGGACGACGGCAGCGGCAACTGTGACGGCGCGGATCTGATGAGCGGCCTGCTACGGGGAAGAGGGCCCGACGGCCGGCCGCTGAGTGATGAGCATGTCAGTCGGGACATCGTGGCGCTCTTCGTGGCCGGCTCTGAGTCCAGCGCTCTCACGCTCACCTGGGCCTGGGCGGTGCTGGCCCGGCATCCGGCCGTCGTGGCCGGGGTGCGCCAAGAGGCGGACGAGGTGCTGGCCGGCGGGCCGCCGCGGCCCGAGCACGTACGGAAGCTGGTGTTCACCCAGCAGGTGATGGCCGAGGTGATGCGGCTGTACTCGATGGCCTGGGCCGTCCCCCGGGTTGCCAGGGAGAACGACATGGTGGGCCGGGTGTCCGTGCCGGCCGGTACCACGCTGGTCATCTCTCCTTACCTCACGCACCGGCTGGCCGAGTTCTGGCCCGATCCGCAGCGCTTCGATCCCGGCCGGTTCGAGAGGCAAGCCGTGCGCGAGCGGATCCGCTGGCTTATCTGCCCTTCGGGGACGGCGTCCACCAGTGCGTGGGGCAGGCGTTCTTCGCCATGGAGTCGGTGCTCGTCCTGGCCACCGTGCTGAGCCGCTACGACGTGCACGTGTCCGGCGATCCCCGCCCCCGGCTGGCCGTGGCCCTGCCGCCTCGCGGTCGCGTCGGTCTGATCTTCACCCCTCGCAGCAGCCGCTGAAGGCTGCCCCGCAACGCCCTACAGCCGGTCCCACCACCACGACACGGACGGAATCCCCGGCGGCCCGGCCGGCGGGGCCGTCTCGGTGAGGGAACCGGTGGTGACCACAGCGCCGGGATGGCGACCGTCGGGGTCGGTGTAGCGCCCCGCGCGCAGGCCCCACTCCAGATTGCCCCTGATCAGCGCCGACAGATGCTCCAGATGCCGGCGCAGCGGCTCGCTCGCCCCGGGCGACACCTGGTCGCGCAGCCGCACGAACCGGGCCGTGAGGCGGTTGTTCAGCGCCACCGCCTCCTCCATCGCCTCCGCCAGGGACAAGGACCGCTCCTCGATCAGGACGTCCACCAGATTCAGCCGGCACCCGTTGCTGTGCTCGCTGCGTGCGGCCAGCCACCGCTCCTTGCCGTAGGAGAACAGGTCATCGTCGAAAGCCGCCGTGGTGAAGGCCAGCTCCCGCAACGCCCGCACCGCCGGCGACGCCATTTCCCGCTCCGGAATCTCCTCGCCGTCGACGACCTCCGCCCAGCTGAAAGTCGCCGAGCCGGCCGCGGTGTGCTGCCGCATGCGCGCGTAGTCGTCGAGCCACGGCGTACGGCCTCGCAGACGGCAGCCGAACTCCCACAGCACGCCGCGGAACCAGCCGCGATGCCCCTCGACCATGCGTCTGACCTGCACCGGCGTGCCCTGCGCACGGCAACGCACCGCCAGGTCGCCCGCCGCCGCGAGGAACGGGTCCACGGTTCCGTCCGGAGCCGTTCCCGGTGCTCCCGGTGCTCCCGGTGCTCCCAGCACGCGCAGCAGGCGCGTGGCGAAGTCGGCGAAGTCGTCGGCGCGCATGCTGGCAGGTCCCTCGTCGCAATGCAGATCGTCGAAGGCGAACATCAGCACGCACCAGTCCACGGCGATCTGAAGCCGACCGGCCGGCGCCCGGGGCAAGATCCGCCCGTAGAAGCCCCCGCAGTCGTTGCCGGTCATCCGCGCCCGCTGCACCCCGTCCCGGCACAGGCCGTACCCGTTCACCCAGGCCGCCGCCCGGGCGTTCAGGCCGTCGGCGTCCGGGTGCACGGCGCAGGGCAGTGGGCAGTACCGCGGCGGGATCTCCACCCGGATGTCGTCCGGGACTCGTTCTTCGACAGCCAGGGTGCCCCCGGCTGCCGGAGCCCGGACACCGCCAACCATGCCGGTCACAGCATCAAGGCGTGGGAGAACGCCCGCACCGCCTGGGTCACGCCACCACCGGCGGTGGCGTCGAAGACCGTGCCCCGGGCAGGCAGCGGGCCGGTGCCGAAGGCCTCCTTGAGCGCGCTGTCCCCGCCCGGCCCCAGCCCCAGGGCCGCGGCCCCCTCCGCCGTGCCCTTGGCGAGGTCGATCTTGGTCTTGTTCAACTGGAACTCCAGCGTGAGCAGTTCGACCGGCTGCCGACGAGCCTTGCCGGCCGGAGCACCCTCGATGGTGGCCCTCCCGATGACCTTGCGCATGCCGAAGTCGAACTCCACGTCCGTGAAGGTCAGACTGCGGCCCGTGGACTTCGTGAAGGTGATGCCGCCGTCAGCCGGTACCGATCCCGCGCTGAGGTCCAACGCGAACTCGCCCCGCGTCATCGGCAGGCGCACGCACGTCCGGCCGTTGACGTGGGCCATCACCGCCGGGCTCCTGGCACCGAGTGTCACCCGCTGATCGGCCAGTGCCTTGGCGGCGGCAGCGGTCGGGCACAGATCCGCCTGCGCCTTGCCGACCTTCAGCTGCGGGGCGGGCAGCACGCCGGGAGTGAGGCCCGTCGCCGCGCCGGCCCAGGACAGGACGCAGGCCGTGACGGCCACCGCGCAGCCCAGCGCCACGACCCGGCTCCGGTGCAAGGACATGACCGACATGACTACTCCTGTCGACGTACGCCTGGAGCGTCGGCGCATCTCTGACCGACCGACGCCGGCCTTCCTCCACGCCACCACGCCGCCAGGCCGGGGACGACCACAGGCGGGCCACCCGGGTGACAGGAACACGGTGACAGGAACACGGTCACGCGGACGCGGCGGCCGTCGTCGGGTGCGCGCCGGCACCCCCACCCCGACCCGCGTCAGCGACAACGCGCTGCGCGCGACCGCCGACGGACGGCATGATTCTCGTCGACGACCATCGGGAGGACCCTGTGCCCCATTCCATCGACGCATCATTTCTCGCGTTGCCCCTGCGCCCCCTGGCCGACGCGGCGCTCGCGCGCGCCCGCGCGCTGGGCGCCGAGCACGCGGACTTCCGCTTCGAGCGGGTGCGCACCGCCTCCTGGCGGCTGCGTGACGCCCGCCCCGCCGGTACGTCCGACGACACCGACCTGGGTTACGCGGTACGGGTGGTGCACGGCGGGACCTGGGGGTTCGCGTCGGGCGTGGATCTGACGATGGATGCCGCGGCCCGGGTGGCGAGCCAGGCCGTCGCGATGGCGAAGCTGTCGGCGAAGGTGATCGCGGCGGCGGGCTCCGACGAGCGGGTGGAGCTGGCGGACGAGCCGGTGCACGAGGAGCGGACCTGGGTCTCCTCGTACGAGATCAACCCCTTCGACGTGCCCGACGCGGACAAGAGCGGGCTGCTCGCCGAGTGGAGTGCGCGACTGCTGGCGGCGGACGGGGTGGCCCACGCGGACGCGACCCTGATGACCGTGCAGGAGAACAAGTTCTACGCGGACTCCGCCGGCACGACGACCACCCAGCAGCGGGTGCGGCTGCACCCGCAGCTGACGGCGGTGGCCGTGGACCCGACCACGGGCGAGTTCGACTCGATGCGCACCATCGCGCCGCCGGTGGGCCGGGGCTGGGAGTATCTGACGGGCACCGGCTGGAACTGGGACGCCGAGCTGGCCGAGATGCCGTCGCTGCTGGCGGAGAAGATGCGCGCGCCGAGCGTGCAGGCCGGCTCCTACGACCTGGTGGTGGACCCCTCCAATCTCTGGCTGACGATCCACGAGTCGATCGGTCACGCCACCGAGCTGGACCGGGCACTGGGCTACGAGGCGGCGTACGCGGGCACCTCGTTCGCGACCTTCGACCAGCTGGGCACGCTCAAGTACGGCTCGAAGATCATGAACGTGACCGGTGACCGGACCGTCGAGCACGGCCTCGCGACCATCGGGTACGACGACGAGGGCGTGGCCACGCAGTCCTGGGACCTGGTCAAGGACGGCGTCCTCACGGGCTATCAGCTGGACCGGCGGATCGCGAAGCTCACGGGTTTCGAGCGTTCCAACGGGTGCGCGTTCGCCGACTCGCCCTCACACGTGCCCGTGCAGCGCATGGCGAACGTGTCGTTGCAGCCCGCGCCGGACGGCCCGTCGACGCAGGAGCTGATCTCCGGCGTCGAGAACGGGATCTACGTCGTCGGTGACCGGTCGTGGTCGATCGACATGCAGCGCTACAATTTTCAGTTCACCGGACAGCGCTTCTTCAGGATCAAGAACGGTCGGCTGGCCGGGCAGCTGCGGGACGTCGCGTACCAGGCGACCACGACGGACTTCTGGGGCTCGATGGCGGCCGTGGGCGGCCCGCAGACCTACGCCCTGGGCGGCGCGTTCAACTGCGGAAAGGCCCAGCCCGGGCAGGTCGCCGCCGTGTCCCACGGGTGCCCCTCGGCCCTCTTCCAAGGGGTGAACATCCTGAACACCTCGAACGAGGCCGACCACTCCTGACGGGGCGTCCGCTCGGGGGGGCAGCCGACCGCCGGAGTCTGCACCAGGTCGACACGACAGCACGGTGGTGCGGTGCCGCGCGCCAACCGCCGGGGGCTCACGCCTGTGGGGGACCGCGGGCCGTTGCCACCATGAAGCGGGGCGACTTCATCCCGAGTCCGGCCCGTTCGGAATCGGCAGGAAGGGAGGTGGTGAGGATGGTGCTCCTCGACCTGCAAGTCATGGACCTTACGGAAGGCCACGAGGCCCGGCTGACGTTCGGTGCCAGCATCGAGAACAGTGGCTTGAGCCTGTTGATCTGCGACGAGGGCTAGCCGCGAGGGGGTGGGGGCATCGGTGCGGTTGCCCCCACCCGGCAGTCCCAGCGGTGCGGCAGCGGTGCCGCCCATGGCGCGGACGCGACCGTGACGGTCCGGTCTTCCCGTCAATGCGCTCGCTCAGATGCCATCCCAGCGGTTGACCGGCCCTGGCGCTACGTAACCGCCATGCATCTCAGTGGTTAAGCGTACGAACTCAGCGGCCGGGGAGCCCCGGCCCGTACTTCAGGGAGACTGCATGCTTCAGCGCATCGCCACGTCGGCCATGGTCCTGGCGGCCGCCGGTCTGCTCGGACTCGCCGGACCCGCCACCGCCGCCGACGGCACGGGCGGACACGGACACGGACACGGCCGCCAGGTCGCGCACGACGAATGCACCTCGGGGAACATCTGCTTCTGGTCCGAACGTGGCTTCCGCGGGGAGAAGACGGTCTACAAGTCGGCGCTCGTCGAGTGCACCCGCATCGTGAAGCCGTCAGCGGACGCGCCCGCGCGCCTCATGACCGCCCGCTCCGTCAAGAACCGCACCGACCGCACCATCGTCATCGGCTACAACGACCCGCTGTGCCTCATCCCCCACACCATCACCGCCGCCGGGACCCCTCTGCGTCTGACCCCCCTGGCCGACAACGCGGACCTCGGCGACGGCATCCGGTACATCCGCACCACCTGACGGATCCTCGTCAGCTGCTTCGGTCCCTCGGTCAGGACGCCCTGCGCTCAGTAGGCTCTGATCCAACGTCGATACGAAGGCGTCACCAGACCCCGTACGGTCCGGTTTCAACCCGTATGAACAGGGATCGAGGGTAGACCGTGAAACACCGCCTGACCTGCACAGGAGGCCGGTCGATGAGCCGACAGCACGGAATCGGCCGGGGGCCCGGGGGTCGCCCTCCGGGCCGCGGCGCGAACGCCCCGCAGGAGGGCCGCCGATGAGTCCTCGTCAGAACAAGCCGCACGAGATCGTCGAGCGTGCCCTGGAGCTGTCCCGCACCGACGGCTGCGTCGTGATCGCGTCCGAGCGGTCGACGGCCAATCTCCGCTGGGCGGCCAACGCGCTCACCACCAACGGCGTCACCCGGGGCCGCAGCGTCACCGTGATCGCGACCGTCGACGGCACCGAGGGCACGGCCTCGGGCGTCGTGTCCAGTTCGGCCGTCACGGCCGCCGAGCTGGAGCCGCTGGTACGGGCCGCCGAGGCCGCCGCCCGGGACGCGGGGCCGGCCGAGGACGCCCAGCCGCTGGTCAGCGGCGTACCGCACTCCCCCGCCTTCACCGAGGCGCCCGCCGAGACCTCCTCGGCGGTGTTCGACGCCTTCGCCCCGGCGCTCGGTGAGTCCTTCGCCCGTGCCCGCTCCGAGGCCCGCGAGCTCTACGGCTTCGCCCACCACGAGGTCGTCTCCAGCTACGTGGGCACGTCCGCCGGGCTGCGGCTCCGCCACGACCAGCCCACCGGCACCCTGGAGGTGAACGCCAAGTCCCCGGACCGGTCGCGCTCCGCCTGGGCCGGGCGGGCCACCCGGGACTTCCGTGACGTGGACCCGGCGGCGCTGGACGCCGAGCTGGCGCGGCGGCTCGCCTGGGCCGAGCGGCGGGTGGAGCTGCCCGCCGGGCGGTACGAGACCCTGCTGCCGCCGACGGCCGTCGCCGATCTGCTGGTCTACCAGCAGTGGTCGGCGGCGGCGCGGGACGCGGCGGAGGGCCGTACGGTCTTCTCCCGGCCCGGCGGTGGCACCCGGGTCGGCGAGAAGCTGTCGGGCCTGCCCCTGACGCTGCGCAGCGATCCGCGGGAGCCGGGGCTGGAGTGCGCGCCGTTCGTGCTCGCGAGCAGTTCGGGCGACGACGCGTCGGTCTTCGACAACGGTCTGCCGCTGGAGGCCACGGACTGGATCCGGGACGGGGTGCTGGAGCATCTGCTCACCACCCGCCACAGCGCCGGGCTGACGGATCTGCCGGTCACGCCGTTCATCGACAACCTGGTCCTGGACGCGGGCGGCACCCGTTCGCTGGAGGAGATGGTCGCGGCGAGCGGGCACGACGGGCCGGCCCTGCTGCTGACCTGCCTGTGGTACATCCGCGAGGTCGACCCGGCGTCCCTGCTGCTGACCGGGCTGACCCGGGACGGGGTGTATCTGGTGGAGAAGGGCGAGGTCACCGCCGAGGTCAACAACTTCCGCTTCAACGAGTCCCCGGTGAGCCTGCTCGGGCGGGCCACCGAGGCGGGACGCACCGAGCCGACGCTGCCGCGCGAGTGGGGCGACTACTTCACCCGGGCGGCGATGCCCGCGCTGCGGATCCCGGACTTCAACATGAGCTCCGTGAGCCAGGGGGTGTGACCGCGAGGGGGCGGGGCCGGTCCGGACGGACCCGAATAGACTGGCCCCCGTCCCTTCAACGATTCCTTCCTTACCCCTTCTTTCCCGTCAGTCCCCTCGATCCTCAGGAACGTCATGACACGCCTCGGCGAATCCGTCGCCCGCGCCAGCGAGATCCTCGCGCAGGACCTCTCCTCCGACCAGACCGTCCAGCGGCTGCTCACGGAGACGGGCTCGCGGCGCTATCTCGACCTGACGGATCTGTCGGCACAGGAGCAGGCCGAGCTGATCGCCGCCCGTGCCGTCGAGGTGCTGCCGGGCGTGGAGAAGCTGACCCAGCGCATCGAGGAGCGGCGGGCGGCGGGCAAGGGCCTGCACGTCAAGCTGGGCATCGACCCGACGGCCGCCGATGTGCACCTCGGGCACACCGTGCCGATGATCGTCCTCAGCCGCTTCCAGCGCATGGGGCATGACGTCACGCTGCTCATCGGTGACTTCACCGCCAAGATCGGTGACCCGACGGGCCGTACGGCGGAGCGTCCGCCGCTGACCGACGACGACATCGCGGCGAACCTCGCGGGCTACCGTGAGCAGGTGCGGCCGTTCTTCGACTTCGAGAAGGTCCGCTTCCGGCAGAACAGCGAGTGGCTGGCGCCCTACACCTTCCCCGAGCTGCTCGGGCTGATGGCCCAGGTGCCGGTCTCGCAGCTGCTGCAGCGCGAGGACTTCCGCACCCGGCTGGCCGCCGGCTCCGGCCTGACCATGTCGGAGCTGCTCTACCCGATCGCGCAGGGCCTCGACTCGGTCGCGCTGGACTGCGACGTCGAGCTGGGCGGCGCCGACCAGCTGCTCAATCTGCAGATGGGCCGCAAGCTCATGGAGCTGCGCGGCCAGAAGCCGCAGCTCGTCGTCACGATGCCGCTGATCGAGGGCACGGACGGTACGGGCGCGAAGATGTCCAAGTCCAAGGGCAACTACGTCGGCCTGAGCGCCACCGCCGACGATGTCTTCGGCAAGATCATGTCCGTGCCGGACCGGCTGATGGAGCCGTACCTGCGGGCCTGGACGGAGTGGACGGACGCCGAGATCGCGGCGGCCACCCGCCGGATCGAGGAGAAGTCGCTGCACCCGATGGACCTCAAGAAGGTCCTCGCGGGCGAGGTCGTGGCGGCGCTGTACGGCGTCGAGGCGGCGATGTCGGCGCGCGCCGGATTCGTCGCGCAGTTCTCGAAGAAGAGCTTCACCGACGTCGGGACGCTGCCGGTGGTGGAGCTGGCGGAGCACGGCGCCGAGGCCGCGACGACCGTGCTCAGCAAGGTGCTGGGGTTCCAGCCCAGCGCCTCGGCGGCCCGCCGGGTCGCCAAGCAGAACGGGCTGCGGCTCGTCGTGGAGTCGGCCGCCGGCCAGGAGGCGATCGTGCTCGCCGAGGCCGAGGCGATCCGCCCGCTGGGCGAGGTGGTCGGTGAGACGCTGGCGAAGCTGGGCACCTCCGGTGCGGAGGTCACGGTGTACCTCAAGGCCGGGCGGAAGATCGCGGAGCTGCGCTAGGCCTGTCCGGCGGATCGTGGGGTGCACCTCCGCTGCGCGGCGGTGTCCTCAAGCGCCGGACGGGCTGGTTTTGGCCGGCCTCAGCCGAATCAGTAAAGACAGGCCGTGGGCGGCCGTGCGGCGCACGGCCGCCCTCGGCTTTCCCCGCCTGGACCCGCTCGGGGCCCGCCCGCTCAGGCGGCCCGTCGGCCGCCTCCGCCGCGCATCCCGACCCACAACCGGTCGCCGACCGCGACGACGATCACCGCGCCGAGGAGTTGGAGCAGGTGCCGGCCCCAGTCGACGCCCTTGGTCTCGTTGATGCCCAGTCCGGTGGCCGCCCAGTTGCCGAGAACGCTGCCGATCATGCCGAAGATGACCGTCAGCCAGAGCGGGATCTGCTGTTTGCCCGGCAGGATCGCCTTGGCGATCAGGCCCAGGACCAGACCGACGATGATGGCCCACAACCAGCTCATGTCGCCTCCTTCGAAGCGCGATGTGGCGTGCTCCGCCATTCTGGGGCCGCCACCCATACGGCGCACGTCGGAGCCGCCTGTACGGCGTATGGCGGCGACGGTGGTGGGCGGGGCGCGCGGTGGGCGGGCACCCGCTCTCGTCGCGCGGGTGGGCGCGGCGTAACGTTGAAGAGGTCCTGGACACGGGGGCCGTCGGCACAGTGGGCGGATGGTGGAACATGATGCGGAAGCACGGTGGTACGGCGGTATTCCGGATCACCGGGGCTCGGCAGGGTCTCGCGGAGGACGTGCGGGGCCGTCAGCGTCGGTATGTGATCTCGATGCTCATCCGCACCCTCTCCGTGATACTCACCGTGGTGCTGTGGAATATCGAGCGCCATGTGGCCATCGGAACGCTGGTCCTGGGCGCGGTGCTGCCCTATGTGGCCGTGGTGATCGCCAACGCGGGCCGGGAGAACGCCCCTTCGCTGCCCGGAACGTTCGTTCCGGCGCCGACCCGCCCGGTGCTGATGTCAGGTCCGACACACCCCCCTGCGGAATCCGCTCCGGAAGCAAAACCTTCCGGGCGGGCTGATCAAGGCCGTGACCACGGCTGATACGGCGGGCCCGAAAAACAGTCCGCCGGGTCGTCTGCAAAGCTCAAGAAAAGCTCAGATCAATCATGTGGTTCGGTGCCCTATGACAGGCACCCCGTGACATACTTCGTAAGCGCTCCGCATCCCCCGTCGGAGCGACAGACCGACGCCGGGCGGCTCCCCCCGTGGCTGCCCGGCGTCGCCATGTCCGGCCGGGCTTGATTACAGTCTGGGGGGTGAACTCCCCTGATACTGCCGTGATCTGCTCCGCCAAGGGCTGCCGTGCCGCAGCGGTGTGGGTGCTGGCGTGGAACAACCCCAAGCTGCACACCCCCGAGCGACGCAAGACCTGGCTCGCCTGCGACGAACACCGCGAACATCTGTCCAACTTTCTGGATCTGCGCGGTTTTCTCAAAGACGTGGTCACGCTGGAGGAGTGGGAGGCGTCCCCTCACCATTAGGCTTCGCCGATAAAAGCGCACTCACCGATAAGCCGGGCTTTGGCCCGGCAATTACCCGGTGAAATGCTGGATTCACCCCCCGATCGCCGACATCGGGCGCTGCGGCTGGAGGAAGGCGGGGTCGTCCAGGCCCGAGCCGGCTTTTTTGGTCGTGGTCGCCAGTCGCCACAGCCGGGCGATCTCCGCGTCCGGGGCCCCGGAGCGCAGGGCTCCGCGCAGATCCGACTCCTCCCGTGCGAACAGGCAGGTGCGGATCTGGCCGTCTGCGGTCAGCCGGGTGCGGTCGCAGGCCGCGCAGAACGGGCGGGTGACGGAGGCGATGACGCCGACGCGGGCCGGGCCGCCGTCGACGAGCCAGCGCTCGGCGGGCGCGGCGCCGCGCTCGTCCTCGGCCTCCGGGGTGAGGTCGAAACGGGTGCGCAGGCTGCTCAGGATGGACTGGGCGGTGATCATCCCGTCGCGCTTCCAGCCGTGCTGGGCGTCGAGCGGCATCTGCTCGATGAAGCGCAGTTCGTAGTCGTGCTCGACGGCCCAGGCCAGCAGGTCGGGCGCCTCGTCGTCGTTGAGGCCGGGCATCAGGACGGCGTTGACCTTGACCGGGGTGAGCCCGGCGGCGTGGGCGGCGGCGAGGCCGTCCAGCACGTCCTGGTGGCGCTTGCGCCGGGTCAGGGTCGCGAAAACCTCGGGGCGCAGCGTGTCGAGGGAGACGTTGACGCGGTCCAGCCCCGCCGCCTTGAGCGCCGCGGCGGTGCGCCCGAGGCCGATGCCGTTGGTCGTGAGGGACAGCCGGGGGCGGGGGGTGAGCGCGGCGCAGCGCTCGACGAGGCCGACGAGGCCGGGGCGGAGCAGGGGCTCGCCGCCGGTGAAGCGGACTTCGGTGACGCCGAGGTCGGTGACGGCGATGCGGACGAGGCGGACGATCTCGTCGTCGGTGAGCAGGTCCGGCTTGGCGAGCCACTGCAGTCCCTCTTCGGGCATGCAGTAGGTGCAGCGCAGATTGCACCGGTCGGTCAGGGAGACGCGCAGGTCCGTGGCCACGCGACCGTAGGTGTCGATGAGCACGGCAGGGCCCCTCCCGGGACTGGAACGGTAGTTCGTTCAATTGTTCCGCAGCGTACGCGATGGCCTCGGCCTTCAACAGTTCGTTGACGCGGGCGTACGGACCGGGTCCGGGGAGGGGCCGTGGTGGCGGGGTGGGTCAGTGCGCTCCGAAGCCGGTCAGGGAGCGGACCTCCAGTTCGGCGTACTTCTTCGCGTCCGGGGCCTCGCGGGAGAGCAGCGATCCCAGCCAGCCGAGCAGGAAGCCGAGCGGGATGGAGACCAGGCCCGGGTTGGCGAGGGGGAAGTAGTCGAAGTCCATGCCGGGGAAGAGCGCCTTCTCATTGCCGGAGAGGACCGGGGAGAAGATCACCAGGGTGACGGAGGAGATCAGTCCGCCATAGATCGACCAGAGGGCACCCTGGGTGGTGAAGCGCTTCCAGAAGAGGCTGTAGAGGATCGTCGGGAGGTTGGCGGAGGCCGCGACCGCGAAGGCGAGGGCGACCAGGGCGGCCGCGTTGAGCCGGTGGGCGAAGATGCCGAGCACGATGGAGACCGCGCCGATGGCGACGGCCGCGAACTTCGCGGTGAGGATCTCCTCCTTCTCGCTGGTCTTCCCCTTGCGGATGACATTGGCCCACAGGTCGTGGGCGAAGGACGCCGAGGAGGCGAGGGTGAGCCCCGCGACCACCGCAAGGATCGTCGCGAAGGCCACGGCCGAGATCACGGCGAGCAGGATCGCGCCGCCGGTGGAGCCGGCGCCGCCGCCGATCTCCTGCGCGAGCAGCGGCGCGGCGGTGTTGCCGGACTCGTTCGACGCGATGATCTTCTTGGGGCCGACCAGGGCGGCGGCCCCGAAGCCGAGGGCGATGGTCATCAGATAGAAGGCACCGATGATGCCGATCGCCCAGTTCACCGACTTACGGGCGGCCTTGGCGGTCGGCACGGTGTAGAAGCGGATCAGGATGTGCGGCAGACCGGCCGTGCCGAGGACGAGCGCGATACCGAGCGAGATGAAGTTGAGCTTGGAGGTGCCGTCCTTGCCGTACTGGAGACCGGGTTCGAGGAAGGCCCTGCCCTTGCCGCTCTCCTTGGCCGCTTCACCGAGAAGAGTGGAGATGTTCCAGTTGAACTTGGTGAGCACGAGGACGGTGATGAGCAAGGTGCCCGCGATGAGCAGAACGGCCTTGACGATCTGCACCCAGGTCGTGCCCTTCATTCCGCCGATGGTCACGTAGAGCACCATCACCACGCCGACCAGGGCGATGATCCAGCGCCTGGAGCCCTCGCCGGTGGCGCCGAGCAGCAGCGCGACGAGCGCTCCCGCGCCGACCATCTGGGCGAGCAGATAGAAGATCGAGACGACGATGGTGGAGGTGCCGGCGGCGGTGCGTACGGGCCGCTGCCGCAGGCGGTAGGCGAGCACGTCGGCCATGGTGAAGCGGCCGGAGTTGCGCAGCGGCTCGGCGACGAGCAGCAGGGCGACCAGCCAGGCGACGAGGAAGCCGATGGAGTACAGGAAGCCGTCGTAGCCGAAGAGCGCGATGGCGCCGGCGATACCGAGGAAGGACGCGGCGGACATGTAGTCGCCGGAAATGGCCAGGCCGTTCTGGAAGCCCGTGAAGGACCGGCCGCCCGCGTAGAAGTCGGTGGCGTCCTTCGTCTGCCGGCCCGCCCAGACGGTGATGGCGAGGGTCGCGGCGACGAAGACGGAGAACAACGTGATGATCAGTGTGCGGTGGTCACTGGCGGCCGCGGCGGCGAGCGGCTGTGCCAGGGACAGCCCCGTTGCGGGGTCGGCGCCCGCGGCGGAACCGATTCCGCTACTGACAGCGGTCATGACGGCACTCACTTCGAGGCCTCCAGACCGGCCTTGAGGGCCTCCGCCTTGGGGTCGATCTTCGCGGCGGCGTGCCGGGAGTACCACCAGGCGATGAGGAAGGTGGTGAGGAACTGGGCCAGCCCGAAGACGAAGGCGATGTTGATATTGCCGACCACGGTGGTGCCCATGAAATCGCCCGCGAAGTTGGAGAGCAGGACGTACAGCAGGTACCAGGCGACGAAGGCCACGGTGAGGGGGAAGGCGAAGGACCGGTGGGACCGGCGCAGTTCACCGAATTCGGCGCTCGACTGGACCTTGGTGAAGCGGTCGGCGCAACCGGGTTCGTCCGGCTCCTGGGTGATGGTTGGTGCGGTGTCCACGGTCTCTCCTGACGAGGGGGTGCGAGGCGCGAGCCGTCAGCGGTGATCCAGAAGGTGATCCGAGCTTGTGATCCGAATCACGCATCGTAGAGGGGTGCCGTGGTATTGCGACAGAGGGGTGATCGGCGAATTTGACATCAGCCGCCGTGTGAGGCAATACCGGCCGCCCGCCGTGTCGTTGACCCTGATGTGAGCACTGCGCCGCCCCCTCCCCCGCCGCCGCCCGGCCGGCGCCCGTTCGGAATCGTCAGGCTGACGGAGCCGATAGCGGCGGTGCGGACCGGCCGGCCGGCCGCCATCCCGACGGCCGGCCGCTGGTACGGGCCGCGGGTGCCGCTGCCGCCGCTGAGCATCGACACGCTGCGCGGTCCGGGCATCCCTTCCTGAGGATCCGGGCATCTCTCCTTGAAGGAACGGGCAGCCTTTCCTGAGGAACGGGCTCCGGTTCCGCCTCCACCATCTGACATCACGTCACCGGGCTCGGCACTACGGCGGCATGACGATGTCTCCCGCTCTTAGTTCCAGGAATTCATTGCCGGGGGCCGGAGATCGGCGCTAGCTTCACTCGTCATGTACCCGTCCGCGTGCGGCCTGCACCCGGGTGGTTTTACGGATGATGTGGAGAACCCATGGCTCATCTGCGCTCCAGACGGCGTCACGCCCTGCTGGCCGTCCCCGTCGGACTGGCGCTCACCGCGTCGCTCGGTTTTCTGCCCGGCGCGGCCACCGCGGCCCCTCAGGGCACGTTCGCGGTACAGGCCCCCGTCACCACGGACGGCCCGCAGTTGTCGTACGTGGTCAACACGGACACCGCCCGCGGCACCGTCGCGAAGGTGAAGAAGGCCGTCACCCAGGCGGGTGGCACCATCGTGGCGGCCTACGACCGCATCGGCGTCATCGTCGCCCACTCCAAGAACCCCGAGTTCGGCGCGACCCTGCGCGCGGTGCCGGGCGTGACCTCCGCGGGCGCCACCCGCACGGCGCCGCTCGCCCCCGCCACCACCACCGATGTCGGCAAGCCCGAGAAGGTGAAGCTGCCGAAGGCCGTCGCCCAGAGCGCGGCCCGCTCGGCCACCGCCGGCGCGGAGCCGCTGGAGGGCCTCCAGTGGGACCTCGCCGCCATCAAGGCCGACAAGGCCGCGAAGGTCAACCCGGGCAGCAGGAACGTCACGGTCGGCGTCATCGACACCGGCGTGGACGACACCCACCCGGACCTGAAGCCGAACTTCTCCCGGAGCCAGTCGGCCAGCTGCGTCACCGGCAAGGCGGACACCCGTCCCGGTGCCTGGCGCCCGTTCGACCCGGCGGAGGACTACCACGGCACGCACGTGGCCGGTTCGATCGCCGCCGCCCGCAACGGCGTCGGCGTGGCCGGCGTCGCGCCCGGCGTGAAGGTCTCCGGCATCAAGGTCAGCCAGGACAAGACCTCGCTGTTCTACGCGGAGAGCGTGGTCTGCGCGTTCGTCTTCGCCGCCGACCACGGCATAGCCGTGACGAACAACAGCTACTACGTCGACCCGTGGCTCTACAACTGCGACGACGACCCGGACCAGAAGGCGATCCGCGAATCGGTCGGCCGGGCCGCGCGGTACGCCCAGGACAAGGGCACGATCAACATCGCCTCGGCGGGCAACTCCGCGCACGACCTGGCGGCCAAGGAGATCACCGACACCACCAGCCCCAATGACACCAAGCCGCTGCCGCGGAAGATAGACCCCTCCAAGTGCCTCGACGTGCCGGCCCAGCTCCCGGGCGTCGTCACCGTCGCGGCCACCGGCGTCAAGTCGCTGAAGTCGTACTACTCCAACTACGGCCAGGGCCAGATCGACGTGGCGGCCCCCGGCGGCGACCGCTACCAGGTGCCCGGACTGCCCGCGAAGGACGGTCGCATCCTCTCCACGATGCCCGGCGGTGACTGGGCCTACCTCCAGGGCACCTCGATGGCCGCCCCGCACGTGGCCGGTGTCGCGGCGCTGCTGAAGAGCACGCACCCCAAGTCGAGCCCGCAGGAGCTCCAGTGGCTCCTGAAGGCCCAGGCCGACAACCCGGGTTGCCCCACCGCGTACGACCCCGACGGTGACGGCAAGATCGACGCCACTTGCGTCGGCACCCAGCACGTCAACAGCTTCTACGGCTACGGCATCGTCGACGCCCTGGACGCGGTCCAGGACTGATCCGGACGGTGAGCGACAGGGGCCGGGCCGCGCCACGCGGCCCGGCCCTTTCCGTCTCCCCGGCTTCCGTCCCCCGGGCTCTGCCCCCGACCGGGCCGGGGGGATTTGGGCCGCGACAGCCCTTCCGTCAGCAGGTACTGGGCGGCGAGATAGGTGAGCATGATCCAGAACTGGGGGGCGGGTGCCTGCGGCCACTCGGCGATGCCGCCGGCGATGAGCGTGTCCGACAGCAGGAACAGCGCACCGCCCGCACCCGTCCGCACCCCCGCGCGGGTCGCGCCGCACGCCATCGCGGTCAACAGCAGGCTGTAACAGGCGACGGGCAGCCGCAGCCCCGCCTCCAGGTCCGGCCACAGCACCAGCACGACACCGAGCCAGGCGACCCCGTACGCACCCGCCAGAGCGTACGCACGCACCCCGCCCGCCGCCCCGTGCCGGGCGAACAGCGCCAGGTAGCAGACGTGCCCGGCCGCGAAGGAGCCCATGCCCAGCAGGAAGACGGTGTCGCCGCCGACTTGCAGCAGCGTGTCGCCGCCGCACCCGAACAGCAGCGCGGCGACGAGCAGCCGGGGTCCGCCGAGGGCGACGACACGGGCGGCGAGCAGCGGCATCAGCACGGGCTTGGTGACCTGCGCGACGGCAGGGACGCCGGCCGCGAGCGCGCACAGGTGGACGACGGCGACGGCGGCGAAGGCGATCAGCAGTGCGCGGGGCGTGCGGAGCCGTCTCACGCGACGCGCTCGGGGGCGGCGGCCCGGGACCCGGGCGCCTGGGCGCCGCCGGGCGGCACGTCCCCGGTGGGCGGCACATCCCCGGTGGGGGCCTCGTCCTTGGTGGGCGACAGCCGGGCCGGCTGCCATCCCGGCCCCCGGAACACCCGCCCGGCCCGCTCACGCCAGCCCTGTGCCGCCCGCAGATCGCGGGCGATGGCGGCGTACTCGTGCGTGGCGACGCGCAAGGGGTTGTAGGTGTCGATGTTCTTTGTCAGGCCATAGACCGGACGTTCCCCTTCCGGCACGAAGGAGCCGAAGAGGCGGTCCCAGACGATCAGGATGCCGCCGAAGTTGCGGTCCAGATAGCCGCCCTGGGAGGCGTGGTGCACCCGGTGGTGGGACGGCGTGTTCAGGACGTACTCGAAGGGCCGGGGCAGTCTGCCCACCCGCTCGGTGTGCACCCAGAACTGATAGACGAGGTTCGCCGACGAGCAGAACGCCACCGCCGCCGGGTGCACGCCGAGCGCGATCATCGGCACGTAGAACGGCCACACGGTCAGCGACGTCCACGGCTGGCGCAGCGCGGTGGTGAAGTTGAACTTCCGGCTGGAGTGGTGCACCACGTGGCAGGCCCACAGGATCCGCACGACGTGATGCCCGCGGTGCGACCAGTAGTAGAAGAAGTCCTGGGCCAGCAGCATCAGCGGCAGCGTCCACCACAGCACGGGTACGCGCAGCGGCGTGAGTTCATAGATCCCCGCGTAGACGGCGACGATCGGGATCTTCCACAGCGCGTCGAAGGCCAGGCTGCCGAGCCCCATGCCGATGCTGGTCGCCGCGTCCTTCGCGGCGTACCCCGCGGCGCCGCTCTCCTCGGCGGGGTGCAGCCGATAGCTCACCAACTCCAGCGCGGTGAGCAGGACGAAGGCCGGTATGGACCACAACACGACATCGGGAAGGTGCGGCATGGCCGCACCATAAACGCGCCACGGGCCGTGCCGCTAGGGGTTGTTACCGTTGGGTACCGGTCAGTGTTACCCGAGGATCCCGTGGCGTGGCACCGGTGGGAGCGGAGCGGCGGGGGCCGGCGTCGGCGGGCCGTCGGCCGCGGCCGGCAGTCCACCGTCCGGGTGACGGAGGCGCAGGGGACGGGCCCCGGCCGGCCCCGGCCCGGCTCCGACCCGACCTCGAACGGAGTGGAACACGTCACATCGGCGGGGACTTTACGGGTCCGGGGCCGGGCCCGCGCTGTCAGTGCGGGCCCGTATTCTCTGTGACCATGCTCGAAGACCGCGCCGCCGCCGAATCGCCGACCCCGTGGCCGACCGCGTATCCCGACGGATACGCGGTCGTCGACGTGGAGACCACCGGGCTCGCCCGGGACGACCGGATAGTGTCGGCCGCCGTCTATCAGCTGGACGCCAGAGGCCAGGTCGAGGACCAGTGGTACACGCTGGTCAATCCCGAGCGCGATCCCGGGCCGGTGTGGATCCACGGCCTCACCACCGAAGTCCTCTCCGGTGCGCCACTCTTCCCGGAGATCGCCGGCGAGCTGGCCGCGCGGCTCGACGGCCGGGTCCTCGTCGCGCACAACGCGGCCTTCGACTGGTCGATGCTCGCCCGTGAGTTCGCCCGCGCGCGGGCGACCGCGCCCGTGCGTCAACGGCTGTGCACCATCGCGCTCTCCAAGGAGCTGCGGCTGCCGCTGCCCAACCACAAGCTGGAGTCGCTCGCCGCGCACTACGGCGTCGTGCAGCAGCGCGCGCACCACGCGCTGGACGACGCGCGGGTGCTCGCGGAGGCGTTCCGGCCCAGCCTGCGGCTGGCGGCACAGGCCGGGCTGCGGCTGCCGCTGCTGGCCTGCCAGCCGCTGACCGAGTGGTCCGACGGGCCCGCGCGCCCGGCCACCGTCGGCTATCAGCCGTCCTACCGGCAGTCGACCTGGCGGGCGAGCCGTAAGCGGCCCGCGTGCCCGTACCCCAACCCAGGACGTTACGAACCGGGCGAACAGCTCATTCAGGGCATGCGGGTGGCGTTCTCCGGTGACACCTCGATCGACCGCGAGCTGCTGGAGGACCGTGCCATCGACGCCGGGCTGCACATCGCCACGAGCGTCTCCCGCCTCACCAGCCTGCTGGTCACCAACGACCCCGACTCCCCCACGTCGAAGACCACCAAGGCCCGTTCGTTCGGCACCCCGGTGATCGACGAGGCGGCGTTCATGCAGCTGCTGTTGCACGTCACCCCGGCCCCCGGTACGTCCGGCGGCTCCTAGCACCTGTCGGGCGACGGCGGACCCCGGTCACGGCGCGCGAGGCCGGACGGCACGGCGGCGGCACCCGATGACCGGGGGGCGAACCACGCCAGGTACCGTCAAATGTGTGTATCGCTTCCTGTTGTCCCGGCAATGGGTGATCCTCACGCTCGTGGGGCTCGCCCTGATCCCGGTGATGATCAAGCTGGGCTTCTGGCAGTACCACCGCCATGAGCACCGGGTCGCCCGGAACGACCAGGTCGCCCAGAGCCTCGCCGCCGACCCCGTCCCCGTCACCCGGCTCGCTGCACCCGGCCGCCCCGTGCCGCACGACGACGTCTGGCGTCGGATCACCGCGAGCGGTACGTACGACACCAAGGGCGAGGTCGTCGTCCGGCTGCGTACCGACTCCGACGGCAACCAGGGCTATTTCGTCCTCACCCCGCTGGTGCCGGACAGCGGTCCGGCCCTCCTCGTCAACCGCGGCTGGATCCCCGCCAACGGCGATCTGACGAAGCTCCCGCACATCCCCCCGGCGCCGAAGGGCAAGGTCTCGGTCGTCGGCCGGCTGCGCGCCGACGAGAACACCGGCAGCGGCATCAAGGACACCGAGGGCCTGCCGGACCGCCAGGTCATGCTGATCAGCAGCGAGCAGCGGGCCAAGGCGCAGCACCGGCCGTTCCTCGGCGGCTACGTAGAACTCGTGGGGCCCGTCGCCAAGGGGCAGCCGAAGCCCGTCCCGGCCCCGGACCACAGCGAGATCGGCCCGCACATGGCCTACGCCGTCCAGTGGTGGCTGTTCTCCGGCTTCGTGCCCGTCGGCTGGTTCATCCTCGTCCGCCGCGAGCGACGCGACCGCGCCGCCGAGGCCGCCAAGGCGGCCGACGGGCCCAGCGCCGAGGCCGCCGCCGTCGCCTAGGGCCTGTCTCTCGGATCCCGCCTCCCTCGCGGAGTAGCCCCGGAGTAGGTCCCCCGTGATCAGGGAAGACGCTTCGCGTGGCACCACTCATCGAGGACTACGCGCTCATCGGCGATCTCCAGACCGCCGCCCTGGTCGGTCGCGACGGATCCATCGACTGGCTCTGCCTGCCCCGCTTCGACTCGCCCGCCTGCTTCGCCGCGCTCCTGGGCGACGAGGAGAACGGCCACTGGCGGCTGGCCCCCCGGGGCGCCGGGCCGTGCACCCGGCGTGCCTATCTCGAGGACTCCCTGATCCTGGAGACCGTCTGGGAGACGGAGACCGGCACCGTCAAGGTCACCGACTTCATGCCCCAGCGCCACCGCGCCCCCGACATCGTCCGCATCGTCGAGGGCGTCAGCGGTTCCGTCGACATGCTGGGCGTGCTGCGGCTGCGCTTCGACTACGGCAATGTCGTCCCCTGGGTCCGCCGGGCCGACGGTCACCGGGTCGCCGTCGCCGGGCCCGACTCGGCGTGGCTGCGCAGCGAACCGCCCGTGCGGACCTTCGGCAAGGGCTTCAGCACCCGTTCCGAGTTCACCGTCGACGCCGGGGACACGGTCGCCTTCGTGCTGACCTGGCACCCCTCGCACGAGGCCCGCCCCGATCTCATCGACCCGCACGAGTCCCTGCGGCACAGCCTGGAGGACTGGCGCGAGTGGGCCTGCCGGTGCCGCTACCAGGGCCCGTACCAGGACGCGGTGATGCGTTCGCTGATCACTCTCAAGGCCCTCACCTACGGGCCCACCGGCGGCATCGTCGCGGCCCCCACCACTTCCCTGCCCGAGGACATCGGCGGCGTCCGCAACTGGGACTACCGCTACTGCTGGCTGCGCGACTCCACCCTCACCCTCGGCGCGCTGCTCTCGGTCGGCTATCTCGAGGAGGCCGCCGCGTGGCGCGACTGGCTGCTGCGCACGGTCGCCGGGGACCCCGCCGACCTCCAGATCATGTACGGCGTCGCGGGCGAGCGCCGGCTGCCCGAGACGGAGCTGCCGTGGCTGTCGGGCTACGAGCGGTCCGCCCCGGTACGGGTCGGCAACAGCGCCGTCAACCAGCTCCAGCTCGACGTCTACGGCGAGGTCATCGACTCCCTCTACGTCGCCCGCCGGGGCGGGCTCAACGCCAAGCCGCACGCGTGGAGCGTCCTGCGGGTGTTCATGGAGTTCCTCATGAAGCACTGGCGCGAGCCCGACGAAGGGATCTGGGAGGTGCGCGGCCCGCGCCGGCACTTCGTCCACTCCAAAGTGATGGCCTGGGTCGCCGCCGACCGGGCCGTGCGCATCCTGGAGCACGACCCGAAGCTCAAGGGCGACCTCACCCGGATGCGGCAGATGCGGGACGAGGTCCACCGCGAGGTCTGCGAGAAAGGCTACGACCCCGAGCGCGGCACCTTCACCCAGTCCTACGGATCCTCCGAGCTCGACGCGGCCACCCTCCTCATCCCCCGCGTCGGCTTCCTGCCGCCCGACGATCCCCGCGTCGTCGGCACGGTCGACGCGATCCGCCGGGACCTGACCCACGAAGGGCTCGTCCGGCGCTACACCATCGACGGCAAGCCCGTCGACGGGTTGCCGGGCAATGAGGGGACCTTCCTCGTCTGTTCCTTCTGGCTGGTCGACGCCCTGTATCTGACCGGCCGGCGGAAGGAGGCCCGGCGCCTGTTCGAACGGCTGCTGAGCCTGCGCAGCGATCTCGGTCTGCTCTCCGAGGAGTACGACCCCGTGGCCCGGCGGCAGCTCGGCAACTACCCGCAGGCGTTCAGTCACATCGGTCTGGTGACGAGCGCGCTGCTCCTCGGCGCGGAGGGGTGCGAGCGGCCCGACATCCGTAACGACTGAGCCGGGGCTCGGGCGGTGGAGGTCCCCTTCGCCTCAGCCGACCCGCTCCGCGCGGTGCCGGACCGCCCGGAGCCGGACCTCCGCCGGAAGCCGGACCAGGCCCGCGGAGACCCGGGCGTGGGTCAGGGCCTCGGTGTACAGCCGGTGCAGGGCGGAGGCGGGGGCGGCGTGCGGTGCCAGGGTCAGACCCACGCGGGCCTCGGGTGCCGTACGGCTCCCGCTCAAGGTGACGTGCGCCCGGTCGACCCCGTCCAGCGACTGCGCCTCGGCGGCCAGCACGCTCTCCAGGGCGTGGCCGCGGACGAGCGCGCCCTCTCCGTCACCGCTGTCGACGAGCACCTCCCGCAGCCGGCGCCGCCGCGGCTGTGCGAGCAGCCACCACAGGGCGAGCAGCACGGCGAGGGCGAGGGCGGCGATGACCACCGGCCACCACCAGCCCTCCGACCGCCACTTTCGGCGGTCGGCACGGGCGAGCAGCACATCGCGCGGCCCGTCGAAGGGCCATGCGGACGGCAGGGTGACGTGCCGTTGCAGGTCCAGGGCGCCGATCAGCACGGCGGCGCCGAGCCCCAGCAGCACCACGCCCGCCAGTCCCACGAGCACCCGGTTGACGGTCCTCAGCATCGCGCGCTCATTTCTTCACCGGGCGGCTCACCCGGACCGACAGCCGCGGGTGCCGGGCGAGCCCCAACTCCCGTACCCCGTCGGCCAGTACCGTGTCCACGTCCGCCCGCACCTCCTCCAGGTCCCTGAAGTGGGACAGCGCCCGGGTCCTGATCCGGTGCCGGCCGACGTCGACCCGTACGGACTGTACGCCGGAGACCTCCATGACCCGGTCGCGGAGCACCAGCGCGGCCGCCCGCCGGTCGATGCCGGCCCGTACGTCGGGGGTGTCGCGCCGCATCGGCAGCACCCCGCGCAGGCCCGGTGTCACGGCGAGGACGAGCAGCCACAGACCGAGCAGCACGGCGGCGGCCGCGAGCCAGATCACCCGGGGGTCGTCGAGGGGGCGGGTGGCCAGCTCGCGCGCGAGGCGCCGGCGCCAGCCCATGGCGGGGCGGCCCGTCCGGACCGCCGCCACGTCGTAGAGGAGCACCCCGGCGCCGCCCACCACGACGAGCGCGACGAGGGCGGCGGGCAGTCTGCGCGCCGACCAGAAGCGCCCGGCGCGGCCACCGTCGTCGGGGGCCTGCGCGGCGGCCGCCCCGTCGCCCTCGGCGGCGCTCTTCTCCAGCGTCGGGGGGCCGCCACCCGGCTCCGGGCCGCTCATCGGACCCGCTCCGCGCCCGCGCCCAGCGTCTGCGGCGAGTGCAGCCGCTCCACCGTGACCGCCACCTCCGGGACCTCCATGCCCACCAGCCCCCGCACCCGCTCGACGACCCGGCGGCGTACCGCGCCGCACTGGGCGCCGATGTCGGAGGGGTAGCCCAGCTCCACGAAGACCCGCACGCGGGCGGAGTCGTCGCGGACGACCACCGACGCGTGCGGGGGCGCGTGGGCGTCCGCCGCCTCGGCGCTCAGCGCCTCCCGTGCGGCCTGGGAGGCGATCTTCGCGACCACCCGGTCGGCGATGTGGGTCGCACCGCGCTCAGCCGGTTCCACCACGCGTCCTCACCGCACCCCTCGCCGCGCCGAACGCTCCACTACCGTCGTCCCTCACGGTCCCTCGTCCGGAAGAGGTCGCCCGGCTCCAGATCCCCGTCCAGGAACCGGCCTGCCACGAACCCGATGGCGCCCAAGGCCGCCACCAGCAAAAACGCACCGAAACCGCCGAAGTACCCGGCGAAGCCCAGTCCCATGCCGGCGATCAGGCCGACCACGGCCATGTTCATCGTCCGCTCCCTACTGGAGCCTCGGCTCCGGCTCGTCCTCTTCTTCGTCCGGCAGCTTGACATCGCTCACGGCGATGTTGACCTCGACGACCTCCAGGCCGGTCATGCGCTCCACCGCCGCGATGACGTTTTCCCGCACGGAGCGGGCCACATCCGCGATGGCGAAGCCGTAATCCACGACGATCTCCAGATCGAGCGCCGTCTGGACCTCGCCGACCTCGGCCTTCACCCCGCGGCTGACGGACTTGGCGCCGCCGGGCACCCGGTCGCGTACGGCACCGAAGGTGCGGGAGATGCCGCTGCCCATCGCGTGGACGCCGACCACGTCACGGGCCGCGAGTCCCGCGATCTTCTCCACGACGCCGTCGGCGATGGTCGTCCGGCCGCGGTCGGCCGGTGCGGCCTTGGGCTCCTTGGCCGAGCCACCGGGGCCGCCCGAGCCCTCCGGCCGGTTGCGCTGTGCGGTGTCGGTCATCGTCAATCGCCTCTTTCCCGCGGGGAAGGAAAAACGTTCGCCGGTCCACTTGCCACCCTAAGCGCGGTCGGCCGGGACCGCTCCGGCGAAGAGGTGAACGGGCGGCACGAGCCCGCCATTCGGGTGGCTCACCCGGCCGCCGGCCCGTCCGTACGGCAGGCTGGTCCCGCTGACGACGGACTTCGGGAGTGACGGTGGCCGCGGACGGGTTGACACAGGCGGTACGGCAGCAACTCGGGCTCGGCAGGCTGCTGCCGCTCGGCGGCGCGGCGGACGGCGCCTGGATCACGGAGTACGCGGCGGTGGGCGCCCTGCGCCGGGCCGCCTCGGCCGCACTGCCGGGGGTCCGGCTCGGCACGGTCCGGCTCGCGCTCGCCGATCCGGCCACAGCGGTGCCCGCGACGGTCCCGGCCCCGCCGAGCGCCCTCCCGGCGGGGCCGCTGCGCCTGACGGCGGACTTCGCGGCCACGGTGGACGAGCCGCTGCCGGCCGTGGCGGGCCGGCTGCGCGGTGCCCTGTGGTCGGCGGGGGTGGAGACGCTCGGGCTGGACCTCGACGCGGTGGATCTCCGGGCGACGGCGCTGCTCGACGGCCCGGAGGCCGTCGGGAGCGCCGGGGCCGTGGCGGCGCCGGAGCGCCCGGCCGACGCGGAGCCCGGTACGGACGCCGACAGCCCCGTCGCCCGGGTGGTGCGGGCCGTGCCGGGCGTGGCCCGGCTCGCACCGGTGCTCGGCGGCCCGGCCCAGGCGGTGCGGGTCCGGGACCGTACGGACGAGGAGCCGGGCCGTCATACGCAGGTGCAGATCGCGGTGACGGAGGGCAGGTGCGCCCTCGACGTCACCGCGGCGGTCCGCGAGGCCGTCGCCGTGGCGACGGCCGACGGCGCCCCGGGCCCGGTCACGGTCGCCGTCGTGGTGACGGCCGTCGACCCGGTCGGGGGAACGGCACGCTGACGCCTGTCCCTACTCCCCCAGGCCCGCCAGGTCACGCAGCCGACGGGCCTGGGCCGCCCGCTCCGCCGTGCGCTGGTCGTCGTAGCCGCGGCCGGCGGCGTCGCGCAGAAGGGCCTTGGTCTCGACGACCGCGTCACGCGGGGCGGCGAGGAGGGCCGCGGCCAGGTCCTGGGCGGCAGCGTCGAGTTCGGCGGCCGGGACGACCAGGTTGGCGAGGCCCGTGCGCTCGGCCTCCTCGGCGTGCACGAAGCGGCCCGTGGCGCAGATCTCCAGCGCGCGGGCGTAGCCGACCAGCGACAGCAGCGGGTGCGTGCCGGTGAGGTCGGGCACCAGGCCCAGGCTGGTCTCACGCATCGCGAACTGCGCGTCGTCCGCACAGATCCGCAGGTCACAGGCGAGGGCGAGCTGGAAGCCCGCACCGATCGCATGGCCCTGCACGGCCGCGATGGAGACGATGTCGTTCCGCCGCCACCAGGTGAAAGCCTCCTGGTAGGTGGCGATCTCGGCGTCCAGCGCCTCGTCCGAGCCGCGCGCCAGGTCCAGGAACGACGGCTCACCGTCGAATCCCTCGGGCGTGAAGGCCTGCCGGTCGAGGCCCGCGGAGAAGGACTTGCCCTCACCGCGGAGGACCACGACCCGCACGCTGCCCGGCAGCAGCCGTCCCGCCTCGGCCAGTGCCCGCCACAGCGCGGGCGACTGGGCGTTGCGCTTGGCGGGGTTGGCGAGCGTGACGGTGGCTACCGCGTCATCGACGGTGAGCTGTACGCCGTCTTGGTCGAGCAGAGTCTTGGGGGCAGTCATGGGGGCCTCCGAACCAGCCGCAGTCACAGTTAAGTTGACTGCACAGTAACCACCCGGTCGACTGCTCGACCGACCGGGTGGCACTGCCCACAACGACGGTGCCCCATGGTGCGCGACGTCAGGCCGAGGCGGCCTTCTTGCCGCGCGTCGCTCCGCCGCGACCTCGCAGGATCACGCCGGATTCGCTGAGCATCCGGTGGACGAAGCCGTAGGAGCGACCGGTCTCTTCGGCCAGCGCCCTGATACTCGCACCGGAGTCGTACTTCTTCTTCAGGTCTGCCGCGAGCTTTTCGCGCGCGGCGCCGGTTACCCGGCTGCCCTTCTTCAGAGTCTCGGCCACCCGTGCCTCCTCATGGGAGATGCGCTCTTGTCTCTCATGATCACCCCTAGGCGGCCTCCTGGCCACCCATTCGGCAAGGTCGATGGCAGGAGGTTTGCGCGATTTCCAGCGCTGAAGGGCCTCGGAGCGGCTGATTCCGAACATCCGCACCCGTACGACCGTACGGGTGGTGCGGCGAAGAGGCAGGTCAGAAGGGGCCTCGTCACCACCGGCGCGAACGGCGCCCGACACCCGGGGCAGCGCGTGCGCCGGAGTGCCGGGCGCCATGGTGGTACGAGCCCTACTCACTCAGATGAAGGATCACGTGTCGGCCGAATGATCCATACGCAGTGGATCAGGCCAGCGCGACCAGGTCGCGGTAGTCCGGGCCCCACAGGTCCTCGACGCCGTCCGGCAGCAGGATGATCCGCTCGGGCTCGAGGGCCTCGACGGCCCCTTCGTCGTGGGTGACGAGGATGACCGCGCCCTTGTAGGTGCGCAGGGCGCCGAGGATCTCCTCGCGGCTGGCGGGGTCGAGGTTGTTGGTGGGCTCGTCCAGGAGCAGCACGTTGGCGGAGGAGACGACCAGGGTTGCCAGCGCGAGACGGGTCTTCTCGCCACCGGAGAGCACACCGGCCGGCTTGTCGACGTCGTCGCCGGAGAAGAGGAACGAACCGAGCGTCTTGCGGACCTCGACGAGGTCCAGGTCCGGCGCGGACGAACGCATGTTCTCCAGGACCGTGCGCTCGGGGTCGAGCGTCTCGTGCTCCTGGGCGTAGTAGCCCATCTTCAGGCCGTGGCCCTCGATGACCTGCCCGGTGTCGGGCTTCTCGGCGCGGGCGAGCAGGCGCAGCAGGGTGGTCTTGCCGGCGCCGTTGAGGCCGAGGATGACGACGCGGGAGCCCTTGTCGATGGCCAGGTCGACGTCGGTGAAGATCTCCAGCGAGCCGTAGGACTTGGAGAGGCCCTCCGCCATCAGCGGGGTCTTGCCGCAGGGCGCGGGCTCGGGGAAGCGCAGCTTGGCGACCTTGTCCGAGACCCGTACCGCCTCCAGGCCGGACAGCAGCCGCTCGGCGCGCCGGGCCATGTTCTGCGCGGCGACGGTCTTGGTGGCCTTGGCGCGCATCTTGTCGGCCTGCGAATTGAGGGCCGCGGCCTTCTTCTCGGCGTTCTGGCGCTCGCGCTTGCGGCGCTTCTCGTCGGCCTCGCGCTGCTGCTGGTAGAGCTTCCAGCCCATGTTGTAGATGTCGATCTGCGAGCGGTTCGCGTCCAGGTAGAAGACCTTGTTGACGACGGTCTCGACGAGGTCGACGTCGTGGGAGATGACGATGAAGCCACCGCGGTAGGTCTTGAGGTAGTCGCGCAGCCAGACGATGGAGTCGGCGTCGAGGTGGTTGGTCGGCTCGTCGAGGAGCAGGGTGTCGGCGTCCGAGAAGAGGATCCGGGCCAGCTCGACGCGGCGGCGCTGACCACCGGAGAGGGTGTGCAGCGGCTGGCCGAGCACCCGGTCGGGCAGTCCGAGCGCGGCGGCGATGGTCGCGGCCTCCGCCTCGGCGGCGTACCCGCCCTTGGTCAGGAACTCCGTCTCCAGGCGCTCGTACTTCTTCATCGCCTTGTCGCGGGTGGCGCCCTTGCCGTTCGCCATCCGCTCCTCGTTCTCCCGCATCTTGCGCAGGACCGAGTCCAGCTCACGCGCCGAGAGGATGCGGTCGCGGGCGAGGACGTCGAGGTCACCGGTGCGGGGGTCCTGCGGGAGGTAGCCGACGTCGCCGGAACGGGCGATGGTGCCGGCGGCGGGGACGCCCTCACCCGCGAGGCACTTGGTGAGGGTGGTCTTGCCCGCGCCGTTGCGGCCGACGAGGCCGATGCGGTCGCCCTTGGCGATGCGGAACGAGGCGTTCTCGATGAGGATGCGTGCGCCGGCGCGCAGCTCGATGCCAGAGGCGGTGATCACGGGGGACTACTCCAGGGCAGATGGGACGGCGGTGGGGACGGGCTGGGTCGCGATGACGCCGTCTAATGCACGAGGAGGAAAGCCATACGACCAGTCTAGCGGTGTCGCGCAAGCCGGATTTCTACGGCGCCCGGGCGGGGGCCGTCCGCGGGCGGGCGACGAAAGGGGCGGATATGGGGTGATTCATCGATACTCGGGGTGGACGGCCCCGCGACGACCGGGCCCCCGGTCACCGCGGACCGGTCACCCGGTCACCGCGACACCCGAGGAGTGATCGTCATGGCAAGTGCCCCCACGGGCCCGCCGACCCTCTACCCGACGCTGCTGTACCGGGACGCGAAGGCGGCGATCAAGCAGCTCACCGAGGCGTTCGGCTTCACCGCGGCCGCCGTCTACGAGAGCGAGGACGGCACCGTGCTGCACGCCGAGCTCACCTACGGCAACGGCATGGTGATGCTCGGCTCCAAGGGCCGCAAGGGCGTGTTCGCCGAGGCGATGGCGGAGGGCGGGCCGACCGGCGTCTATGTGCTCGTCGAGGACACCGACGCCCACCACCGCCGGGCCGTCGAGCACGGTGCGGAGATCCTGATGCCGCCCACGGACCAGGACTACGGGTCCCGGGACTATCTGGCCGACTATCTGGCCAAGGATGCCGAGGGGAACGTCTGGAGCTTCGGGACGTATGCGCCGTTCGGCGCGGGTGGCTAGGGGGCGCCCTACCGCCTGCGGGCCGTCCTGCCGCCTGCGGCGGCGGGCGCCCTGCGGGCGCGTCCTCAAACGCCGGACAGGCTTGATTCGGCTGAGCTCAGCCACATCAAACCCGTCCGGCGTTTGAAGATCCGCCGGACAGGCCTACGCCCCGCCCCGGTGGACCTGGAACGCGGCTCGGCGTACCGCCTTGGCGAGGGCCGGGTCCGGGTGGGCCGCGGCGAGGGCGACGAGTACCTGGACGGTGCGGGGGTGGCCCACGGCGCGGATCTCGTCCAGGAGGCCCGGCACGGTGCCCTGCACGGCCGAGTCCAGGTGGCGCACGAGCAGCCGGCTCTCGCCGTGATCGGCGACGGCGGCGGCGGTGTCCACCCACAGCCAGGTCGCCTCCTCCCGGGTGAGGACCTCGGCGGCCGCTTCCTCCGGGTCGTGCCCCTCGTGCTCGGCGAGCCACAGCAGTGCGTACGGCCGCACGCACGGCTCCAGGGCCGCCGCACGCACGGCGGGCTCGGCGGGCGCGCCCACCGCGCGCAGCGCCTCGAAGGCGAGCCCGCGGACCAGCGCGTCGTCGCCGCGGGCCGCCTCCAGCAGATCGTGGACGGCGCTGCGCACGGGCCGCGCGGCGAGCCAGGCCCGGTATTCGGCGCGGGCGGGGCCGGGGGTGAGGTCGGCGCAGCCGCGCAGCATGGCCTCCGCCGACAGCTCGATGTTCCCGGCGGGGCTCTGGGCGGCGACGCAGATCCGCTCGAGCTTGACCCAGACCGCCCAGTTGCCGAGGGGGGTCAGGAGGGCTTCGCGGGTGTCGCCGCGGGCCGCGGGTGGCGCGTCCTGCCCGTCCCGCATGACCAGTGCCCCGACCGAGGCGAGCCCTTCGAGGGCCCAGTCGAGCAGCCCGGCCAGCGGGTCCCCCTCGCCCGGTGCGGGCGGTGCGGGCTGCGGCCAGGGCACGGCGGGGTTGCCGTAGGGGACCTCGCAGCGCTCGGCGCGGATCTCGGCGACGCGCTGCTGGAGGATGTCGAGGAGCATCGCGACGGAGACCGGGCCCGCCGAGAGGTGCATGACGGACAGCAGCTGCGGGGCGGCCTCGACGACCTCGGCGGCGATGGTCGGGTCCGTCCCGGCGGGTTCCGGGTGGGCGAGGGACCAGGCGTCGAAGAGGGCGACCCAGCCGCGCAGCACGGCGCTGTCGTCCCGGTCCCAGGCC
This sequence comes from Streptomyces syringium, assembly GCF_017876625.1. NCBI lineage: Bacteria > Bacillati > Actinomycetota > Actinomycetes > Kitasatosporales > Streptomycetaceae > Streptomyces > Streptomyces syringium. Next base: position 1,884,014 of record NZ_JAGIOH010000001.1, read on the forward strand.
TGCAGCCGCCAGCCGGGGCGGGCGGTGTCGCCGTGGAGCTCGACGAGCCCGGCGAGGCGGGCCCGGTCCCAGTCGGCCCGCACCTGCCGGTCGGTGAGCCCGAGCGCGTCGGCGGCCCGCCCGGCCGTGTCGTCGCAGAGCCCGCCGGCCTCGCCGGGCCGCAGCGAGGTGCCGCGGCCGCATTCGGCGGCCACCCAGCGGGCCAGCCGGACGGCACCGGTCAGGCCGCCTCTGGCCTGCCGGGCGAGTTCCGTCGGCGCCGGGGTGCCCGCGGGCGGGCGGGGCGCCGGTCGGGAGCCGCGATTCGCCACGGCCCGGCGGGCAGCGGCGATCGGCTGTCGGGGGACCAGTCTGAGCCGGGAGTCGCGCGGAGTACGGGACGTCACAGGAGCAGTCTTGCCGTTGACGCTCCGAAAACCCAATCGGGATCAACTATCCGGCCGTTCAGGGCCGGTAACCGGCGGTACGGAATCTTCGCGTCCGGTCGTAGGGGACGTCACGGGGGCCTCTCGACGCCCTCCCGTCCCTCGTTTTCGGTCAGAACAAGGCAGAGCAAGTCAGAGCAAGGGGGTCAGGAAGCGGCGCAGTGCCTCTTCGTAGCGCACGGGGTTCGCGTTCCACATCGCGGCGTGCGGGGCGTGCGGGACGGTGTGCGGGTGGATCAGTTCCGGCCGGCGCGCGATGAGCGCCCGGGAGTGCTCCCAGGGCGCCAGGGTGTCGCCGGGGCCGTGCACGAGCAGGGCCGGGACGGTCAGCCGGGCGGGGTCGGTGGCGGTGATCAGTCCGCCCGGGGCCAGTCCCGTGCGGCCCTCGGCGGCCCGTACGGCGAGCGGGAGCAGCGCGGCGGGGACCCGGGTGGCGGCGAAGGAGCGCAGCAGCAGGGGCCAGTCGAGGACGGGCGAGTCCATGACGAGGCCCACGACGCGGTGGCACAGCGCGGAGTCCAGGGCGGCGAGCAGGGCCATGGTGGCGCCGGTGGACCAGCCGTGCAGGACGACGCGGCGCGCGCCGTAGCGGAGGGCGTAGCGGATGGCCGCGTCGAGATCACGCCATTCCGCGGCGCCGAAACGGCTGATTCCGTCCCTCGGGCGGGGGGCGCCGGGGTCGCCCCGGTAGGCGACGTCCAGGACGGGGACCCGCAGGGCGCGCAGGAAGGGCATGACGACCATGGGGTGCTCGCGGGTGGTGCCGATGCCGTGCACGGTGATCACCCAGGTGTCGCGGGGGCCGGGCACGAACCAGGCGGGCAGCGGCCCGAGCTCGCCGGGCACCTCGACGTCGGCGTGGTCGAGGCCGAGGGCGTCGCGCGGGTTGCCGGAGTAGACCTGCGGCGTGAGCCACGCGCGCGTGCCCGGCAGCACCATGCCATGGGTGACGCGCTCCAGGCGGCGTACGACGCAGTCGGCGGGGTGCTCCTCCCCGACGACGGGGCCGACGACGGCGTGCAGGCCGCGCGCGACCAGTCCGTACGTACCGGGGCGCTCGCTGGCGAGGCTGCGGGTGAGGGTGACCGTGCCGTCCCCGGTGGCGTGCACCGTCAGCTGTGGTTCGCCGGGCGGCGGGCGGCCCGGGGCGGGCTTGAGGGCGGCGTCGCTCGCGTACCGTCCGGCCGCCAGGGCGGCCGCTCCGGCACCGAGTACGGTCGTGGCGGCCGTCAGGAGAGGGGCCGCCGCTGTACGCGGGCGCATCCCTTCCAGTGTGTGGGGCCCCGGCGCCCCCGGCCAGTGGGCGGCTTCGGGCCGCCGTGGGCGCCGGGGCGGGGGTCAGCGCTGTCCGTAGCCGCGGAGTTTGCCGGCGACCTCGGCGACCTGGGCTCCGGTCAGCAGCGTCGGGGTGTGGCCGGGAACGGTGGCGGCGGTCAGCCAGAGGCGGCACATCCATTCCAGCTGGGCCGTGCGGTCGTACGCCTGGTCGAGGGTGCTGCCGTAGGTGACCGTGCCGTGGTTGCGCAGCAGGGCACCGGTGCGTCCGTCGAGGGCGGCCAGGAGGTGGCCGGCCAGTTCCTCGGTGCCGTAGAGGGCGTAGGGGGCGACCCGGACCGGGCCGCCGAGGGCCGCCGCCATGTAGTGGACCAGCGGCAGCTCGTCGACGAGGGTGGAGACGGCGGTGGCGTGGACGGCGTGGGTGTGCACGATCGCCCGGGCGTCGGTGGCACGGTAGACGGCGAGGTGCATGGGCAGCTCGCTGGTGGGGGTCAGCTCGCCGAGGACTTGTCGGCCGTCGAGGTCGACGCCGACGGCGTCGCCGGGGCCGAGCCGGTCGTAGGGGACCCCTGAGGGAGTGACAAGAACAACATCGCCGACCCGTGCGGAGACGTTGCCGGAGGTGCCCACCACCAGCCCCTCCGAGGTGGTGCGACGGGCCGTGGTGACCACGTCCGCCCATGTCCGCGGGATCTCCCCGGGGTCGGCTATCCGGTCTTCGGTCGCTGTCATCGTTATCCGCCTCCGGTTGGCGTCACTGCTCGGTCCGTTCCAGTTCACCTTCCGTTCACCCAGGGTCCCTACGGTCGCCGCGTACCTGACCATCGAGCTGATTGCCTGGGTGAATGGAAAACATCACGCTTCTCATCGGGATCGTGATCGTCACGGCCTTGGTGTTCGACTTCACGAACGGCTTCCACGACACGGCCAACGCCATGGCCACCACCATCTCCACCGGGGCGCTCAAGCCCAAGACCGCGGTGGCCATGTCGGCCGTGCTGAATCTCGTCGGCGCGTTCCTGTCCGTGGAGGTCGCGGCGACGATCTCCAAGGGCATCGTCGACGAATCAGGCATCCGGCCGGAGATCATCTTCGCCGGACTGGTCGGCGCGATCGTCTGGAACCTGCTCACCTGGCTCGCGGGCCTTCCCTCCAGCTCCTCGCACGCGCTGTTCGGCGGCCTGATCGGCGCGACCATCGCCTCGGTGGGCACGGACGCCGTCCACGGTGACGCCGTCGTCATGAAGGTCCTCATCCCCGCCGTCGTCGCCCCGGTCGTGGCCGGCCTGGCGACCGTGCTCGCGACCCGGCTGACCTACCGCCTGGCGCGCGACACCGACCCCGAGGCCAGCGCCAAGGGCTACCGCGCCGGGCAGATCGCCTCGGCCGCCCTGGTCTCCCTCGCCCACGGCACCAACGACGCCCAGAAGACCATGGGCATCATCACCCTCGCCCTGATCTCCGGCGGCGCGCTGGGCGCGGACGCCGACCCGCCGATGTGGGTCATCGCCTCCGCCGGCATCGCCATCGCGCTCGGCACCTACCTCGGCGGCTGGCGCATCATCCGCACCCTGGGCAAGGGCCTCGCCGACATCCAGCCGCCGCAGGGCTTCGCCGCCCAGACCGGCGCCGCCGTCACCATCCTGGCCTCCTCCCACATCGGCTTCGCGCTCTCCACCACCCAGGTCTGCTCCGGCGCCGTCATGGGTGCGGGCAAGGGCCGCAAGGGCGGCGTGGTGCGCTGGTCCACCGCCGGCCGCATGATCGCCGCCTGGGGCCTGACCCTCCCGGCCGCCGGCCTCGTCGGCGCCGGTGCCGCCCTCCTCGCCGACCGGGGCGACTGGGGCGTCGCCACCGTCGCCGTGCTCGCCGTCGCCGCCTGTGGCGCGATCTGGCTGGCCTCGCGCCGCAAGCCCGTGACCCACGACAACGTCAACGAGCTCGACGGCCAGCACGCCGAGCCCGCCGGTGTCGTCACCGCCGCCCTCCAGGCCGTCGCCCCGCCGCCGGCCGGGCTCCTCCCGGACCGGGCCGCCTCGGCTCCCCGCGAGCCCGAGCGCACCCCGGCCGCCGCGACCGGCTGACGCCGGACCAGCCAGCCTTAAGGAAGAACGCTAATGAACATCGACTGGGCATCTCTCGGCCAGGTCTTCGGCGTCAGCCTCGTCGTCACCGTCGCGATGGTGGGCGTCTTCACCCTCGGCATCGTCGGCACGTCCCGCAAGCCCCAGGGCGCGGGGGACGGCGCCGCCGGCGCGGCGGCGGCCACCACGGCGCCGACCACGGTGGCGCGCACCGGCGCGTACGCCTGCTTCGCGCTGTGCGCGGCGGCTGTCGGGTACGGCATCTACCTCATCGTCGCCTGATCGTCCGCCGACGACGGTCCACCCACGGCCCGGGGCGGCCATGGCCGCAGGTCAAACGTGAGTTGACGGCCGTTCCCGGGCCGTGGTGGACTTCCGGGGCCAAACGGCGACAGCAAGAGGAAGCCGGTGCGAGTCCGGCGCGGTCCCGCCACTGTCACCGGGGAGCGCTCCCCCACCCCGTGGGTCCATAGGGGTCACGGCTCGCCGACGCGAGCTGGAAGACCGGGGGCGGCGCCGATCCGGGAGCCAGGAGACTCTGGTCGCCGGTCACGTCGAACCAGGGCGCGGACCCTGAGTGAGGACACATCGCGATGCCCGGCTGCCGCCCCACACCCCCTCCTTCCGTCTTCCGTGCACCCCTCCGAGGCGTGACGGCGGTCTGATCCGATGCGTGCCGATCACGTCGGTTTCGCGTCCGGTGCCGCGCTCGGCTTCCTCGGCGACCTCCTCGTGGGCGATCCCCGCCGCGGCCACCCCGTGGCCGCCTTCGGGCGCGCCGCGCAAGGCGTCGAGCGACGGCTGTGGCGTGACCACCGCGGCTACGGCGCCCTGCACACCCTGGTGTGCGCGGGCGGCAGCGCCGCGGGCGCCGCTCTGCTGACCCGTGCCGTACGGAACTCCCCCCGCGCGCACATCGCGCTGACCGCCGCCGCCACCTGGGCCGTGCTCGGCGGCACCTCCCTGGGCCGGGAGGCCCGGGCCGTCGGCGGTGCCCTGGCCGCGGGGGACCTGGACGTCGCCCGGGAGCGGCTGCCGCATCTGTGCGGCCGTGACCCGCAGTCGCTGGACGCGCAGCAGATCGCGCGGGCGGTCGTCGAGTCCGTCGCCGAGAACACCTCCGACGCCGTCGTGGGCGCCCTCGTCTGGGGCGCCCTGGGCGGTGTGCCCGGGCTCGTCGGCTTCCGCGCGGTCAACACCCTGGACGCGATGGTCGGCCACAAGTCCGCGCGCTACCGGCGGTTCGGCTGGGCCTCGGCCCGTCTCGACGACGTCGTCGGCTGGCCCGGCGCCCGGCTCACCGCCGCCCTCGCCGTCCTGGCCGGCCCCGACCCGCGCGGCGCCTGGCGGGTGGCCCGGCGCGACGCCGCCCGGCACCCGAGCCCCAACGCGGGCCCCGTCGAGGCCGCCTTCGCCGGTGCGCTCGGCGTCCGGCTGGGCGGCACCCTCGCCTACGCGGGCCGCGTCGAACACCGTCCCGTCCTGGGCGCGGAGCTGCGCCCGGTCCGGGCGGCCGACATCGAGCGCGCGGTACGGCTCTCGCGCCGGGTGTCGCTGCTGGCCCTCGGGGTCGCGATCGCCGGGCGGTACGCCGTCACCGGCGCGCGGGCCGCGACGCGCTCCACGAGCGGTGCGCCGACCGGGCGCGCCCTGGGCAGACTTCCGGCGGCCGCCCGGCCCGTACGGACGGTACGGACGGCACTACGGATCACACAACGGGTCATAGCTCCCACGCAGCACAGGAGGAACCGGTGACAGCGGACAGGAGCGGGCCCACGGGCCCGCTGGGCGGGGGCCTGCTGGTGGCCGGGACCACCTCGGACGCGGGCAAGAGCGTGGTCACGGCCGGGATCTGCCGGTGGCTGGTCCGCAAGGGCGTCAAGGTCGCGCCCTTCAAGGCGCAGAACATGTCGCTGAACTCGTTCGTGACGCGCGAGGGCGCCGAGATCGGCCGGGCGCAGGCCATGCAGGCCGCCGCCGCCCGCGTCGAGCCCAGCGCCCTGATGAACCCCGTGCTCCTCAAGCCCGGCAGTGACCGCAGCAGCCAGGTGGTGCTGCTGGGCAAGCCGGTGGGCGAACTCAGCGCGCGCGGGTACTTCGGGGGGCCCGGGGCGCCTGAGGGGTCGTCGGGTGCTTCCCTGTACGGCGGGCGGCGGGAGGCGCTGCTCGGGACGGTGACGGAGTGTCTGGAGGAGCTGCGGCGTACGCACGACGCGGTGATCTGTGAGGGCGCCGGCAGTCCCGCCGAGATCAATCTGCGCCGCACGGACATCGTCAACATGGGCATCGCCCGGGCGGCCCGGCTGCCGGTCGTCGTGGTCGGCGACATCGACCGGGGCGGGGTCTTCGCGTCCTTCTTCGGTACGACGGCGCTGCTGTCCCGCGAGGACCAGGCGCACATCGCGGGGTACATGGTCAACAAGTTCCGGGGCGATGTGACGCTCCTGGAGCCGGGCCTTGAGATGCTGCGGGACCTCACCGGCCGGCCGACCGTGGGCGTGCTGCCGTTCGCGCACGGCCTCGGCATCGACGAGGAAGACGGTCTGCGGGTCTCGATGCGCGGCGCGGTGCGCGAGTCGGTGGTGGCCCCGCCGCACGGCGCGGACGTGCTGCGCGTCGCGGTGTGCGCGGTGCCGCTGATGTCGAACTTCACGGACGTCGACGCGCTGGCCGCGGAGCCGGGCGTGATCGTGCGCTTCGTGGACCGCCCGGAAGAGCTGGCCGACGCGGACCTGGTCATCGTGCCGGGCACCCGGGGGACGGTGAAGGCCCTGGCCTGGCTGCGGGAGCGCGGGCTCGCGGACGCGCTGAAGCGGCGCGCCGCCGAGGGGCGGCCGGTGCTGGGCATCTGCGGCGGCTACCAGCTGCTGGGCGAGCGCATCGAGGACGACGTGGAGTCCCGGGCCGGCACGGTCGAGGGCCTCGGGCTGCTGCCGGTGCGGGTGCGGTTCGCCCGGGAGAAGACGCTGGAGCGCCCGGTCGGCGAGGCGCTCGGCGAGCGCGTGGAGGGCTACGAGATCCACCACGGCGTCGCGGAGGTGACCGGCGGGGACGAAGCGTTCGTCTCCGACGGCCATGGCCGCGGCCTGGACGGCTGCCGGGTGGGTTCGGTCTGGGGTACGCACTGGCACGGTTCGCTGGAGAGCGACGGCTTCCGCCGGGCGTTCCTGCGGCGCGTGGCGGACGCGGCGGGCCGGTCCTTCGTCCCGGCGCCGGACACCAGTTTCGCGGCCCTGCGCGAGGAACAGCTGGACCGGCTCGGTGATCTGATCGAGCGGCACGCGGACACGGACGCGCTGCTGCGGCTGATCGAGCAGGGGGTGCCGGCCGGGCTGCCGTTCGTCCCGCCCGGTGCGCCCGCGCACCCCGCCGACGCCCCCGCGGACGGGAAGCCGGCCGTCCCCGCACAACCCTCGGACGGCGCGGCGGACACCACGCCGGAGACCGCCGCCGCCGAGGCGCCCGACCAGAGTCGTTCCTTTGAAGCCCTTGAAGGGGGTACCCGCTGATGGCCTCGGCCACCTACCCGTTCACCGCGGTCGTCGGAATGGACGACATGCGGTTGGGTCTGCTGCTCAACGCGATCTCGCCGTCGATCGGCGGTGTGCTCGTCCGGGGCGAGAAGGGGACCGCCAAGAGCACGATGGTGCGCGGCATCGCGGCGCTGATGCCCGCCGTCGACGTCGTCACCGGCTGCCGCTTCTCCTGCGACCCCGCCCTGCCCGATCCCGCCTGCCCCGACGGCCCGCACGCCGACGGCGACCGCGCGGCCGGTGGCGCGCGCGCCGCCAGGATGGTCGAACTGCCGGTCGGTGCCTCCGAGGACCGGCTCGTGGGCGCGCTCGACATCGAACGGGCCCTGTCGGAGGGCGTGAAGGCCTTCGAGCCGGGCCTGCTGGCCGACGCGCACCGCGGCGTGCTGTACGTCGACGAGGTCAATCTCCTCCACGACCACCTGGTCGACCTGCTGTTGGACGCCGCCGCCATGGGCTCCTCCTACGTCGAGCGCGAGGGTGTCTCCGTCCGTCACGCGGCCCGTTTCCTGCTCGTCGGGACGATGAACCCCGAGGAGGGCGAGCTGCGGCCGCAGTTGCTGGACCGCTTCGGGCTGACCGTCGAGGTCGCGGCCTCGCGGGAGACCGACGAGCGGGTCGAGGTCGTGCGCCGCAGGCTCGCCTACGACGAGGACCCGGCGGCGTTCGCCGCCAAGTGGGCCGCCGAGGAGGACGCGCTGCGCGAGCGGATCGCCGCCGCCCGCGCGCTGCTGCCGGGCGTGCGGCTGGGTGACGGCGCGCTGCGCCGGATCGCCGCGGTGTGCGCCGGGTTCGAGGTCGACGGCATGCGCGCGGACATCGTGACCGCGCGGACGGCGACGGCGCTCGCCGCCTGGGCGGGGCGCACGGACGTGACCGCCGAGGACGTCCGGCAGGCAGCGCTGCTGGCGCTGCCGCACCGGCGCCGGCGCAATCCCTTCGACGCGCCGGGGCTGGACGAGGACCGGCTGGACGAGATCCTCCGGCAGTTCGAGGAGGACGAGCCGGAGCCCGAGCCGGAGGACCCGGACGGCGGCCCCGACGACGGCCCGGACGGCGGTCCCGGCGGCGGTGAGAGTCCCGAGGACGGGCAGCAGGGCACACCGGACGTCCCGGAACAGCGGGAGGAGCCCACGCGGGACGACTCCCCCGGCGAGCCGTCGGCCGCCCCCGAGGGCACTCCGAGCACCCAGCCGGACCCGGCAGCCGGTCACAGCGACCAGAACGACCGGACCGGTCGGGCCGAGGGCGGCGAGAGTGCCGTCGTGGGGGCCGCCGAGCCGTTCCGGACGCGCAAGCTCGACGTGCCCGGGCTCGGCGAGGGCGCCGACGGGCGCCGCTCCCGGGCGCGCACCGCGCACGGCCGGACCACGGGGGCGCGCCGCCCGCGGGGCGCCCTGTCCAAGCTGCACCTGGCGGCGACCGTGCAGGCCGCGGCCCCGCATCAGCGGGCGCGCGGCCGTTCGGGGCCGGGCCTGGTGGTGCGCCGGGACGATCTGCGGGAGGCGGTGCGCGAGGGCCGCGAGGGCAATCTCGTGCTGTTCGTCGTGGACGCCTCCGGTTCGATGGCGGCCCGTAAGCGGATGGGCGCGGTCAAGGGCGCGGTGCTGTCGCTGCTGCTCGACGCGTACCAGCGCCGCGACAAGATCGGCATGATCACCTTCCGGGGGTCGGGCGCGGCGGTGGCGCTGCCGCCGACGTCGTCGGTGGAGGCGGGCGCGGCGCGGCTGGAGAAGCTGCCGACCGGTGGCCGCACCCCGCTGGCGGCCGGGCTGCTCCAGGCGCACGAGGTGCTGCGGCTGGAGCGGCTGCGGGACCCGTCGCGGCGGCCGCTGCTGGTCGTGGTGACCGACGGGCGGGCCACGGGCGGCCCCGAGCCGCTGGTCCGGGCGACGCGGGCGGCACGGATGCTGGCGGGCGAGGGCACGGCGTCGGTGGTCGTCGACTGCGAGTCGGGGCCGGTGCGGCTCGGGCTGGCGGGCGAGCTGGGCCGCGAGCTGCGCGGACCGGTCGTGACCCTCGACGAGCTGCGCGCGGACAGCGTCTCCGCGCTGGTCAGGACCGTAACGAACACGAACTCCAGGAGGGCCGCGTAATGCCACAGGGACAGCCGAGTGTCGTACCCGACGACGGGCTCACCACACGTCAGCGCCGCAACCGGCCGTTGGTCTTCGTCCACACCGGCATCGGCAAGGGCAAGTCGACGGCCGCGTTCGGGCTGGCGCTGCGGGCGTGGAACCAGGGCTGGCCCGTCGGGGTGTTCCAGTTCGTGAAGTCGGCGAAGTGGAAGGTCGGCGAGGAGAACGCGCTGCGGGTGCTCGGCGCCTCGGGCGAGGGCGGGAGCGTCGACTGGCACAAGATGGGCGAGGGCTGGTCGTGGATCCAGCGCGACGCCAAGGAGGGCGAGCTCAGCAACGAGGACAAGGCCCGCGAGGGCTGGGAGCAGGTCAAGCGGGACCTGGCGGCGGAGAAGTACAAGCTGTACGTGCTGGACGAGTTCGCGTACCCGATGCACTGGGGGTGGATCGACACGGACGAGGTGATCTCGGTGCTGCGCGACCGCCCCGGCACGCAGCACGTCGTGATCACGGGTCGCAACGCCCCGCAGGCGCTGGTGGACTTCGCGGATCTGGTGACCGACATGTCGAAGGTCAAGCACCCGATGGACGCCGGTCAGAAGGGCCAGCGGGGCATCGAGTGGTGAGTACGCGCATCCCCCGTCTGGTCATCGCCGCCCCGGCCTCCGGCAGCGGGAAGACGACCGTCGCCACCGGGCTGATGCGGGCCTTCGCGGACGCCGGGCTGGCGGTGTCCCCGCACAAGGTCGGCCCGGACTACATCGACCCCGGCTATCACACGCTCGCGACGGGCCGCCCGGGCCGCAATCTGGACGCCTATATGTGCGGTCCCCGGCAGGTGGAGCCGCTGTTCCTGCACGGGGCGGCGGGCTGCGATCTCGCGGTGGTCGAGGGCGTGATGGGCCTGTTCGACGGTGCCAGCGGCCAGGGCGAGCTGGCGTCGACGGCCCATGTGGCGAAGCTGCTGCGGGCGCCGGTGGTGCTGGTCGTCGACGCGTCGTCGCAGTCGCGTTCGGTGGCGGCGCTGGTGCACGGCTTCGCGTCCTGGGACCCGGAGGTGCGGGTCGCGGGCGTGATCCTCAACAAGGTCGGCTCGGACCGCCACGAGCGGTTGTTGCGGGAGGCGCTGGACGAGTCCGGCGTCCCGGTGCTGGGCGCGCTGCGGCGCGCCCCGGCCGTGCACACGCCGAGCCGCCACCTGGGCCTGGTGCCGGTCGCCGAGCGCAGCACCGAGGCCCTCGACGCGGTGGCCGCCCAGGCGGACCGGGTCCGCGAGGGCTGCGACCTGGAAGCCCTGTTGGCGCTGGCGCGCAGCGCGCCCGCGCTGACGGCGCAGGCCTGGGACCCGACGGCGTCGTGCCCGCCCGACGGCGGGCAGCCGAGCGGCCCGCGCCCCGTCGTCGCCGTGGCGGGCGGGGCCGCGTTCACCTTCTCGTACGCGGAACACACGGAGCTGCTCACCGCCGCGGGCGCGGACGTCGTGACCTTCGACCCGCTCCGGGACGAGAAGCTGCCCCCCGGCACCGCCGGCCTCGTCATCGGCGGCGGCTTCCCCGAGATGTACGCCCCGGAGCTGTCCGCGAACGAGCCGCTGCGCAAGGCCGTGGCCGACCTGGCGGCGAGCGGGGCGCCGGTGGCCGCCGAGTGCGCGGGACTGCTGTATCTCTCCCGGTCCCTCGACGGGAAGCCGATGTGCGGGGTGCTGCCGGCCGAGGCGCGGATGTCGGAGCGCCTGACCCTCGGTTATCGCGAGGCCGTGGCGATCGCGGACAATCCGCTGGCCGCTGCGGGGACGCGGGTGCGCGGTCACGAGTTCCACCGCACGGTGATCGAGCCGGGTGCGGGCGACACGCCCGCGTGGGGGTTCACCGCCCCGGAGCGCCGCGTCGAGGGCTTCGCGTCGGGCGGGGTCCACGCGTCGTATCTGCATGTGCACTGGGCGGGCGCGCCCGGTACGGCGGAGCGGTTCGTGGCAGGCCTGCCACGCCCGTGACGCCGGCTCGGGAGGGCCGCGCCGGGCGCTTGTCCGTGGGGGTGGGGGCACGCCGTGGTGCGGGTGCCGAGGAGGTGCTGTCGCTGATCGTGCGCACGCTGGCGGAGGCGGAGCGGGTCCCGGGAGAGGTCGTCGCGCTGGCGACGGCGGACGCGAAGGCCGGCGAGCCGGGGCTGGTGGCGGCGGCGGAGCGGCTGGGGGTGCCGCTGCTGGCGTACGGGGCGGGGGAGTTGGCCGCTGTGCCGGTGCCCCGGCCGTCGGCGGCCGTGCTCGCCGCCGTGGGGACGCCGGCGGTGGCCGAGGCCGCCGCGCTGCTGGCCGCCGGACCGGGCGGGGTGCTGGTCGTGGGCAAGCGGAAGTCGGCGCGGGTCACGTGCGCGGTCGCGGGCCCGGGGCCTCTGCCGTCGCCCTCGCCGTCCTCCCCGTCGTCCTCGCTGTTGGACGGACCCGGTTGACGGGCCTTCGGCCGTCGTCAGTAACGTTGGACGGTCCTGCCCGTACCAGCCAGTACCGGCCGGAGCCCCTCGCGTCTCCCCCGTACCGATCCGCACCAGGCGAAAAGGTGGCCCAAGGCCATGCACACATCCACGGAACCCGATCTGCGTCATCACGGTGACGCCGAAGTGCGGGGCGGCGGGGCGGAACTGACGGACCTGGCGGTCAACGTCCGTTCCGGCACTCCCCCGGTGTGGCTGCGGGAGCGTCTGGTCGCGTCGCTGGACGGGCTCGCCGCGTACCCGGACGGGCGGGCGGCGCGGCGCGCGGTGGCCGCGCGGCACGGGCTGCCGGAGGAGCGGGTGCTGCTGACGGCGGGTGCGGCGGAGGCGTTCGTGCTGCTCGCCCGGGCGCTCGACGTGCGCCGGCCGGTGGTCGTGCACCCGCAGTTCACCGAGCCGGAGGCCGCGCTGCGCGACGCCGGGCACACGGTGGAACGGGTGCTGCTGGACCCGGAGAACGGTTTCCGGCTGGATCCGCGGGCGGTGCCGGGGGACGCGGACCTGGTGGTGGTCGGCAATCCCACCAACCCCACGTCCGTGCTGCACCCGGCGCAGTCCCTGGCCCAGCTCGCCCGCCCGGGGCGGACGCTGGTGGTGGACGAGGCGTTCATGGACGCGGTGCCGGGCGAGGAGGAGTCCCTGGCGTCCCGTACGGACCTGCCGGGGCTGATCGTGCTGCGCAGCCTCACCAAGACCTGGGGCCTGGCGGGGCTGCGCATCGGCTACGTGCTGGCCTCGCCCGGCACCATAGCCCGGCTGGAGCGGGCGCAGCCGCTGTGGCCGGTGTCCACGCCGGCACTGGCGGCCGCGGAGGTGTGCAGCGCTGCCCCGGCACTCGCCGAGGCCACCAGCGCGGCGCACCGGATCGCCACCGACCGGGCCTATCTGGAAGGGCGGCTGGCGAAGTTCACGGAGGTGTCCGTGTGCGGTCCGGCGGCCGGGCCGTTCCTGCTGCTCCGGCTGCCGGACGCGGCGGCGGTCCGGTCCCGGCTGCGGGGGCTGGGCTTCGCGGTCAGACGGGGCGACACCTTCCCCGGGCTGGGCCCGGACTATCTGCGCCTGGCCGTCCGGGACCGGGCGACCACGGACCGCTTCACGGAGGCCCTGGCGACGGCGCTGGCCGACCGCTAGGGCCTGCCCGGCGGATCTACGCGGGCTCCGGACGCCCGGCACGCCCGCTCGTTGTCGAAAGTCGCCCGAGTACGCCCGGTACGAGGGCGATCCTCCGCCGTGCGAGCGCCCGCCCCAGCCGAGCGGGGACCGCCTTCCCTGATCGGCTCCGCGTGCCGCAGGCATGATGGTGCCCCAGATACGCCGATCACGAGGTCAGGAGCTCCGATGCCGAGGCGCGTTCATCAGCCACTGGAGGACCAGGAGGTCGACTTCGTCCTCCGGGCGGTCGACGGCCCGGTCCTCGCCTACTTCTCCGGGACGTGGCCGAAGGCGATCGAGGCATGCCGGGCCATGGACCTCGTCGTGGGTCTGATCGCCGAGGAGCACGCGGACGCCCTGACGGCCGTCAAGATCGACATCACCCGCTGTCCGGAGGCGACCAAGCGGTACGGCGTCACCGGGGCCCCGTCCGTCGTCCTCCTCAAGGAAGGCGAGGTGGCGGCGCGCGGCGCGGGACCGATGACCCACGCCGAGCTCCGGGACTTGCTGACCGCCCACCTCTGACCGGCCCGCCCGCCCTTCCCTGGCCGGGGCGGCTCAGCCCTCCCTGCGGGCCGCGCGGCGGCGGGTGGCGATCAGCGTGCCGCCGCCCGCGACGACGAGGAGCCCTGCCGCGCCCGCGACGTACGGCGTGGCGGAGCTGCCGCCGGTCTCGGCGAGGTTGTGCCCGACGGGCTTGGCGTCGGCTCCCGTCTGTGTCCTGGTGTCCGTGCCGCCGTGGTCCGGGGTGGCGGCGGGCCCGCTCGGCGTCGACCGGTCCACGGGGCCCTTGGGCGTACGGCAGCCGGCCCGGGCGAGGGTCACCTGTCCCTCGACCTCGGCGACGTTCAGCTTCAGCGGGTTGATGGAGACCCTCAGGCCGAGTGCCGTCGCGGCGGCCGTACGGGAGGTGGTCACCGTCCTGGACAGATCGAGCCGGACCTCCCCGACGCCGGGCACCGTGACCTTCGTCGTACCGGCCGTGCTCACCGTGACCTTCTTGCCGAGGACCGTGACGGAGCCGAGCAGATTCGACGTGGCGACCGGCTTCTTCCCCGTCTCGCACACGGCCTTCGAGGTGACCTGCTGGACCTCGACGAGGGAGAGCAGCGGCAGCCCCGGCACGTGCACCCGGGCACGGAGGAGGTTGGCGTAGCCCTGGGCCGCGCGCCCGTCGGCGGTGGCGCGGGCGGTGGCGGCCTCGGCGCGCAGGAGGTTGACGGGTCTGCCCTGCTCGACACCGGCCAGGGTGACGCCGAGCGCGGTCTTCGAGGCGTTGCCGGGCGCGCGGACCTCGTTGAGCGAGGCGGTGAGCGGCACGTGGACGGTCTTGTCGAGCAGGGCGACGTCGAGCGCGGTGCGCAGCACGGCTGCGTCGGCCGTGCCGTCGCCGGTGATGGTGCGGGTGAGAGCGGTGTGGTCGCCGACGGCACCGGTGGCGTACGCGGGGGCCGCGGCCAGGGCGGTGACGGTGATGGTCGCGGCTACGGCGGTGAGCCTGCGTACGGGCATGCCGAAGGTGGAACTGGTGGTGCTGGACACGTGTGTGGAACCCCCACGGGAGAATGGAGCCGTCGGCGCGCCAATGGGGGACATCGCGCGCCGACGGCCTCGACTCCGTCATGGTTGTCGCACCGAAGGGTGAACGGACAGTCACCGGACGCCAGTTCAACCGAACGAGTGCGTTTCGCTTTCGCGTTCGGTTCTGGGCGACCTGCGGGGTGTCCTGCCGACGGCGGGCCGTCTTGCCGCCTGCGGCGGCGGGCGCCCTGCGGGCGCGTCCTCAATCGCCGGACGGGCTTGAATAAGCCCGTCCGGCGATTGAGGCCACCGCCGCGCAGCGGAGCTGCACAGGCCTACCGGACCACGCGCCCCCGCAGAATCACCCGGCTCGGCGTCCCCAGGACACGGACGTCCGCGCGCGGGTCCGCGCCGTAGACGACGAGATCCGCCGACGCGCCTTCCGTCAGCCCCGGCCTGCCCAGCCATTCCCGGGCACCCCAGGAGGCCGCCGAGAGCGCGGCGGACGCCGGGATGCCCGCCTTGACCAGCTCGCCGACCTCCTGCCCCACCAGACCGTGGGCGAGCGAACCGCCTGCGTCCGTACCGACGTAGACCTCGATGCCCGCGTCGTAGGCCGCCCGGACCGTCTCGTAGCGGCGCGCGTGCAGCCGGCGCATGTGGTCGGCCCAGCGCGGGAATTTGCGCTCGCCGCCCTCGGCGAGGCGCGGGAAGGTCGCGATGTTGACCAAGGTCGGCACGATCGCGACGCCGCGCTCGGCGAAGAGCGGGATCGTCTCCTCCGTCAGCCCGGTCGCGTGCTCGATGCAGTCGATGCCCGCCTCCACCAGCGGGGCGAGCGACTCCTCGGCGAAGCAGTGCGCGGTGACCCGCGCACCCAGCCGGTGCGCCTCGGCGATGGCGGCCTCGACCTCGCCGCGCGGCCAGCACGACGACAGATCGCCCGTCTCGCGGTCGATCCAGTCGCCGACGAGCTTGACCCAGCCGTCGCCGCGCCGCGCCTCGCGCGCCACGTAGGCGACGAGGTCCGCGGGCTCGATCTCATGGGCGTAGTTGCGGATGTAGCGGCGCGTACGGGCGATGTGGCGGCCCGCGCGGATGATGCGCGGCAGGTCCTCGCGGTCGTCGATCCAGCGGGTGTCGGACGGGGAGCCCGCGTCGCGCAGCAGCAGCGCGCCCGCGTCCCGGTCGGTCAACGCCTGTTTCTCGCTGGTCGATTCGTCGACCGGGCCGTGGGCGTCGAGTCCCACGTGGCAGTGCGCGTCCACGAGGCCGGGCAGCGCCCAGCCCTCCACCGTGGTGACGTCGCGCGCCCCCGCCGGCCGGTCGAAGGTGATCCTCCCGCCGACCACCCACAGCTCGTCGCGCACCCCGCTGTCCGGGTCCGCTCCGACCAGCACCCGCCCCTTGATGTGCAGCACATCGCCGTCGCTCATGGAGGGCACTGTACGAGCCGGGGGCCGCGCGGTACGAGCCCGGCCCCACCCCGGCGCGAAAGGGCCCCGCGGGCCGGCCGGCGCCCGTGCGCCGACGCCGCGCCGCACTTCGCCCCCGGCGGCCGCCATCATGCTTTCCGAATTCTCGGGCACTTTTCCCGAATTCCCTTTGCGACACCTTCCCGCCATTCTCATGCCCGCTTTCCACGACCCTAAACGCAGGGATTTTATTGCTTCCCCAACGTGAATGGGAGAGCACCCCGACATGCCCCGAGCCGTTGTGACAGACCCCACAATCTGCCCGCCTTATCCGGATACTACCGACCAAATCACCCCACTGTCGGGGTGCATCGCGCGCGCCTGCGCCCCGCGCGATAACACGGGGACCCCCTTTCGGGTAACCCCGTCCGCCGATGCATTTTTCGATTTACCTGGGTAAATTCGATCCCCATGACCGCCGCACATGCAGCCGCACAAACAGACCTCGTACGTGGCCCCGGCGAATTCCGGGAAATGCCGGAGGGCCTGGTTCTCGACGCACCGCGCGTCGAGGACGGAGCAGCGATCTGGCGCATCGCCCGCGACTCCGAGGCCCTGGACCTCAACTCCTCGTACAGCTATCTGCTGTGGTGCCGCGACTTCGCCGCCACCTCCGTCGTGGCGCGCGACGGGGACGGGGAGCCGGTCGGCTTCATCACCGGCTATCTGCGCCCCGACCGCCCGCACACCCTCGTGGTCTGGCAGGTGGCGGTGGACCGGCCGCACCGGGGCCGGGGGCTGGCCGCCGCGCTGCTGGACGGCCTCGTCGCACGCGTCTCGGCACAACGGGACGTGCGTGCCGTCGAGACCACGATCACGCCCGGCAACACCGCCTCGAACCGGCTGTTCGGTTCGTTCGCCGAGCGCCACCGCACGGGTGTCGAGCGCGAGGTCCTCTTCGACGACCGCCTCTTCCCGGGCAGCGGGCACGAGCCCGAGGTGCTGCACCGCATCGGCCCGCTCGCCGGCCCGCTCGCGGCCTGACAGCCCCGCCCGCACATCCCCTCACACCGCTTGGAGTACGCCGTGACCATCACCCCGCCCGCACTCAGTGTCTTCGAGACCCTGGAGTCGGAGGTCCGCAGCTATTGCCGCAGTTGGCCCGCGGTCTTCGACCGCGCCCAGGGCAGTTACCTCTTCGACGAGGACGGCCACCGGTACCTGGACTTCTTCGCCGGCGCCGGGGCACTGAACTACGGGCACAACAACCCCGTCCTGAAACGGGCGTTGATCGACTACCTGGAACGGGACGGCATCACGCACGGCCTCGACATGGGCACGACGGCGAAACGTGCCTTCCTGGAGTCCTTCCAGGACAACATCCTGCGCCCGCGTGACCTGCCGTACAAGGTGATGTTCCCCGGGCCGACGGGCACCAACGCCGTGGAGGCGGCGCTGAAGCTGGCGCGGAAGGTCAAGGGGCGCGAGGCGATCGTGTCCTTCACCAACGCCTTCCACGGCATGTCCCTCGGTTCACTGGCGGTGACCGGCAACGCCTTCAAGCGGGCGGGGGCGGGCATCCCGCTGGTGCACGGCACGCCGATGCCGTTCGACAACTACCTCGACGGCCAGGTCCCGGACTTCCTGTGGTTCGAGCGCCTGCTGGAGGACCAGGGGTCGGGCCTGAACACCCCCGCCGCCGTGATCGTCGAGACGGTGCAGGGCGAGGGCGGCATCAATGTGGCCCGCGCGGAATGGCTGCGCGCCCTGGCCGACCTGTGCAAGCGGCGCGACATGCTGTTGATCGTCGACGACATCCAGATGGGCTGCGGCCGCACCGGTGCCTTCTTCTCCTTCGAGGAGGCGGGCATCACCCCGGACATCGTGACCCTGTCGAAGTCCATCGGCGGCTACGGGCTGCCGATGTCGCTCACCCTCTTCCGCCCGGAGCTGGACGTGTGGGAGCCGGGCGAGCACAACGGCACCTTCCGCGGCAACAACCCCGCCTTCGTCACCGCCGCCGCGGCCCTGGACACCTACTGGGCCGACGGGCAGCTGGAGAAGCAGACCCTCGTCCGAGGCGAGCAGATCGAGCAGGCGCTGATCGCGATCCGCGCCGAAAACCCCGGCCTGGAGACCAGCCACCGCGGCCGCGGTCTGGTCTGGGGCCTGGAGTTCGGCGACCCGGACCGCGCCTCGGCCGTCGCGGCCCGCGCCTTCGAACTCGGGCTGCTCATCGAGACGTCCGGCCCCCGCAATGAGGTCGTCAAGCTCCTCCCCGCCCTGACCGTCTCGCCCGACGAGCTGGACGAGGGGCTGCGCGTCCTCGCCCGGGCGGTCCGCGAGACGGCCTGACGCCCCTTCCCCGTACCTGAGAGACCCGACGTACCCGAGAGAAAGGCACCACCACCGTGATCGTCCGATCCTTCAAGGACATCGAGGGCACCGACCGGCACGTCAAGGCCGCGTCCGGCACCTGGGAGAGCAAGCGCATCGTCCTCGCCAAGGAGCGGGTGGGCTTCTCCCTGCACGAGACCACGCTCTACGCGGGCACCGAGACGTCGATGTGGTACGCCAACCACATCGAGGCGGTGCTCTGTGTGGAGGGCGAGGCCGAACTCACCAACGACGAGACGGGTGAGAAGCACTGGATCACGCCGGGCACGATGTATCTGCTCGACGGCCACGAGCGGCACACCATGCGCCCGAAGACCGACTTCCGCTGCGTGTGCGTCTTCAACCCGCCGGTCACCGGGCGGGAGGACCACGACGAGAACGGCGTCTACCCGCTGCTGACGGAGGAGGGCTGACCATGGCCACGGTCATCGACCGGTACCCCACCCGCGGCACCCACGAGGTGTCGGTCCCGCGCCTCGACCCGGTGGTGTGGTCCGCGCCCGGCACCCCCGGCCCGTTCGAGCCCGCCGAGCTGCGCGACTACGACCGCGACGGCTTCCTGACGGTGGACGGGCTCGTCGACCCGGACGAGGTGGCGGTCCTGCGCACCGAGCTCGACCGGCTGATCGCCGACCCGGCGGTACGGGCCGACGAGCGGGCCGTCGTCGAACCGAAGTCGCAGGAGATCCGGTCGGTCTTCGAGGTCCACCGGATCAGTGAGGTCTTCGCGAATCTGGTGCGCGACCCCCGGGTGGTGGGCAGAGCCCGCCAGATCCTCGGCTCGGACGTCTACGTCCACCAGTCGCGGATCAACGTCAAGCCCGGCTTCGGTGCCTCCGGTTTCTACTGGCACTCGGACTTCGAGACCTGGCACGCCGAGGACGGGCTGCCGGGCATGCGGACGGTGTCGGTGTCGATCGCGCTCACCGAGAACCACGACACCAACGGCGGGCTGATGATCATGCCCGGTTCGCACCGGACGTTCCTCGGCTGCGCGGGCGAGACGCCCGAGGACAACTACAAGCGGTCGCTGCGGATGCAGGAGGCGGGCACGCCGTCCGACGAGGCCCTGACGGACCTCGCCGCGCAGCACGGCATCAAGCTGTTCACGGGCCCGGCCGGCACGGCGACGTGGTTCGACTGCAACTGCATGCACGGGTCCGGCGACAACATCACGCCCTTCCCGCGCAGCAACGTCTTCATCGTCTTCAACAGCGTGGAGAACGTGGCGGGCCCGCCCTTCGCGGCGCCGGCGCCCCGGCCCGCTTTCATCGGGGCGCGGGACTTCACGCCGGTGCGCTGAGCGGACGTCATCGGTACGGCCGGTATCGCCGGACCGACGGGTACGGCCCGTGCGCGGTGGGCGCACGGGCCGTACCCGTCGCGCGCTCAGCGGCGGGCGAGCGCCTCCAGCAGCCGGTCGACGTCCGCGGAGGTGTTGTAGAGGTGGAACGCCGCGCGGAGGTTCCCGGCCCGGTCGCTGACCGGCATGCCCTCGTCGGTGAGCCGCTCGGCGGCGTGTCCGAGCCCGGGGACGGCGACGATCGCGGAGCCGTCGGCGGGCACGGCCCGGCGGCCGAGCGCGTCGAGCCCGGCGCGGAAGCGGTCGGCGAGGGCGCGGCTGTGTCCGTGGATCCGCTCGACGCCGAACTCCTCGATGAGCGCGAGGCTGTCACGGGCGGCGACATAGGAGAAGAGGCTGGGACTCTCGTCGAACCGCCGCGCGGACTCGGCCAGCCGCTCCACCGGCCCGTAACAGCTGTTCCAGGGCTCCTCCCCCGCGACCCACCCGGCGAAGACGGGCGTGAGCCCGCCGAGGTCCTCGGGCACGGCGAGGAAGGCGACGCCGCGCGGGCACAGCAGCCACTTGAAGCCGACCCCGACGGTGAAGTCGTGCGCGCCCGCGTCGTACGGCAGCCAGCCGAGTGCCTGGCTGACGTCGATCAGCGTACGGGCGCCGTGCGCCCGGGCGGCCGCGCCGATCCCGTCGAGGTCGGCGATCCGCCCGTCCGCCGACTGGACCGCGCTGACGGCGACGAGCGCCGTATCGGGCCGGACCTCCGTGGCGAGCTTCTCCAGCGGCGCGGTGCGCAGGTGAAGGTCGCGGCGGACGTGGAAGGGGTTGACGAGCGAAGCGAAGTCGCCTTCGGCGACGAGCACTTCGGCTCCGGCCGGCAGGGACTGGGCGATCAATCCGCAATAGACGGCGGCCGACCCGCCGGCCGCGACCTGCCGGGCGGGCACCCCGACGAGCCGGGCGAAGGACCCCCGGGCGTCCTCCACCGCCGCGAACCCCTCCCCCACGACGGGCCGCCCGATGGCGGCGGCCTCGACGGCCGAGGTCATGGCGGTGACGGCGCGGGCGGGGACGAGACCGGTGGACGCGGTGTTGAGATAGGTCGTCTCGGGTGAGAAGTGGGCACGTGCCAAGCTCTCCATCCACCCACTATGCGGGGTGCCGTTCTGCCCGTCCATGGGCAGTACGCGGGGTTTGGCCACCGGTGCCCTCGCCGGGAACGGGGGCAGTGCCCCTGGCCGGGGTACTTGTGCGGTTCGCGGGGGATCACCATCTGTCTGTCCACGACAGGCGACGGCAGGTGGAAACAGTCATGACCTCAGCAGCACCACAGAACCCCACGCCGGGCGGCGGCTCGCCCCAGCCAGATCACACGGCGAGGAGCGCCGTCACGGACTGGATGTCCAGAGCGGCCCGCTCTCCGTCGGCCGCCCTGGCCACCTGGCGTCTGGGTGAACTGGTGCCTCTGCACACGGGCCGCGTATGGGACCTCGTCGAGGTGGACTTCGAGCTGGCCCGCAGCGCCATGAGGGAACTGGCGGAGTTCTCCATGCATGTCGGGCCTCATCTCGTCAGTGGAATGGAGCGGGCCACGTGGATCCTGCTCCCCATCGGCACCGCGTACCGGCTGGCCGGCGTCAAGGGGGTCTTGGTGCACGCCGCCGGATGGCCGCTCCTCGCCCCGCCTCCAGGCCGATACGTGGGTGACCGGACATGGGTCCTGCCTGGCAGCGACGGCGACGAGAGAGGTGGGGAGCCATGGAAACGCCTCACCGACGCCGACCCGCTACGCGAAGCGGTGCACCACGTGCACGGGCGGCTCCGGCGAGCAGGGGCGACACGGCGCTGGTGACCGGTGTACGACCATTCCCCGGCGGACCGTCGGCCGGGCGCGACCGCCTGTCCGCCATACGGGGGAGTCCGTAGGCTCATCCGCATGATCGAGGCAGTGGCATTCGACGTCGGTGAAACCCTCATCAAGGATGATCGTGGCTGGAATTCCTGGGCCGACTGGCTCGGTGTCCCACGCCATACGCTCTCCGCACTGGTCGGGGCCGTCGTCGCCCAGGGACGCGACAACGCCGACGCGATCCGCCTCGCTCGCCCCGGCATCAGCATCGACGCCGAGCACCGGGCCCGCGAAGCGGCGGGCCACGGTGAACGGCTCGACGACAGTGACCTCTATCCCGATGTGAGGCCCGCCCTCTCGGCCCTCCGGGAGGCGGGCCTGCGTGTCGTCGTCGCCGGAAACCAGAGCGTACGCGCCGGTGAACTGCTGCGTTCCCTCGGTCTACCGGCCGACGTGATTGCCACCTCTGCGGAGTGGGGCGTGGCGAAGCCCGATCCGGAATTCTTCGCCCGCGTCATCACCCTCACGAACACCGCGCCCGAGCGGACTCTGTATGTCGGCGACCATCCCCAGAACGACATCGCACCCGCCTCTTCCGCCGGACTTCGCACCGCGCACCTGCGGCGCGGCCCGTACGGACATTTCTGGGCCGATGGCCCCGAAGCCGCCGCCGCGGACTGGCGTATCGATTCCTTGGCCGAACTGCCCGCTCTTCTGACACCGTAGGACCCGGCGACGGCAGGGCGGGGCGGCCGCTCGAATCCCCGAACGGAGCCCGTATGACCACAGCTTCGCACCGAGGGGTGGGCCGGCGTATCGCCTACTACCGGCGCGTCGCCCACCTCACCCAACGGCAGCTCGCCGACGCGGCCCTCCTCGCACTCGGTACTGTCCGCAAGCTGGAGCGCGACGAACGCGGTGCGAGCGACAGCGTCCTCGAAGCCCTCGCCGACGCCCTCGGAATCGACCCCGCCAAGCTTCTGCCGCCCGGTGAGCACTCGAACGATCGTGTGCACCGGGCCATGCCCCGGCTGTCGGCCGTCATCGCCACTTATGACATGCCCGACGACGGCCCCGTGCGTCCCCTGAGCGAACTGCGGGCCGCCGTCGACGAAGCGATGGACTGGCGGCTCCGTGCCCAGTACGTGCGGATCGCCCGACAGATCCCGTGCCTGCTCGCCGAGCTCTCCCGCGCGCTGCTGACCGAGTCGGGCAGCGGGCGGCGGGAAGCCGCGGGTCTGCTCGTCGGCGCCTATCGCACCGCCGACGCGGTCGCCTACAAATACGGTGCCCGTGACCTGTCCGCCCGGCTGATCGACCTGATGCGCTGGGCGGCACAGCAGGCCGAAGACTCCCTTCTGGAGGCCACCGTGGCGTACGTGCGTACCGAGACGTACTTTGCGGCCCGGGCCCACACCCAGGGCCTCCGTGCGCTGGAGACCGCCATCGACGCGTCCCCCGCCCCGAGCAATGCCGAGTCCATCGCCGCCCGGGGCGCGCTGCACATGCGGGCTGCGGTCATCGCGGGCCGGACCGGGAACGTGAGCGCGGCCGAAGACCACCTCACCACGGCCCGCGCCCTCGGCGACCGGGTTCCGGAAGCCGTCTACCAGGGAACCGCGTTCGGCCCCACGTCCGTACGCGTTCACGAGGTGAGCGTGGCCGTCGGTCTCGGGAACGACCACGCACGCCGAGCCCTCGACGTGGCCCGCGAGTGGGCGCCTCCGAGTAACCTGCCCGAGGAGCGCCGCTCGGGGTTCTACATCGAGCTGGCGCGGGCCCAGCTGTGGGCCGGACGCCCCGATGATGCCTTCGCATCTCTCAAAACCGCTCGCCGGATCGCGCCCCAGCACACCCGGGAGCACGCATGGGTGCGTGAAGACGCGGCCACGCTGCGCCGGTTGAAGCGCGGCGACGCCGAATCGCTCACCCGATTCGCCGAATGGTGTCAAGCCGGACCATGCGCGCACCGTTCCGGTTAGCGTGCGGGTATGACGCTCTCCCATGATTCAGGCGAGTACTGGGAAACCACCGGGGCCGCGCGCACCTTTACCCACCCGCTCGACCCGGAGCTGCTCTCCCGGTATTTCTCCGCCGACGACCGCATCCTGGACTACGGCTGTGGCTACGGGCGGCTGTTGGCGCAGCTGGCCGAGCGGGGGTATCGCGATGTGCGGGGTGCGGAGCCCTCGGCGGCGCTGGTCGACCGGGGGCGCAAGGAGCATCCGGAGCTGCGCATCACGCACTTCGAGGAGCCGCCGCTGCCGTTCGCGGACGGGGCGTTCGACGCGGCGCTGCTGTTCGCCGTGCTGACGTCCATCCCCGACGCGGAGGACCGGGAGCGGGCCGTCGCGGAGGTCGGGCGGCTCGTGCGCCCCGGCGGGGTGCTGTACATCAGCGACGTGCCGCTCCAGACCGACGAGCGCAGCGTGGGCCGGTACCGCGCGCAGGAACGGGAGACCGGGGCGTACGGCATCTTCCGGATCGACGACGGCGGGGTGTTCGTGCACCAGTCGCCGGAGAGCTTCCACGCGCTGCTCGGCCGGCACGGCTTCACCGTCGAGACCGAGGAGCGGCGCCGGACGCCGACCCTGGACGGCCACACGGACCTGAGCCTGCAGCTGATCGCCCGCCGTACGCCCTAGACGCGGGCGGCGCGTCCTACGATCGGCGCATGGCCAAACGCGCTCACTCGCTGTCCCTGTGGTCCCAGGACTCCGTGCTGTCGATCGGCTCGCGGGGCTCGGTGCTCTCCATCGGCTCGGTCGGGTCCGTCCTGTCCGTCGGCTCGGTCGGCAGCGCCCTGTCGTTCGGCTCGATCGGCTCCGCCCTTTCGGTGATCTCGGTCGGATCCTGGCTGAGCACCGGCTCGTTGCTGTCCGCGCAGTCGCGGTGGTCGGTGCTGTCCGCGCGGTCCCACGGGGGATTCCTGGCTGCCGGGGTGGTGACGACCGTCGCCTGTGCGGCCCTGGCGCACAGGGCGGGCAGGGGTGCGAAGGACTGATGCGCCGCCCCTGAGGAGGAGCCGGCGCTCCGACTCGCGTAGGGCGCGGGGAGAGACGGCCGGGGCGTGAGCAGGAGAAGGCTCTCCGTCTTCCGGCCGAGAACGGCCGGAACAGTCTGCCGATCAGGCCGACGTGCGAAGGCGCGCGCCGCGGAATTCTGGTCGTATGTCCCACTCGGCAGAGCACACGGTACGACCGGTACGGAACCACGACCTGAGGCGCGGCGGACGCCGTGACGACCACGCCACCCGCCGCTCCTGAACCCGGCGCGGACGAGAGCCGTTTCCGCCAAATGGCGGAGGCGGATCGTCATGCCGGGCGAGGCGGCAGGTGGCCGTGCCGCACCATCCTTGACCCCATGAGCCACGCGATGGGCCCCTGGACACCGGCGGCGGGCGGCATCCCGTCGGCACCCGTCACCTACCCTGTACGGATGATCATCGGACTGCCGGCGCTCGCCGCCGACGGCCGTGCCGCATGACGGCCGCCCTCCGGCGCCTCGCGGGCGCGACACTGGGCCGCCGCGCCTGGCTGCGCTGGGTGCATCTGCTCCTCGGCGGCGCGCTGTTGATGCCGTACTTCCTGCTGGCCAACGTGGTGCTGTCGGTGCTCTACTCCGGCAACGACACCTTCCTGCTGGTCGACGCCTCCTGGCAGTTCATCACCCTGGCGGTGGCCCTCGTGCCGGCCGCCGTGACCGCCCTGTTCCCGCTCGTGCGGCCGCTGGAGTCCGCCGCCGCGCGGGCGCTGTGCGCCACACGGGGCGCCGAACTGGCCACGCGTCCCAGCGATTCATGGGCCGCGCGCGGGCGGACGGCCGGGTGGTACACCCTGCACCTGGCGGCCGGCGGCGTCGTCAGCGGCATGTCGCTGTCCGCGCCCCCCGCGGCCCTGGTGCTGATCGCGCTGCCCCTGTGGGGGTCCTCTCCCCGCGTCGAGCAGATGGTCTGGACCCAGTACTTCGACGGCGCCGGGCTGCTGCTGGCCCCGCTGGCCGGCTTCGCGCTGCTCGCGCTCGTCATCGGCACGTCCTGGGCGGCGGGGGCGCTGCTGGCCCGCTGGGCGCCGGTGCTGCTCGGGCCGACGGCGGCGGACCGGCTCGCCGCCGCCGAGCGGCACGCCCTGCGGCTGGCCGAACGCAACCGGCTGGCGCGCGAGCTGCACGACTCGGTCGGGCACGCCCTGAGCGCGGTGACGCTGCAGGCGAGCGCCGCGCGCCGGGTCCTCGACGCCGACCCGGAGTTCGCCCGGCAGGCGCTGGCCGCGATCGAGGAGACCACGCGCGCGGCCGTCGGCGAACTCGACACCGTGCTCGGGCTGCTGCGCGAGGACGGACCCGCCTCCGCGGCGCCCGCGCCGACCCTCGCCGATCTCGACGCCCTGCTGGCCCGTACCCGCGCGGCGGGCTGCGAGGTCACCCTCACCGCGTCCACCGCGCTGGAGAAGGTGCCACCGGTCGTCTCCCGCGAGGCGTACCGCATCGTGCAGGAAGGGCTGGGCAACGCCCTGCGCCACGCGGGGCAGGTCCCCGTGCGGCTGCGGATCGCCGTACACGACGACGACCTGGAGGTCGCCTTGGAGAACCCCGTGTCCCCGGAGTCCGGCAGCACCCGGGGCCGCCCCGGCGGCGGCCGCGGACTGACCGGCATAGCCGAGCGCGCCCGGCTGCTGCGCGGCGCCAGCACCTCGGGCGCGGCCGACGGCACCTGGCGGCTGGCCGTGCGGCTGCCGCTGGGAGGTGGCGTCCGATGAGCACCCCCGCCCGCCCGCTGCGCGTCGTCATCGCCGACGACGAACGGATGGTGCGTACCGCCCTGCGCGCGATCCTGGGCGCCGAGCCGGACCTGGAGGTCGTCGGCGAGGCCGAGACCGGCGCGGAGGCGGTGTCGGTCATCCGGGAACTGCGCCCCGACGTCGTGCTGATGGACGTCCGGATGCCGCAGATCGACGGCATCCGCGCCACCGAGCAGGTGCTGGCCACGATGGCCGAGCCGCCGCGCGTCATCGTCGTCACCACCTTCGAGAACGACAGCTACGTCTACGACGCGCTGCGCGCGGGAGCCAGCGGTTTCCTCCTCAAGCGCTCGGACGCGGACGAGCTCGTCTCGGCCGTCCGGCTGGTGGCCCGCAGCGACTCGCTGCTCTTCCCCGCCGCCGTGCGCGCCCTGGCCGCCGAGTACGCTGGGGCCAGGACCGCACGGGACGCGGCCGCGGCGCTCCGCGCGCGGCTGTCGGAGCGCGAGGCAGAGGTGCTGCGCCTGATGACGACGGGCCTGTCGAACGCGGAGATCGCCGACCGGCTCGCGGTGGGACCGGCGACCGTGAAGACGCATGTCGCGGGGGTCCTCGCCAAACTGGGCGTACGCGACCGCACACAGGCGGTCATCGCCGCCTACGAGTGCGGCTTCGTCACCCCCCGCTGAGGGCGGACGGCCGTCCGGCCGGGCTCCGCGGACGGGCGCTCGACGGGTAATGGAACCGCAAAGCCCGGTCACTCGTTACCCGGGACATGACCGCTATGACACCCGGCTCGAACATCCCTCTCTCCGTCGCGCGCGTGACGGTGGACGTCACCGCCCCCGTGCGGCTCGACGTGTCGGGCCTGCTGCTCACCGCCGACGGCAAGGTGCGCTCCGACGACGACTTCGTCTTCTACAACCAGCCCAATGGACCGGGCGTGACCCACCGCGCGGCGGCGGGCGGCACGGGCGACTCGATCACCGTGGACACCACGGCCGTCCCCGCCGACATCGACAAGATCGTGGTGACCGCCAGCCTGGACGCCCCGGGCGCGACCTTCGCGGGCACCGAGCCCACCGCGACGGTGCGCGGCGCGGACGACGGCAGCGTCATCGCGACCTTCACCCCGCCCCGGCTCGGTCCCGAGACGGCTCTGGTGACCGTCGAGGTGTACCGGCGGGCGGGCGCCTGGAAGGTGCGCGCGGTCGGCCAGGGCTACGCCAACGGCCTGGCCGGCATCGCCACCGACTTCGGCGTGAGCGTGGAGGAGCCCGCACCCGTGGCCGCCCCGGCGCCTCCGGTCCAGGCCCCGGCCGCGCCCGTCGCCCCGCCGGTGCAGGCCCCGCCGGTGGCCCCGCCGGCACCGGCCGCGCCCCCGGCCCCCGCGGCCCCGGGGAAGATCAATCTCGACAAGGGCCGGGTCAGCCTCCAGAAGAACCAGACGGTCTCCCTCGTCAAGGGCGGCCGCCCGCTCACCCAGTCCGTCAAGATGGGCCTCGGCTGGGAGCCCGCCTACGGCAGCAAGGCCATCGACCTCGACGCCTCCGTGATCGCCTACGGCCCCAGCCGCAACATGATCGACGCCTGCTACTTCGGCAAGCTCCAGATCCTGAACGGCGCGATCCAGCACTCCGGTGACAACCTCACCGGCGAGGGCTCGGGTGACGACGAGGTCATCACCGTCCACATGGGCGGTCTGCCCGCCGAGGTGTCCGGCCTGGTCTTCACGGTCAGCTCCTTCAGCGGGCAGAAGTTCACGCAGGTCGCCAAGGCCTACTGCCGGCTGATGGACGCCCAGACCGGCGAGGAGCTCGTGCGCTTCGACCTCACCGGCGCCGAGCCGAAGACGGGCGTGCTGATGTGCAAGTTCATCCGCCAGTTCTCCGGTGAGTGGGAGATGACGGCCATCGGCGAGTACGTGAAGTCCCGCACGGTCCGCGACCTGGTCAAGCCCGGGGCCGGAGCGCTGTAGGGCGCTGCGGGCGGAAGGGGCCGGACCGCGGTCGGCTCACGCCGCCGGCGATCCGGGGCCCTTCCGTCATCTCAGCCCGTTCCGGTGGCCGGTGGGCCGTCGTGCGGAAAGACGCGGGCGACGACGGCCCGGTTGAGGTCGCGGAGCACGACCAGTGCTCTCGGGGTGTCGTCGGGGAGTCGGGCACCGCACGGGCAGACGAGCCGGTGCGGAATCCGGCAGACGGCTCCTCGGGGAAGCGCGGCATCCCCGACATTGACGGCCCGGCCGTCCGCTCGGACGATCCAACGGTGGCCGACGGGGACGGAGTAGGCAGGCGGCGCGTACCGGGGTTCGAGCAGGACCCAGCGCCCGTATCCGGATTCGTAGCGGTCTTGGTCGAGCTCGCAGTCCCGACAGGTGGAGGGCGAGGGGGGCGGGGTTGCCGTGGCCCCTTCGTCCAATGCCTGCTTGTTGTCGATGGTGTTCTGGACGCCGGTCCAGCACGCTTCGCAGAGCGGGCCGAAGGGCAGACCGCGTTCGGTGACCGAGCCCCCGGCGGTTTCGCAGCCGAGGCATACGTGTGGTTCGAAGGTGTCCCCCATCTTTCGCAGCATGCTGGCGCCGGCCGAAGCCGACCAGGGGGATTGTCGGTCGTTCGCACTGGTGGTACGGGTACGGGTGGTTTCGCCGGTACCGCGGGGGTTGTCAGCCGACCCACTGATGTACAGCGGCGGTGGCCGGAGATGGTGATCCGCCGTGGGTGGTACAAGTTCCCGGCGTGGGGTACCACCCGGCCTTCCTCCGGCTCGCCCGGCATGCGCGGCTGTCCCCCGTCCCCACACTCCCTCGGTGAAGCTCAGCCGCAGGCGGTGCCGATTCCTTGGATAGAGCCCTACGCGACCCGGCCGAGCCCGCTGTCCACACGTTCCGGTCCGCCGGCGGCAAGCCCCGCCAGCCCCGCCAGCCGCCCGTACGAGTCCAGCAGCGCCTCCCGGTCGTAGGAGCTGGTGGTGATCAGCAGCTCGTCCGCGCCGCTGCGTGCGATCAGCGTCTCCAGCGCGGCGGCGACCTCGTCCTCCGTGCCGAAGACGTGGCCGCGCAGGCCCGCCTCGTAGAAGCCGCGCTCCCGCTCGCTCGCCCCCGCGAGCAGCGTTTCGATCTCCTCGGCGGGGGCCAGGGGCGGGAAGACGCCGTGCGTGCGGGAGTGGGCCAGGGCCCAGGCCTCCGGGATCAGCAGGCGGCGGGCGGCCTCCGTGGTCCCGGCGACGGCGACGTTGCCCGCGAGCACGACGTAGGGGTGGCGGCGCCAGGCCGAGGGGCGGAAGGCCGTGCGGTAGCGGTCGATGGCGGACCGTGTCCGGTCCTCGGCCTGGAGGCCGCCGATGACCAGGGCCGCCCCCGCCGATGCGGCGACGTCGGCGCCCGAGTCGCCCGCGAGGACGAAGGCGGGGACGCGCAGGCCCTCGGCGGGGCGGGCGTGGACCCCGGGGTGGGGCCGCGGGCCGTCCGTGAAGTAGGCCGCGAGCTCCGCGAGCTGGTCGCCGAAGTCCGCCATCGCCTCCTTGTCGGTGCCCAGCGCCCGGCGGATGCCGTCGGTGAAGCCGACGGACCGGCCGAGGCCCATGTCGATGCGGCCGGGGAAGAGCGACTCCAGCACCCCGAACTGCTCGGCGACCACCAGCGTCCGGTGGTTGGGCAGCATCACCCCGCCCGTGCCGACGCGGATGCGGGAGGTGGCGGCCGCGACCGCCGCCGCCAGCACCGTGGGCGCCGAGCCCGCCACGCCGGGCACGCTGTGGTGCTCCGACACCCAGAAGCGGTGGTAGCCGAGCTCCTCGGCGCGCCGCGCGAACCGCACGGTGTCGCGCAGCGCCTCGCCCGGGTCGTGCCCCTGCCGGGTGCGGGAGCGGTCGAGGACGGAGAGCTTGAGGGTCACCTCCCTTTCAACAGCGGTGACCGCTCAGGATTCCCCGGGCCGGCCGGTCAGCCGCGTGTGCCCTGGCGGCGCCACGGGCCGGTGATGGCGAGCATGATGCCGGGGTCCTGGAGGTTGGCGAAGAGCGTGCGGCCGTCGGGCGAGAAGGTCACCCCGGTGAACTCGCTGTACTCCGGCTTGTCCGCGCTGCCAATGTTGAGCTCGTTGCGCGCGATCGGGTACGTGCGGCCGTCGTCGGTGGCGCCGAAGAGATGCTGGACGCCGTTGCCGTCCTCGGCGATGACCAGGCCGCCGTAGGGCGAGACGGTGATGTTGTCGGGGCCGTCGAGGGCGCCGTCGCGCTCGGGGCTCGCGTTGACGCCGAAGCGGACCTTCAGGGTCAGGGTGCGGCGGCGGGGGTTGTAGAACCACACCTGGCCGTCGTGCGGGGCGGGGCTCTCCTCGCGGGCGAAGGAGGCCACGACGTACACGCCGCCGTCGCCCCACCACATGCCCTCGAGCTTGCGGGCGCGGGTGACCTCGCCGTCCTTGAACTGCTTGCGCACCGAGACGCTCTTCGCGTCGCGGTCGGGCACCTCCACCCAGTCCACGCCGTAGACCGTGCCGGTCTCGGTGGCCCGGGAGAGGTCGTCGACGAAACGGCCGCCGGAGTCGAAGCACTTGAACGCCTCCAGGCTGCCCGCCTCGTCGGCGAGGGTGCGCAGCCGGCCGCGCCCGTGCTGGAAGCCCTGCGGCGGGGTCCAGCGGAAGAAGAGCCCGTTGGGGCCGGAGGCGTCCTCGGTCAGATAGAGGTGACCGCGCTTGGGGTCGACGACGACCGCTTCGTGGGCGTAGCGGCCGAGCGCCTTGATGGGCCTCGGGTCGCGGCCCGCGCGCCGGTCCTTCGGGTCGACCTCGAAGACATAGCCGTGGTCCTTGGTCATGCCGTTCTTGCCGGCCTTGTCCTCGGTCTCCTCGCAGGTGAGCCAGGTGCCCCAAGGGGTGCTGCCGCCCGCGCAGTTCGTGGACGTACCGGCGATGCCGACCCACTCGGCCACGTGGCCCCCGCGCCCCGCGACCTCGACGACCGTGCAGCCGCCCGCCGCGGCGGGGTCGTAGACGAGCCCCGGCGCGAGCGGCACCGGGTGCGGCCACTTGGTGCGGGCGCCGCCCAGCTCGTGGTTGTTGACCAGCAGGATGCTGCCGCGTGAGCCGGCGAAGGCGGCCGTGCCGTCGTGGTTGGACGGCGTGGGCTCGCCGGACTCCAGCTTGGTGACGCCCGTACGGGTGATGACCCGGTAGGAGAATC
Source organism: Streptomyces syringium (assembly GCF_017876625.1). Classification (NCBI taxonomy): domain Bacteria; kingdom Bacillati; phylum Actinomycetota; class Actinomycetes; order Kitasatosporales; family Streptomycetaceae; genus Streptomyces; species Streptomyces syringium. The sequence continues at coordinate 1,915,456 of NZ_JAGIOH010000001.1, forward strand.
CGGCGGGCAGCGCGAGGAGCCCCTTCGGGTCGGCCACGAGCGGGCCGTATCCGAGCTTGCGGCGGCCGAGCTCGGCCGCGTCGTCCGCCCCGGTCTCCCCCGCGGCGTCCGCGGCCAGCGCGCCGGGCGCGGTGGCGAGGACCCCGGCGCTGCCGACGAGGGCGACCCCCGCGCCGGTGTAGGCGGATCGCTTGGCGAAGTCTCTGCGGCTGATGGTCATCTTCGTCTCCAGGGATGGCCGGGTCGTCGCTCTGTGCCCCTGGGGGGAAAGCTCGCACGAGGTGCGCCCCGGGGGCGGCGCTTACGTTCCCTCTCCCCACCGAACAGGAGATGAACACGAGCCGTCATCCATGGACCAATCCGATGCCGTACGGACAAGGCCGTACGGCATCGGTCATTCCGCCTCACTCACTCCCCCTCAGGAGTGAGCGCACGCGCAGGACTTCGAACGATCCGCCGTCCGGGCTCCGAAGAGACCGGGCGGCGTACGCGCGAGCGCTCAGCCGCGCGAGCGCGCCTTGAAGGCCGCCTTGCGGGCCTCCTTGGCCACCTTCTTGTCCGGGTGCAGCCGGCCCATGGCCTCCAGCACGTCCGCCGTGGCGGGGTGGTCCACCCGCCAGGCCGAGTCGAAGAAGCCGCTGTGCCGGCCGACCAGGCTCTCCACCAGGCCGCGCAGCTCCTCCGAGTCGCCCTCGGCCGCGAGCTGGGCCGCGATCGTGTCCACGGTCAGCCAGAACACCATCGTCTCGCCCGGCTCGGGGATGTCCGTGGCGCCGTGCTCGGCCAGCCAGACCCGGGCGAGGCCGCCCAGCTGCGGGTCGTCGAGGACCTCGCGCAGCGCGGGCTCGGCCTCCGCGCCGACCAGCGAGAGGGTCTGCTGGCAGGCCAGCCGGCGCTGCGGGGCGTCCAGGTCGTCGCCGCGCGCGGCGGCGAGCAGCTCACGGGCGGCGTCCTGCGGGGCCCGGCGGGCGAGCCAGGCCTCGGCCTCGGCGCGGGCGGCCTCCCCGGGGTGGCCGGGGAGCGCCGCGAGGAGCGTGCCCGCGTCCTTGTCGGCGAGGTCGCCGACGGCCGGGGCGTCGATGCCGGCGTCGAGCATCCGGGCCCGGACGGCGAAGACGCCGAGCGGGGTGAGGGCGACCATGCCGTAGCGAGTGACGTCCTCCTCCTCGGGGACGTCGGAGGTCACGCCGTCGACGGACTCACGGATGTGCCCCTCGCCGTCGATCTCCTCGATGAGGGCCTCGTCGACGGGCTGGTACTCCACCAGGCCGGTCGGCGCGAGCAGCCGGAACTGGTCGTCCAGCCGCATCATCGCGTCGGAGACCTCTTCGAGGATGTCGTCGGTGGGCTCGTCCATGTCGTCCGGGACGATCATGGAGGCGGCGAGCGCCGGCAGCGGTACGGGCCGGTCGGGCCCGCCCTCGCCCAGCGCGGTCAGCAGGTAGAGGTTGCCGAGGACGCCGTCGAGGAAGTCGGCCTCCTCCTCGGGGTTCCAGTCGAGGGCGTCGAGGTCGAGCTCGCCGTCCGGTCCGGTCTCGGCGAGCTGGTCGACCAGATCGCCCAGGTCCGGGGCGGCCGCGTCGGCCAGCACGGTCTCCAGGCCGCCGAGCCAGAGGTCGAGGACGTCCTGGGGGCTGCCGGAGGTGAGCGTGGCCAGTTCCTCGCCCGCGCTCGCGGTGGCGGACGGCTGGTCCGCGTCCGCGTCGTCGTCGGTGTCCGGGTCCTCGGTGAAGTCCACGAGCCCGGTGTCCAGCGCGAGCTGCCATGCCTCGGCGGCGTAGGCGGTGCCGTCCTCCTCGCCCTCCAGGCCGAGCAGCTTCGTGGCGGTGAGCAGCTGTTCGGCGAGCAGTTCGCCGCCCGCGCCGACCGGGGTGCCCTCGCCGGCCCAGCGGGCGAGCTTCGCGGCGCGGGCGAACAGCGGCGCGGAGAGCGCGTCACGCGCGAGTTCGGCGTCGGTGTGCAGCCGCACCGGCGGCATGGTCGGGCGGTCTCCGGACATCAGGGGGGTCATCTCCTCGTCGTGACGGCCGCGCCGGATCGGGTCGGCCGGGCGCGGTGCCCAAGCCTAGACGGGTTTCGCACCATGCCGACCGGTTCACGGATCCGCCGGCCGACGGTTACCTACGGAAACCTTGACAACTGGCCTGATCACGCAAGACTTTGACGCGCGTAGATCTTGATTCTCGCGTCACAGCCCGCTCGGGCGCCCCGATTCACCGTTGCGTTTCGCACATTCGGCACCCGCACCACCCTCTTTTTCACCCCTCACACCACGACCCGGAGGCCACCGTGCCCACTGCTCGTCCCCTGCGCAGAACCGCGACCGTCGGTTCCGTCATAGCCGCCGCGCTCGCCGCCGGGCTGCTCGCCGTCCCGCAGTCGGCGAGCGCCGCCGAGATCCGCATCCACGACATCCAGGGCAGCACCCGCGTCTCCCCGCTCGCCGGCCAGCAGGTCACGGACGTCCCCGGCGTCGTGACGGCCGTACGGGCCTTCGGTTCCGCGCGCGGCTTCTGGTTCCAGGACCCCAAGGCCGACAGCGACCCGGCGACCAGCGAGGCGATCTTCGTCTTCACCGGCAAGGACACCCCGGCGCTCGCCGTCGGCGACGCGGTGACGGTCTCCGGCGCGGTCACCGAGTACTACCCGGGCGGGGAGTCGGCGGGCCTGCAGTCGGTCACCCAGCTCTCCAAGGCGTCGTGGACCGTGCACTCCTCGGGCAACGCGCTGCCCGCCGCGTTCGCGCTGCGCCCCTCCACCGTGCCGGACCGGTACGCCCCGAGCGCGGGCGGCGGCTCCATCGAGGGCCTGCGGCTGAAGCCGAACGCTTACGCCCTGGACCGCTACGAGTCGCTGGAGGGCATGCGGGTCTCGGTCAAGGACGCGCCCGTGGTGGCCGCGACCAACGAGCACAAGGAACTGTGGATCACCGCCGAGACCCATCGCGACCGCACCGCGCGCGGCGGCTCGCTCTACAGCTCCTACCGTGCCCCGGGCGTCGGCCGGGTCAAGGTGGCCTCGCTGATCCCGTACACGCAGCGCCCGTTCCCGGTCGCGAACGTCGGTGACTCGCTGACCGGCACCACGGCCGGTCCGCTGGACTACAACAACTTCGGCGGCTACACCCTCCAGGCGACCGAGCTGGGGACGCTCGCCGACCGGGGGCTCACCCGCGAGACGACGCGCAAGCAGAAGAGCGACGAGCTGGCCGTCGCCACGTACAACGTGGAGAACCTCTCCCCCAGGACCCCGCAGGCGAAGTTCGACCGGCTGGCGGCTGCGCTGGTGCACAACCTCGCCTCGCCCGACATCGTCGCCCTCGAAGAGGTCCAGGACGACGACGGCACGACCGACAAGGGCGTCGTGGACGCCGGGCAGACGCTGAAGAAGCTCACGGACGCCATCGCGGCGGCCGGTGGGCCCGCGTACCGGTGGCAGCAGATCAACCCGGTCAACGGCCAGGACGGCGGCCAGCCGGGCGGCAACATCCGTACCGCCTTCCTCTACAACCCCGCGCGGGTCTCCTTCACCGAGATCCCCGGCGGGGACGCCACCACCCCGGTGACGGTCACCCGTGAGGGCGGCAAGGCGAAGCTCTCGGCCTCGCCCGGCCGCATCGACCCGGCCAACGAGGCCTGGAAGAACAGCCGCAAGCCGCTGGTCGGCGAGTTCTCCTTCCGCGGCCACCCGGTCTTCGTCGTCGCCAACCACTTCAACTCCAAGGGCGGCGACCAGGGACTCGACAGCCGCTTCCAGCCCCCGGCCCGCACCTCCGAGGTGCAGCGCATCGAGCAGTCGAAGGCCGTCAACACCTTCGTCAAGCAGCTCCTCGCGGCCGACAAGCGGGCGAACGTGATCGTCGCGGGCGACCTCAACGACTACCAGTTCTCCCCCGCCGTCAAGGCCCTCACCTCCGGCGGCGCCCTCACCGACCTCGTCGACCGGCTGCCGCGCAAGGAGCGCTACGGCTATGTCTTCCAGGGCAGCTCCCAGGTGCTGGACCACATCCTGACCAGCCGCCACGTACGCTCCGTCGACTACGACATCGTGCACATCAACGCGGAGTTCGCGGACCAGGCGAGCGACCACGACCCGCAGGTCCTGCGCTGGAAGCCGTGACACCACTCAGTAGAAATACTCAACGGTAACCAGCAGGACAATTAAATAGACCTGTACGGACGAAGGGGCTGACAATCCGGCGGAGAACACCGACCGCTTGGAGAGTGCCACGATGCCCACCAGCCCTTTCGGCCGTACCGTCTGCGCGATGGTCACCCCCTTCGACGCCGACGGGCGCCTCGATCTCGACGGGGCGCAGGAGCTCGCCGACCACCTCGTCACGCGCGGCGGCTGCGACGGGCTCGTGCTGAACGGCACGACGGGCGAGTCGCCGACGACCGGCGCCGCGGAGAAGACCGCGCTCGTCACCGCGGTGGCCGAGGCCGTGGGCGACCGGGCGCGGATCACGGCGGGTGTGGGGTCCGCCGACACCCGGCAGACCGTCGAACTGGCCCGCGCGGCCGAGGCGGCAGGGGCGCACGGGGTGCTGGTGGTGACGCCGTACTACAGCCGGCCGCCGCAGGAGGACGTCGCGGAGCACTTCCGTATGGTGGCGGACGCGGTCGGGGTGCCGGTGATGGTCTACGACATCCCGGCCCGCACGGGGACCCGCATCGAGCCCGACACCATGCTGCGACTGGCGGAGCACCCGCGCGTCGCGGGGGTCAAGGACTGCGCGAACGACCTGCTGGGCAGCGCGAAGGTCATCGCGGCGACCGGCCTCGCCTACTACGCCGGTTCTGAGGAGCTGAACCTTCCGCTGCGCGCGGTCGGTGGCACGGGCTACGTCAGCACGGTCGCCAATGTCGCGGGGCCCGTGCTGGCCGCTGCCCTGGACGCCTTCGACCTCGGGCACACCGCCGAGGCGACGGCGCTGCACCAGCGGGCGCTGCCGCTGATCGAGCTGATGATGGCCGCCGGCCTGCCGGGCACGGTCACGGCCAAGGCGCTGCTGGGCGCGCTGGGCCTGCCGGGCGGGCCGATGCGGATGCCCTTGCGGGCGGCGTCCCCGGACCGGACGAAGGCCCTGCTGAAGGCCTACGAAAGCACGATCGCCGGACAGGCCTGATCACCAAGCCCGTCCGGCGATTGAGGACCGGGGTCCGGGGCGGAGCCCCGGTTCGGAACCTCAGTTGTGCGCGTGCAGGACCTCGTTGAGACCGCCCCACGTGCCCTTGTGCGGACGGGCCTCCACCGCACCGGAGGTGGAGTTGCGGCGGAAGAGGATGTTGCTGGCGCCGGAGAGCTCCAGCGCCTTGACGACCTCGCCGTCCGGCAGCGTGACGCGGGTGCCCGCGGTGACGTAGAGGCCCGCCTCGACGACGCACTCGTCGCCGAGCGCGATGCCGATGCCGGACTCTGCACCGAGCAGGCAGCGCTCGCCGATGGAGATGATCTGCTTGCCGCCGCCGGAGAGGGTGCCCATCGTGGACGCGCCGCCGCCGATGTCGGAGCCGTTGCCCACCACGACGCCCGCGCTGATGCGGCCCTCGACCATGGAGGTGCCGAGCGTGCCGGCGTTGAAGTTGACGAAGCCCTCGTGCATCACGGTGGTGCCGGGCGCGAGGTGCGCGCCGAGGCGGACCCGGTCGGCGTCGGCGATCCGCACGCCGACGGGGGCGACGTAGTCGGTCATGCGCGGGAACTTGTCGATGCTGGTCACCTGGAGGTGCAGGCCCTCGGCCCGGGCGTTCAGGCGCACGGCCTCGACCCGGTCCACGGCGACGGGGCCGAGCGAGGTCCAGGCGACATTGGCGAGGAGGCCGAAGAGGCCGTCCAGGTTCTGGCCGTGCGGCTGGACCAGGCGGTGGGAGAGCAGGTGCAGCCGCAGGTAGGCGTCGTGCGCGTCGAGCGGCTTGTCGTCGAGCGAGGCGATGACCGTACGGACGGCGACCACCTCGACGCCGCGGCGCGCATCCGGGCCGAGCGCCTTGGGGGCGCTCGCACCCAGCAGCTCGGCGGCGCGCTCGGCGCTCAGCCGCTCGGTCCCGGCCGGGCCGGGGTCGGCGACCAGCTCGGGGGCCGGGAACCAGGTGTCGAGGACGGTCCCGTCCTCGGTGATCGTGGCAAGGCCGGCGGCGACGGCGCCGGTGTTACGGGAAGCTACTGCGTCGGTCATGGTCGAAAACCTAACCGGACACGGCCGGTCCACGCGAACCGGTCCGCCGTTCCCGCCGGCGGCGGGCCCGTCAGCCGGTCATCGCGCGCAGCGCCGCCAGGACCTCGGCGCGGTCGAACGGCCGCCCGGTGATCAGGATCTGGATCATCAGACCGTCGAGGAACGCGACGAGGGCCTGTGCGGTCCCCTCGTCGGCCGTGCGCCGGCGGATCAGGGCGACCATCTCCTCCACGCACTCGGCGGCGATCGGCCGCACGGCCGGGCGGCGCAGCGCGGCGAGGTACAGCTCGTACTCCAGTTCCAGGCGCGCGCGGTCGCCCGCGAGCCACTCGCCGATCTGCCCGGCCAGCCCCTCGGCCAGGGAGACGTCCGCCGCCAGGCCCCGCTCCCACTCCGCCATGCCGTCCAGCCAGGCCCTCGCCGTCCGGCGCAGCGCGGCGACCAGCAGGTCGTCGAGGGTCTTGAAGTGGTACGTGGTCGAGCCGAGCGGCACATCGGCTGCGGCGGCGACGGCCCGGTGGCTCAGGGCCGCGATGCCGCGCTCGGCGGCCACCGTGATCGCGGCGTCGACGATGCGGTCACGGCGCTCGGGGTCGTAGCGGCGGGCCATCAGTGGGACGCCCCGCCGAGGTTGAGCACGACGACACCGGCGATGACCAGCAGCACTCCCCCTATACGTGCGGCGGTGACCGCCTCGCCCAGGAAGAGCATGCCGATGGCGGCGACGACCGCGGTGCCGGCTCCCGCCCAGATGGCGTAGGCCGTGCCCATGTCCATGGCCTTGAGCGTCCGGGAGAGCAGCGCGAACGCGACGAGATAGCCCACCACCGTGCCGAGGGAGGGCCACAGCTTGCTGAAGCCGTCGCTGAACTTCATGGCGGTGGTGGCCAGGATCTCGGCGAGGATCGCTCCGGCGAGGGTCACGTACATCATGCGTACGAGTGTACATATCGTTGTGTACGACCGTACGCAACGGCGCCGTCCCGGATCGGTCCCGCCACACAGCAGCAGCCCGCCACCTGACGCATCAGGTGGCGGGCTGCTGGAGAACGGCGATCGGAGCCCTGGCCGGCCACAGCCGGCGGTCAGGCGTCGATCAGACGTTGAAGCCGAGCGCGCGGAGCTGCTCCCGGCCGTCGTCGGTGATCTTGTCCGGGCCCCACGGCGGCATCCAGACCCAGTTGATCCGGAGCTCGTTGACGATGCCCTCGGTCGCCGACTTCGCCTGGTCCTCGATGACGTCGGTCAGCGGGCAGGCCGCGGACGTCAGCGTCATGTCGAGGGTGGCGATGTTGGCGTCATCGACGTGGATGCCGTAGATGAGGCCGAGGTTGACGACGTCGATGCCCAGCTCGGGGTCGACCACGTCGTACAGCGCCTCGCGCACCTCCTCCTCGGAGGCAGGCTTCGTCGTCGTCTCTACGTTGTCGGTCATGCCGTCTTCCCTTCAGCGCCTTCGTTCAGTGCCTGCGCCGTGGCGTCTTTCCACGCCATCCAGCTCAGCAAAGCGCACTTCACGCGCGCCGGGTACTTGGAGACACCGGCGAACGCGACCGCGTCCTCCAGCACCTCCTCCATCGCGTCGTCCGGTTCGAGCTTGCCCTTGGACTGCATCAGCTCCAGGAAGGTCTCCTGGATCCGACGCGCCTCGGCGAGCTCCTTGCCCACCAGCAGCTCGTTGAGCACGGAGGCGCTGGCCTGGCTGATCGAGCAGCCCTGCCCCTCGTACGAGACGTCTTCAATGGTCTCGCCGGAGAGCCGCACGCGCAGCGTGATCTCGTCGCCGCACGTCGGGTTGACGTGGTGCACCTCGGCGTCGCCGTCCCGCAAGCCCCGCCCGTGCGGATGCTTGTAGTGGTCCAGGATGACGTCCTGGTACATCGAATCAAGCTTCACGAATCAGCCCTCAGCCACAGAGTCCATTAACCGAAAAAGTTCCGGACGTGCTCCAGGCCCTCGATCAGTGCGTCGACCTCACCGGGGGTGGAGTACAGGTAGAAAGACGCTCGCGTGGTCGCGGGAATTCCGTACCGCAGGCAGACGGGCCGCGCGCAGTGGTGGCCCACCCGGACCGCGATGCCCTGCTCGTCGAGGACCTGGCCCACGTCGTGCGGGTGGATGTCACCGAGCGTGAAGGAGATCGCCGCGCCGCGGTCCTCGGCCGTGGTGGGGCCGATGATGCGGAGGTCGGGGACCTCCTGGAGCCTGCGGACCGCGTACTCGGTGATCGCGTGCTCATGGCGGGCGATGTTGTCCATGCCGATCGCGGTCAGGTAGTCCACCGCGGCGCCGAGGCCGACGGCCTGGGCGATCGGGGGCGTACCCGCCTCGAACTTGTGCGGCGCGGGGGCGTACGTGGAGGAGTGCATCGAGACGGTCTCGATCATCTCGCCGCCACCGAGGAACGGCGGGAGGTCCTCCAGCAGCTCCTGGCGGCCCCACAGCACACCGATGCCCGTCGGGCCGCACATCTTGTGACCGGTGAAGGCCACGAAGTCGGCCTGCAGCGCCTGGACGTCCAGCACCATGTGCGGGGCGGCCTGGGAGGCGTCGACGACGACGAGCGCGCCGACCTCCTGGGCGCGACGGATGATCGCCTCGACCGGGTTGATCGTGCCCATGATGTTCGAGACCAGCACGAACGAGACGACCTTGGTCTTCTCGGTGATGATCTCGTCGATGTTGGACAGGTCGAGCCGGCCGTCGTCGGTGAGGCCGAACCACTTCAGCTTCGCGCCCGTGCGCTGCGCGAGCAGCTGCCACGGCACGATGTTGGAGTGGTGCTCCATCTCCGTGATGACGACCTCGGTGTCGTGGTCCACGCGGTAGGGCTCGTCGGCCCAGCCCAGCATGTTGGCCACGAGGTTGAGCGACTCGGAGGCGTTCTTGGTGAAGATCACCTCGTCGCGGCTCGGCGCGTTGATGAAGGCGGCGACCTTGTCGCGGGCGCCCTCGTACAGCTCCGTGGCCTCCTCGGCGATCGTGTAGACCCCGCGGTGGACGTTGGCGTTGTGCCGCTCGTAGTACGTGTTCAGGGCGTCGAGCACCTGCCGCGGCTTCTGCGAGGTCGCCGCGGAGTCCAGGTACACGATCTTCTTCCCGTCGTGGACCGTACGGTCCAGAATGGGGAAGTCCTTACGGATCGCCTCGGTGTCGAGAAGGCCCGGCAGTATTGTCACGCGGTTACGCCGCCCTTCGTCTGGTACGCCTCGTAGCCCTCGTTCTCCAGCTTGTCGGCGAGCTCGGCGCCGCCGGACTCGACGATGCGGCCGTTCGAGAAGACGTGGACGAAGTCGGGCTTGATGTAGCGCAGGATGCGGGTGTAGTGCGTGATCAGCAGGGTGCCCACCTCACCGGTCTCGCGGACGCGGTTGACGCCCTCGGAGACCTGGCGCAGCGCGTCGACGTCCAGGCCGGAGTCGGTCTCGTCGAGGATCGCGATCTTCGGCTTGAGCAGCTCGAGCTGGAGGATCTCGTGGCGCTTCTTCTCACCACCGGAGAAGCCCTCGTTGACGTTGCGCTCGGCGAAGGACGGGTCCATCTGGAGCTGCTCCATGGCGGACTTGACCTCCTTCACCCAGGTGCGCAGCTTGGGGGCCTCGCCGCGGATCGCGGTGGCGGAGGTGCGCAGGAAGTTGGAGACCGAGACACCGGGGACCTCGACCGGGTACTGCATGGCGAGGAAGACGCCGGCGCGGGCGCGCTCGTCGACGCTCATCTCCAGGACGTCCTCACCGTCGAGGGTGACGGTGCCGCCGGTGATCGTGTACTTGGGGTGACCGGCCAGCGAGTAGGCGAGGGTCGACTTGCCGGAGCCGTTGGGGCCCATGATGGCGTGGGTCTCGCCCTGCTTCACAGTCAGGTCGACGCCCTTGAGGATGTCCCGGGGGCCGTTCTCGGCCTCGACGGAGACGTGCAGGTCGTGGATCTCAAGCGTTGCCATGGGGAACTCAGGACTCCTGGGTGACGGAGACGAGCACGTCGTCCCCTTGGATCTTTACGGGGTATACGGGGACGGGGCGCGTGGCGGGCAGTCCGGACGGCTCACCGGTGCGCAGGTCGAAGCTCGAGCCGTGCAGCCAGCACTCGATGGCGCAGTCCTCCACCTCGCCCTCCGACAGCGAGACGTTCGCGTGCGAGCAGATGTCGTTGATCGCGAACACCTCGCCCTCGGTGCGCACGATGGAGACCGGCGTGCCGTCGAGCTCGACCCGCTTGGGCGTGTCCGGCTCCAGCTCGCTCAGCCCACAGGCTCGCACGAAGGTGGCTTCGGTGGTCATGCGACGGACGCCCCCAGCTCGGCCTCGATCTTGGTGAGCAGGCGCTCCTCGACGTCCGCGACGCCGATCTGCTGGACCAGCTCGGCGAAGAAGCCGCGGACGACCAGGCGGCGCGCCTCGTCGGCCGGGATACCGCGGGCCATCAGGTAGAACAGCTGCTCGTCGTCGAAGCGGCCGGTCGCCGAGGCGTGGCCGGCGCCGACGATCTCGCCGGTCTCGATCTCCAGGTTGGGGACCGAGTCGACGCGGGCCCCGTCGGTGAGGACGAGGTTGCGGTTGAGCTCGTAGGTGTCCGTGCCCTCGGCGGCGGCGCGGATGAGCACGTCACCGATCCAGACCGCGTGCGCGTCCTTGCCCTGCAGCGCGCCCTTGTAGGCGACGTTGCTGCGGCAGTGCGGGGTGTCGTGGTCGACGAAGAGCCGGTGCTCCTGGTGCTGGCCCGCGTCAGTGAAGTACAGGCCGTACAGCTCGGCCTCGCCGCCGGGGGCGGCGTAGACGACCCGGGGGTGCAGCCGGACCAGGTCGCCGCCGAAGGTGACGATCACGGACTTGAAGGAGGCGTCGCGGCCGACCAGCGCGGTGTGCTGGGCGACGTGCACCGCGGAGTCGTCCCAGTCCTGCACGGAGACGACGGTCAGCTTGGCGCCGTCACCGATCAGGTACTCGACGTTGGCGGCGAGGGTGGCGTCACCAGTGTGGTCGATGATGACGACGGCCTCGGCGAAGGCGCCGATCTCGACGACCTGGTGGCCGAAGGCCACGCCGCCCTCACCGTGCACGGTGATGCGGACGGGCTCGGCGAGGACCGTCTCCTTGGGCACCGAGACGACCGAGGCCTTCTCGAAGGAGCTGTACGCCTGGGCGACGACCCGGTCGACCGGCTTGCCGGACTTGCCGACGCGGACGTCGTCCCGGCCGACGGTCTCCACGGTGACGCCCTCGGGGGCCGTCACCTCGACCTTGACGCCGCCGCCGTCGGCCACCGCCGTGCCGTCGTGCAGACCGCGCAGGCGCTCCAGCGGGGTGAACCGCCATTCCTCCTCGCGGCCGTGCGGCACGGGGAAGTCCGCCACGTCGTACGAGGCGGGGGCGCTGACCCGGGCGTCGATGGGCTGCTTCGGCCCGCCCACCTGGATGGCGCCGTCGGTCGTGCTGCCGGCGGGAGTGTTCTCAGCCATGGCTGTCGTCGTGCTCTCTTCCTGTCACAAAGGGTTCGCTGCTGGAGTGGTGGTGCGGTGCCGGCGTCAGCCGACCGCGCCTTCCATCTGCAGCTCGATCAGCCGGTTGAGCTCCAGGGCGTACTCCATGGGCAGCTCGCGGGCGATCGGCTCGACGAAGCCGCGCACGATCATGGCCATGGCCTCGAACTCGGTCAGACCGCGGCTCATCAGGTAGAACAGCTGGTCGTCGCTGACCTTGGAGACGGTCGCCTCGTGTCCCATGGAGACGTCGTCCTCGCGGACGTCGACGTAGGGGTAGGTGTCCGAGCGGGAGATGGTGTCCACCAGCAGGGCGTCACAGAGCACGTTCGACTTGGAGCCGTGGGCGCCCTCACCGATCTCGATGAGGCCGCGGTAGGAGGTGCGGCCACCGCCTCGCGCCACCGACTTGGAGACGATGTTGGAGGAGGTGTTCGGCGCCATGTGGACCATCTTGGCGCCGGCGTCCTGGTGCTGGCCCTCGCCGGAGAAGGCGATGGACAGGGTCTCGCCCTTGGCGTGCTCGCCCATCAGGTAGACGGCGGGGTACTTCATCGTCACCTTGGAGCCGATGTTGCCGTCGACCCACTCCATGGTCGCGCCCTCGTAGGCCACGGCGCGCTTGGTGACCAGGTTGTAGACGTTGTTCGACCAGTTCTGGATGGTCGTGTAGCGGCAGCGGCCGCCCTTCTTGACGATGATCTCCACGACAGCGCTGTGCAGCGAGTCGGAGGAGTAGATCGGGGCGGTGCAGCCCTCGACGTAGTGCACATAGGCGTTCTCGTCGACGATGATCAGCGTCCGCTCGAACTGGCCCATGTTCTCCGTGTTGATACGGAAGTAGGCCTGGAGCGGGATGTCGACGTGGACGCCCGGCGGGACGTAGATGAAGGAGCCACCGGACCACACGGCGGTGTTCAGCGAGGCGAACTTGTTGTCACCGACGGGGATGACCGTGCCGAAGTACTCCTGGAAGATCTCCGGGTGCTCCTTGAGCGCGGTGTCGGTGTCCAGGAAGAGGACGCCCTGCTCCTCCAGGTCCTCGCGGATCTGGTGGTAGACGACCTCCGACTCGTACTGGGCGGCGACACCGGCGACGAGGCGCTGCTTCTCGGCCTCCGGGATGCCCAGCTTGTCGTAGGTGTTCTTGATGTCCTCGGGCAGTTCCTCCCAGGAAGCGGCCTGCTTCTCGGTGGAGCGCACGAAGTACTTGATGTTGTCGAAGTCGATGCCGGTGAGGTCCGAGCCCCAGGTCGGCATGGGCTTCTTGTCGAAGAGCCGCAGGCCCTTGAGGCGGAGCTTCAACATCCACTCCGGCTCGGACTTCTTGGCCGAGATGTCGCGGACGACCTCCTCGGAGAGGCCGCGCTTGGCCGCGGCGCCGGCCGCGTCGGAGTCGGCCCAGCCGTATTCGTACGTGCCCAGACCCTCGAGCTCAGGGTGAGCAGTCTCCGTGGGGAGTGTCATGCGGGGTTCCTCCCGGCCGTGCTGGTGGATGCTGTGGTGGTCTTGGGGATGAACGTCGTGCACACACCGTCGCCGTGGGCGATGGTGGCCAGACGCTGCACATGAGTCCCGAGCAGGCGGGAGAAGACCTCGGTCTCCGCCTCGCACAGCTGGGGGAACTGCTCGGCGACATGGGCGACCGGGCAGTGGTGCTGGCAAAGCTGTTCGCCGACCGGTGCGCTACGCGCTGTAGCAGCGTACCCGTCGGCGGTCAATGCCCTGGCGAGGGCCTCCGTCCGCTCCTCGGGGGCGACGGCCTCGAGGGCGGCCCGGTATCCCTCGGCCTGGGCGGTCATCCGGGCGCGGGCGAAGGCCGCCACGGCGGCCTCGCCCATCTCACCGCCGCCGGCTGCCTGCGCGATCCAGCGCAGAGCGTCTCCGGCGAGCTTGTCGTAGGCCTGGTCGAAGGCGTCCCGGCCGCAGTCGGTGAGGGCGAACATCTTCGCGGGGCGTCCGCGCGTCCGCGCGCCGTAGACGCGCTTCTCCCGGGGCTCCACGACGCCCTCGGCGAGGAGGGTGTCGAGGTGGCGGCGTACGGCCGCCTGGGTGAGCTCCAGCCGCTGGGCCAGCTCGGCCGCGGTGGACGGACCGTGATCGAGGATGGACCGGGCGACGCGATTGCGGGTGCCCCGCTGGTCGTCGTGCGCGCGCTGGTCGTCCCGCGCGGGCGTGTGCGCAGGGGCCTGGGCCCCTGCGGCCGCCTCGGCCGCGGGGTCCTGGGGAACCTCGCCCGCGTATTTCACAACACCATTGTTGCGTAATTACCGGAGAGGGGACAAGCCTCACCCTCTCCGCGCGGCGGTGGTTTTGATCACTAAGGGTTACCTAACCGCCACCCCGTCAGGCATTGCACGGCCCCCGCCGGGGTCCGGACCGTCCCGGGGTTCGTAGACTTCCGGGCATGCGCAGCGCCTTCCCGGGGGACGATCCCCGGCCCCCCGGCCGAGAGCTCGCGGTCGAGATCCACCATCTGGTCAAGCGGTACGGCCCGAAGACCGCGGTGGACGGGCTCGACCTGTCCGTCGCCACCGGCACCCTCACCGCCGTGCTCGGCCCCAACGGGGCCGGCAAGACCACCACCATCGAGACCTGTGAGGGCTACCGCCGCCCCGACGCCGGCACGGTCCGGGTGCTCGGCCTCGATCCGGTCGCCGACTCCGCCGCGCTGCGGCCACGGATCGGCGTGATGCTGCAGAGCGGCGGGGTCTACCCCGGGGCGCGCGCGGAGGAGATGCTGCGCCACACCGCGTCCCTGCACGCCCACCCCGTGGACGTCGACTCGCTCATCGAGCGCCTGGGCCTCGGCTCCTGCGGGCGCACGGCCTACCGGCGGCTGTCCGGCGGCCAGCAGCAGCGCCTGGCGCTGGCCATGGCCGTCGTCGGCCGCCCGGAGCTGGTCTTCCTCGACGAGCCGACCGCGGGCCTCGACCCGCAGGCCCGCCGCGCGACCTGGGATCTCGTCCGCGAGCTGCGCGCGGACGGCGTCACCGTCGTCCTCACCACGCACCACATGGACGAGGCCGAGCAGCTGGCGGACGACGTCGCCATCGTCGACGGCGGCAAGGTCATCGCCCAGGGCAGCCCCGAGGAGCTGTGCCGGGGCGGCGCGGAGAACACCCTGCGGTTCAGCGGTCGGCCCGGCCTGGACCTGGCCTCGCTCCTCAAGGCCCTGCCCGCCGACTCCGCCGCCGTGGAGCTGACCTCCGGCACCTACCGGGTCACCGGAAAGGTCGACCCGCAGCTGCTCGCCACCGTCACCGTCTGGTGCGCGCAGAACGGGGTCATGCCGGACCGCATAGCGGTCGAGCGGCACACCCTGGAGGACGTCTTTTTGGAGCTGACCGGCAAGGAGCTGCGGGCATGAGCACCGACACGACCCCGGGGACGAGCCCGGAGACGGGCACCGGCACCTTCGTCCCGAAGCCCGGCGCGGCGCCGCTCGCCCGGATGATCCGCGCGCAGGCCGCGCTGGAGACCCGGATGCTGCTGCGCAACGGCGAGCAGCTGCTGCTGACCGTCGTCATCCCCACCCTCCTGCTGGTCCTCTTCAGCGCCGTCGACATCATCGACACCGGCGAGGGCGAGGCCGTCGACTTCCTGGCCCCCGGCGTCCTCGCGCTCGCCGTGATGTCCACGGCCTTCACCGGGCAGGCCATCGCGACGGGCTTCGAGCGCCGCTACGGGGTGCTCAAGCGGCTCGGCGCGTCCCCGCTGCCGCGCTGGGGGCTGATGACCGCCAAGACCTGCTCGGTGCTGGTCACCGAGATCCTCCAGATCGCTCTGCTGACGGTGATCGCCTTCGCGCTCGGCTGGTCGCCGCAGGGCAACCCGCTCTCCGTGCTCGCGCTGCTCGTCCTCGGTACCGCGGCGTTCTCGGGCCTCGGGCTGCTGATGGCCGGCACGCTGCGGGCCGAGGCGACCCTGGCCGCGGCCAATCTGGTCTTCCTTCTCCTGCTGGTCGGCGGCGGGGTGATCGTGCCGATGGACAAGTTCCCGGCGGGCGCCCGGGCCGTGCTCGAACTGCTGCCGATCTCCGCCCTGTCCGACGGGCTGCGGGACGTCCTCCAGCACGGCGCGGGCCTGCCCTGGGGCGATCTGGGGATCCTCGCCGTTTGGGCCGTCCTCGGGCTCGGCGCGGCGGCGCGCCTCTTCCGCTGGGAATAGCCCCCGCGTCGGCCCGCCGGGCAGCCCGCGCGGACCGTGACCAGCGCATTCGCCAGCGGACAATCCGCCACGCACCCCCCTCGTGAATCCATGCACAAGCAGGCCCTTACGATGGCTTCCGTGCCGAAAACGCTGAACCCCCTCCAGCTCGTCGCCGACCGCTGGCAGCCGTCCGACCGCTTCGTCCGGCGGGCCGCCTTCGCCTGCGTCGTGATGGGCGTGATCATTGTCGTGACGGGCGGCGCGGTCCGGCTCACCCAGTCCGGGCTCGGCTGCCCGACCTGGCCGACCTGCACCGAAGACAGCCTGACGCCGACGCCCGAGATGGGCATCAACGGCGTCATCGAGTTCACCAACCGCATGCTGACCTACGTGCTGTGCGCGGTCGTGGGCCTGGCCATCACGGCGGCACGCGCGCGTGCCCCGCGCCGCCGCAGCCTCACCCGGCTGGGCTGGGCGCAGTTCTGGCTCGTGGCGGGCAACGGCATCATCGGTGGCATCACGGTGCTGACGGGCCTCAACCCCTACATCGTCGCCTCGCACTTCCTGGCGGCCACCGCGCTGCTGACGGTCGCGGTGGTGATGTGGCGCCGCGCATGCGAGGGCGACGAGGAGCCGCGCGACCTGGTGGCCCGCCCGGTGCGGCAGCTCGGCTGGGTGCTGGTCGTCACGACCGCCCTGCTGATCCTGGTCGGCACGGTGGTGACGGGTTCGGGGAAGCACGCGGGCGACGCGAAGAAGGACGTGCACCGCATCCCGCTGGACGTCCGTGAGATCACCCAGCTGCACGTGGACCTCGTCTGCGTCGTGCTCGGCCTGGTCATCGCCCTGTGGTTCGTCCTGCGGGCCGTGCAGGCACCGGCCGTGGCGCGGCGCAGGGTGGCGGAGCTGTTCGGCGTGCTGATGCTCCAGGGCGCCATCGGCTTCGTGCAGTACGTCAATGACTCCCCCGAGCTCCTCGTGGGCACCCACATGCTCGGCTCGTGCCTGGTGTGGATCGCCGTGCTCCGGGTCTCCCTGTCGCTGCGGGACCGCGGTGAGCTGCTCGCCACGGTGCCCGCCCCCTCCGGCGGGCCCGAAGCCCGTCAGCCCGCCGCCGCGTCCAGCCGGTAGACCCTGCGGGCGGTGCCGGCCGCGACGAGCGAGGCGATGCGCCCCGCCTCGGCGCGCCGGCACCAGCCGTCGGCGACCCAGTCGCCCATCAGCCGCTCCATGGCCCGGACGAACAGCCGGGCGCCCACCACGTACAGCTCCGCCAGCGCCCGTGCCCCGGTGGAGAACAGCAGCTTGCCGAACGGCGCCTCGCGCAGCGTCTCCTCGGGGCGGGCCCCGACGTCCGCGTAGACGTGCGGGAAGACCGCGGCGAGCTGTGCCGCCTGCCGGTGGTGCCAGGGGTCGGGCAGCAGCACCAGATCCGTGCCCAGGCCGGCCGTGGCCCGCAGGAAGGGGACGAGCCGCCGGGGGTCTGGGCAGTGCAGCTGGACGGGCAGTCCGGTGGCGGCGGCACTCCACAGCAGATGACGGTCGAGGAGGGGCCCGCCGGGGGCGGAGCCCCTGCGGCGAGTGCGCAGCCAGTGGTCGGCGGCCCTGCGGACCTCGTCCGGGCCGGGTGGGGCCTCCTCGCACGAGGTGACCCCGGAGGCGAACGCCGTGGCGTTCTGGGCGGCGGCGTAGAGCGCCTCGGCGAGATAGGCGGCGAAGGCGTCGGCGCTGCCGGAGGTGTCCGCGACCTGCGCGGCGAGCGGTTCGAGGCGGACGACCTCGTGGGCGCGGCCGTCGGCGGCGCCCGCCAGCTCCTCGGCGGAGGTGAGGTCGCTGGGCACCCCGGCTTCCAGCAGGAACGTCCCGATGCCCGCGCCGCGCAGCAGCAGATGACCGGCCCGGTAGGCGCCCAGTTCACGGCGGCGGGCCAGATAGCGGACCGGCGCGCAGTGCGGTTCGAGGCCGAGCAGGGGCGGGCACCAGCGGCGCACGGCGAGGCCCGCGCGGCTGTCGAAGAAGGTCGTCCCGCGGGGGGCCGCGCCGGTGGAACCGGCGGCCGCCGCGAGATGCGTCTCGAACGCCCCGAGGCCCAGTTCGCCGTGGACGGCGCCGTGGCTGTACTGATCGACGAGCGGCGGCATGCCGTATACCATTCGCGCCCACCCCGTCCCGGTCGCCCGACCCCGCCCGCGCGGCGCCCGAGGGGCCGCTTCCGAGGGGTTTAACGGGCGAGTCGCCCGTCAGTTATGACGGCAAGGGAACCGCCTGGTGGGCGCCGTGTGCCGGGTCGGGCCGGCGGCCGGTGCGGACGTCAGCCGTTGGCGGGGCCGCCGAGCTGAAGGCCGGCCATGCGGGACCACTCGTACGGGCCGGTGCGGACCTTGGCCGCCATCTCGCCGTCGAAGTCGTCCTGGAGGGTGATCCCGGCGATCTCCACGGCCTTCCGGGCGATCTCGAAAGAGGGAGCGACGAGGTTGCCCCACTCGCCATTGGTGCCGACGAGGGCGATCCGGGTGGCGCCGCGGCCGATGTGCGCGAGCTGGCCCTCGGCGCCGCCGCCGTGGCTCTTGGCGAACGCGCTGATCTGCCGGGCCAGCCGGGCGGCCTTGCGGGCCGCCCTGGCGTCGTTCACGGTCTCTTCGGCCTGCGTGAGGGTCTCTGCCATGAGCAGGATGCTACCGGCCGGTAATTAATGAAGGAAGGGATCCACGGCGACGGCGGCGAAGAGCAGCGAGACATAGGTGATGGACCAGTGGAACAGCCGCATCTCCTTGAGCTTCGCGCCCGTGATCCCCGCCTTGGCGCGGGCCTGGAGGCCGTGCGCCTCCTTGAGCCAGAAGGCACCGAGCGCGGCCGCGACGACCGTGTAGAACCAGCTGGTGTAGCCGAGCGGCTGGAGCGAGAGGGAGACGCCGACCATCACCCAGCTGTAGAGGACGATCTGGCGGGCCACCACCTTGTTGCCCGCGGTGACCGGCAGCATCGGGACGCCCACGCGCTCGTAGTCGTCCTTGACCTTCATCGACAGCGGCCAGTAGTGCGGCGGCGTCCAGAAGAAGATGACGAGGAAGAGGACGAGGGAGGCCCAGGAGACGGAGTTGGTGACCGCGGACCAGCCGATGAAGACCGGCATGCAGCCCGCGATGCCGCCCCAGACGATGTTCTGCGCGGTACGCCGCTTGAGGATCATCGTGTAGACGACGACGTAGAACAGCGAGGCACCGAGCGAGAGCATCGCCGACAGCGGATTGACCAGGTACCAGAACCACACCGTCGACCCGACGGTCAGCGCCGAGGCGAAGACCAGGCACTCACGCGGCGAGACCATGCCGGTGACCAGCGGCCGCTGCGAGGTGCGGTCCATCATCGCGTCGATGTCGCGGTCGATGTACATGTTGTAGGCGCCCGCGCCGCCCGCCGACAGATAGCCGCCGATGCAGGTCGCCAGGACCAGCCACAGGTCGGGCACGCCCTCCGCGGCGAGGAACATCACGGGCACGGTCGTCATGAGCAGCAGCTCGATGACGCGGGGCTTGGTCAACGCAACGAACGCCTTGACACGGGCCCCGAACGGCCGGTGGCGGGGGCTCTCGGCGAGCTCCCCCACAGCCTTGAGGGCGTGGGAGGTACCCCCACCCGCAGGACGGGATTCGACGGCCGTCACGCACACCCCTGACAGAGATAAGGCCAGCAAGCACATCCGGGTACGCGGACCCGGGAAAGACTTGCGCGTACCACGCCACTCTAGACGTAGGGGGTACTCCGCCCTCCGCCGGGGTGGGTCGTGTTGGAGGCCCCTCTCGCCGTCACGGGCCAGGCCCCGCAACCGATCTTGAGTCCCCGCCGCACCGGCCGGGGGTCCTGGCGCCGGGCCCGGGGCGGCTGTCGAAAACCTCTCGAACACCCACGGGAATTCCGCGGAGGACGACAGAACGGAAGCGTTCGGGAGGCGGCCGGGCGCACTCCCCGGCAGGCTGGTGCCATGGCCGTCGCACCCATGACGGGAATCTTTGCCATCCGGATCGGGTTGCCCGGGCACACGGTCGGGCAGCCGACTGTACGTCGAAAAAATGCGCGTCCCAGCGGGGGTAGGCTCGACAGCGCCGCGTCGTGGCGGAATACCGCCCCCGGCAATCGCACATGTGGAGAGGAGCCCTGACCGAGGGTGAGCAACAAGCCGACCACCACAGACCTCGAGTGGACCGAACTGGACCAGCGGGCCGTCGATACCGCTCGCGTCCTGGCCATGGATTCCGTACAGAAGGTCGGTAACGGCCATCCCGGCACGGCCATGAGCCTGGCGCCCGCCGCCTATCTGCTGTTCCAGAAGCTGATGCGGCACGATCCGAGCGACGCCGACTGGACCGGACGCGACCGGTTCGTCCTCTCCCCCGGCCACACGAGCCTGACGCTCTACATCCAGCTCTTCATGGCCGGGTACGGCCTGGAGCTCGCGGACCTGAAGTCGTTCCGCACCTGGGACAGCAAGACCCCGGGCCACCCCGAGCACGGCCACACCCGCGGCGTGGAGACCACCACCGGCCCGCTGGGCCAGGGCATCGCCAACGCGGTGGGCATGGCCATGGCCGCCCGCTACGAGCGCGGTCTGTTCGACCCGGAGGCCCCGCAGGGCGAGTCGCCCTTCGACCACACCATCTGGGCGATCGTCTCCGACGGCGACCTGGAGGAGGGCATCTCCGCCGAGGCGTCCTCGCTGGCCGGCCACCAGAAGCTCGGCAACCTCGTCGCGCTCTACGACGACAACCACATCTCGATCGAGGGCGACACCGCCACGGCGCTCTCCGAGGACGTCCTCGCGCGCTACGAGGCGTACGGCTGGCACGTCCAGCGCATCGAGCAGTCCCCGAACGGCGACTTCGACATCCAGGCGCTGTACGCGGCGCTGAAGGCGGCGCAGGCGGAGACCGAGCGCCCCTCGATCATCGCCGCGCGCACGATCATCGCCTGGCCCGCCCCGAACGCGCAGAACACCGAGGCCTCGCACGGCTCGGCGCTGGGCGACGAGGAGGTGGCCGCGACCAAGAAGGTGCTGGGCTTCGACCCCGAGCAGACCTTCCAGGTCGAGGACGAGGTCTTCGCCCACGTCCGCACGGTCGTCGACCGCGGCCGCGAGGCGCACGCCACGTGGAGCAAGCGGCTGGAGGAGTGGCGCACGGCGAACCCGCAGCGCGCCGCCGACTTCGACCGGATCAACGCGGGCGAGCTGCCCGACGGCTGGGAGAAGGCGATCCCGTCCTTCCCCGCCGGCAAGGACGTCGCGACCCGCAAGGCGTCGGGCGAGGTCCTCAAGGCGCTGGGCGGCGTGATCCCCGAGCTGTGGGGCGGCTCCGCCGACCTCGCCGGCTCGAACAACACGACCATCGACGCGTCGTCGTCCTTCCTCCCGGAGGGCAACCCGCTGCCGGAGGCGAACCCCTACGGCCGCACGGTGCACTTCGGCATCCGTGAGCACGCCATGGGCTCGACCATGAACGGCATCGCGCTGCACGGCAACACCCGTATCTACGGCGGCACCTTCCTGGTGTTCTCCGACTACATGCGCCCGGCCGTGCGCCTGGCCGCGCTGATGAAGCTGCCGGTCACCTACGTGTGGACGCACGACTCCATCGGCCTCGGCGAGGACGGCCCGACCCACCAGCCGGTCGAGCACATGGCCGCGCTGCGCGCCATCCCGGGCCTGAACATGGTCCGCCCGGCCGACGCCAACGAGACGGCGATCGCCTGGCGCGAGATCACCAAGCGTCACACCACGAACCCGGCGCCGCACGGCCTGGCCCTCACCCGCCAGAACGTGCCCACCTACGAGGCCAACGAGGGCGTCGCCAAGGGCGGCTACGTCCTGTTCGAGGCCGAGGGCGGCCGTCCGCAGGTGATCCTGATCGGCACCGGTTCCGAGGTCCAGCTGGCCGTCGAGGCGCGTGACGTCCTCCAGGCCGAGGGCATCCCGACCCGGGTCGTCTCGATGCCGTCCGTCGAGTGGTTCGAGGAGCAGGACCAGGCGTACCGCGACGGCGTGCTGCTGCCCGACGTCAAGGCGCGGGTCGCGGTCGAGGCCGGCATCGGTCTGACCTGGTACCGCTACGTCGGCGAGAGCGGCCGGATCGTCTCGCTGGAGCACTTCGGCGCCTCCGCCGACTACAAGGTGCTCTACCGCGAGTTCGGCCTGACCACCGAGGCCGTGGTCGCCGCCGCGCGCGAGTCGGTCGAGCACGCCGACGCCAACCGCCGCTGACGCCCGCACACAATCAGTAGGAGATGCAATCCCCATGACAGACGCACTCAAGCGCCTCTCCGACGAAGGCGTCGCGATCTGGCTG
This sequence comes from Streptomyces syringium, assembly GCF_017876625.1. Classification (NCBI taxonomy): domain Bacteria; kingdom Bacillati; phylum Actinomycetota; class Actinomycetes; order Kitasatosporales; family Streptomycetaceae; genus Streptomyces; species Streptomyces syringium. Next base: position 1,937,603 of record NZ_JAGIOH010000001.1, read on the forward strand.
GACGACCTGTCCCGCAAGCGCATCACGTCGGGCAACCTGGCCGAGCTCATCGACCAGAGCCACGTCGTGGGCGTCACGACCAACCCGTCGATCTTCCAGAAGGCCATCTCCAGCGGTGACGGCTACGAGCAGCAGCTCGCCGACCTCGCCGTGCGCGGGGTGACCGTGGAAGAGGCCATCCGCATGATCACCACGGCGGACGTCCGCGACGCCGCCGACATCCTGCGCCCGGTCTTCGACGCGACGGACGGCCAGGACGGCCGGGTCTCCATCGAGGTCGACCCGCGCCTGGCACACAACACCCACGCCACCGTCGCCGAGGCCAAGCAGCTGGCCTGGCTGGTGGACCGCCCGAACACCCTCATCAAGATCCCGGCGACCCGGGCGGGCCTGCCGGCCATCGCCGAGGTGATCGGCAAGGGCATCAGCGTCAATGTGACGCTGATCTTCTCCCTCGAGCGCTACCGCGCGGTGATGGACGCCTACCTGACCGGTCTGGAGAAGGCCAAGGCCGCGGGCCTGGACCTGTCGCTCATCCACTCGGTCGCGTCCTTCTTCGTGTCCCGCGTGGACACCGAGATCGACAAGCGCCTCGACGCGCTGGGCACGGCGGAGGCCAAGGAGCTGCGCGGCAAGGCGGCGCTCGCCAACGCCCGCCTGGCCTACCAGGCGTACGAGGAGGTCTTCTCCTCCGACCGCTGGGCCGCCCTGGAGAAGTCCGGCGCCAACAAGCAGCGCGCCCTGTGGGCCTCGACCGGCGTCAAGGACCCGGCCTACAAGGACACGCTGTACGTGGACGACCTGGTCGCCCCGAACACGGTCAACACCATGCCGGAGGCCACCCTGGAGGCCACCGCCGACCACGGGCAGATCACCGGTGACACCGTGCGCGGCACGTACGAGCAGGCCAAGGCCGAGCTCGACGCGCTGGCGAAGGTCGGGATCTCGTACGACGACGTCGTGCAGCTCCTGGAGGACGAGGGCGTCGAGAAGTTCGAGGCGTCGTGGAACGACCTGCTGAAGTCCACTGAGGCGGAGCTCAAGCGCCTCGCTCCGGAGGCGTGAATTGAGCACAAGCAGCAATCCGCTGCGTGACGCTCAGGACCGACGGCTCCCGCGTATCGCGGGGCCGTCGGGCCTGGTCATCTTTGGCGTCACGGGCGATTTGTCCCGTAAAAAGCTGATGCCTGCCGTCTATGACCTGGCCAACCGCGGTCTGCTGCCGCCGGGCTTCTCCCTCATCGGCTTCGCGCGTCGCGACTGGGAGACCGAGGACTTCGCCCAGATCGTGCACGACGCGGTCAAGGAGCACGCGCGCACGCCGTTCCGTGAGGAGGTCTGGCAGCAGCTGGTGCAGGGCTGCCGGTTCGTCCAGGGCGACTTCGACGACGACGAGGCGTTCGAGACCCTCAAGGACACCATCCAGGAGCTCGACAAGGCGCAGGGCACGGGCGGCAACTTCGCCTTCTACCTGTCCGTCCCGCCGAAGTTCTTCCCCACGGTCGTCCAGCAGCTGAAGAAGCACGGCCTGGCCGACCAGAAGGAGGGCTCCTGGCGGCGCGCCGTCATCGAGAAGCCCTTCGGGCACGACCTGGCCAGCGCCCAGGAGCTCAACCGGATCGTCCACGAGGTCTTCCCGGCCGAGGCGGTCTTCCGCATCGACCACTACCTCGGCAAGGAGACGGTCCAGAACATCCTGGCGCTGCGCTTCGCCAACACCCTCTTCGAGCCGATCTGGAACCGGTCCTACGTCGACCACGTGCAGATCACCATGGCCGAGGACATCGGCATCGGTGGCCGGGCCGGCTACTACGACGGCATCGGCGCCGCCCGCGACGTCATCCAGAACCACCTGCTCCAGCTGCTCGCGCTGACCGCGATGGAGGAGCCCGCCTCCTTCGAGGCGGACGCGCTGGTCGCGGAGAAGACCAAGGTGCTCGGCGCCGTGCGGCTGCCCAAGGACCTCGGCAAGAACACAGTGCGGGGCCAGTACGCGCACGGCTGGCAGGGTGGCGAGGAGGTCGTCGGCTACCTCGAAGAGGACGGCATCGACCCGCAGTCGAAGACCGACACCTACGCCGCGATCAAGCTGGAGATCGACAACCGCCGCTGGGCGGGCGTCCCCTTCTATCTCCGCACGGGCAAGCGGCTCGGCCGCCGCGTCACCGAGATCGCGGTCGTCTTCCAGCGCGCCCCGCACTCGCCCTTCGACCACACCGCCACCGAGGAGCTGGGGCAGAACGCCCTGGTGATCCGGGTGCAGCCGGACGAGGGCGTCACCCTGCGGTTCGGCTCCAAGGTGCCGGGCACCTCGATGGAGGTCCGGGACGTCTCGATGGACTTCGCCTACGGCGAGTCCTTCACCGAGTCCAGCCCGGAGGCGTACGAGCGGCTCATCCTCGATGTGCTGCTGGGCGACGCCAACCTCTTCCCGCGGCTGCGGGAGGTCGAACTGTCCTGGGAGATCCTCGACCCGATCGAGCGCTACTGGGACAAGCACGGCAAGCCCGCGTCCTACCAGGCCGGCACCTGGGGCCCGGACGAGGCCGACGAGATGCTCGCACGAGACGGACGGAGCTGGCGGCGGCCATGAAGATGGACCTCACGGACACCACGTCCAGCAAGATCAACAACGCGCTGGTCCAGGGCCGCCGCGCCATCGGCACCCCCGCCATCGGCATGGTGCTCACCCTGGTCATCGTCACCGACGAGGAGCACGCCTACGACGCGCTCAAGGCCGCCAACGAGGCGTCCCGCGAGCACCCCTCGCGCAAGCTCGTCGTCATCAAGCGGGTCAGCCGCTCGATGCGCGACCGTGCCAAGGCCCGCCTCGACGCCGAGGTCCGGGTCGGCACCAGCGCGGGCACCGGCGAGACGGTGGTCCTGAGGCTGTACGGCGACGTCATCGACCACGCCCAGTCGGTCGTGCTGCCGCTGCTGCTGCCCGACGCCCCCGTGGTCGTCTGGTGGCCGGTGGGCGCCCCGGTCAACCCGGAGAAGGACCCGCTGGGCGCGCTCGCCCAGCGCCGGGTGACCGACACCTACGCCGCCGAGGACCCCCTCGCGGAGGTCTCGGCCCGCGCCGCGCACTACACGCCCGGCGACACCGACCTGGCCTGGACCCGGATCACGCCGTGGCGCTCGATGCTCGCGGCCGCCCTGGACCAGCAGCAGGTCGACGTCCTCTCCGCCGAGGTCGAGGGCGAGGGCTACAACCCCAGCGGCGAGCTGCTGGCCATGTGGCTCGCGGACCGTCTCGGCATCCCGGTGAAGCGGACCGTCTCGGAGGGCCCGGGCCTGACCGCCGTGCGGCTGGAGACCGGGAACGGCCCGATCGTCCTGGACCGTCCCAACGGCACCCTGGCCACCCTCTGCATGCCCGGCCAGCCGGACCGTGCCGTCGCGCTCAACCGGCGCGACACCGCGGAGCTCCTCGCGGAGGAGCTGCGCAGGCTCGACCCGGACACCACCTACGAGGCGGCGATCAAGTACGGCGTCGAGCGGCTTTCCGAGCCGGCCGCGCAGTCGGGCACGCAGTCGGCCGCCGCGGCGCCGAAGGCGGCCAAGGCGGCCCCGGATGCCGCTGATGCTCCGGATGCCGCTGATGCTCCGGCCGCTTCCGACGGTGCCGCTTCCGACGGCGCCCCCGCCCCCGCAAAGAAGGCGTCCGGCAAGAAGGCGGCGGGCAAGTGAGTGCTCCTCAGATCGTCGTCCACCGGGACAAGGAGCTGATGGCGCAGGCCGCGGCGGCCCGGCTGATCACGAAGATCGTGGACGCCCAGGCCGCCCGCGGCTCGGCCTCCGTCGTCCTCACGGGCGGGCGCAACGGCAACGGGCTGCTCGCGGCCCTCGCCACCGCGCCCGCGCGGGACGCGGTGGACTGGGCGCGGCTGGACCTGTGGTGGGGCGACGAGCGGTTCCTCCCGGACGGCGACCCCGAGCGCAATGTGACCCAGGCGCGCGAGGCGCTGCTGGACTCGGTGCCGCTGGACCCCGCCCGGGTGCACGCGATGCCGCCGGCGGGCGGCCCGTACGGCAACGACGTGGACGCGGCCGCCGAGGCCTACGCGGCGGAGCTCGCCGCGGCGGCCCGGCCCGAGGACCACGGCCCGGTGCCCGCCTTCGACGTCCTGCTGCTGGGCGTCGGCCCGGACACGCACGTGGCCTCGCTCTTCCCCGAACTGCCGGCCGTGCGGGAGACCGAGCGCCCGGTGGTCGGCGTCCGGGGCGCGCCCAAGCCGCCGCCGAACCGGGTCTCGCTGACCCTGCCGGCGATTCGCGCGGCCCGCGAGGTGTGGCTGCTCGCGGCGGGCGAGGACAAGGCGAACGCGGTGGCGCTCGCGCTGAGCGGTGCGGGTGAGATCCAGGCCCCCGCCGCGGGGGCGTACGGCCGCAGCCGCACGCTGTGGCTGCTGGACGCTGCCGCCGCGGCTCGCCTTCCGCGGGAGCTGTATCCTCCGGCGACGTCCTGACGGGCTGCTGTGACCGGGGCTCCGCCCCGGCCCCCTGACCGCGCTGCGCGCGGTGTCCTCGATCGCCGGACGGGCTTATAAGCCCGTCCGGCGATTGAGGACAGAGCACAGTAGCCCGTCCGGCGATCGAGGACGCGCCCGCGGGGCGCCCGCCGCCGCAGGCGGCACAGGCGCCCCGCGGGCCGAGGATCCGGTCTAGCGCCCGCGCAGCGAGCGGTAGCGCGCGACCAGCGCCGCCGTGGACGCGTCCAGCCCCGGCACCTCCGCTCCTTCAACCAGAGCGGGCTCAACCCGCTTCGCGAGGACCTTGCCGAGTTCGACGCCCCACTGGTCGAAGGAGTCGATGTTCCACACCGCGCCCTGGACGAACACCTTGTGTTCGTACAGCGCGACCAACTGCCCCAGCACCGACGGCGTCAGCTCGTTCGCGAGGATCGTCGTGGTCGGGTGGTTGCCCTTGAACGTCTTGTGCGGGATCAGGTCCTGCGGGACGCCCTCCGCCGCGACCTCTTCCGGGGTCTTGCCGAAGGCGAGCGCCTGGCCCTGGGCGAAGAGGTTCGCCATCAGTAGGTCGTGCTGGCCGACCAGGCCCGGCAGCAGGTCGTCCACGGGCTTGGCGAAGCCGATCAGGTCCGCGGGGATCAGCTTCGTGCCCTGGTGGATCAACTGATAGTAGGCGTGCTGGCCGTTGGTGCCCGGGGTGCCCCAGACGACCGCGCCGGTCTGCCAGTTGACGGGGTTGCCGTCGCGGTCCACCGACTTGCCGTTGGACTCCATGTCCAGCTGCTGCAGATACGCGGCGAACTTCGACAGGTAGTGGCTGTAGGGCAGTACCGCGTGGGACTGGGCGTCGTGGAAGTTGCCGTACCAGATGCCCAGCAGTCCGAGCAGCAGCGGGACGTTCTCCTCCGGCGGCGCGCAGCGGAAGTGCTCGTCGACCAGGTGGAAGCCGGCCAGCATCTCGCGGAAGTGGTCCGGGCCGATGGCGAGCATCAGGGAGAGGCCGATGGCCGAGTCGTACGAATAGCGACCGCCGACCCAGTCCCAGAACTCGAACATGTTGGTCGGGTCGATCCCGAACTCGGCGACCTTCTCCTCGTTCGTCGACAGCGCCACGAAGTGCTTGGCGACGGCCTCCTCGCCGGCGCCCAGGCCGGTCAGCAGCCAGTTGCGGGCGGAGGTGGCGTTGGTGATGGTCTCGATGGTGGTGAACGTCTTCGAGGCGATGACGAACAGCGTCTCGGCCGGGTCCAGGTCCCGCACGGCCTCGTGCAGGTCCGCGCCGTCGACGTTCGAGACGAAACGGAACGTCATGTCCCGTGCCGTGTAGGCGCGCAGCGCCTCGTAGGCCATCGCGGGGCCGAGGTCGGAACCGCCGATGCCGATGTTGACGACGTTCTTGATGGGCTTTCCGGTGTGGCCCTTCCAGCCCCCCGAGCGCACCCGGTCGGCGAAGACCTGCATCTTCATCAATACGGCGTGCACGGCGGGGATGACGTTGACGCCGTCGGTCTCCACGACGGCGGACTCCGGGGCGCGCAGGGCGGTGTGCAGCACCGCGCGGCCCTCGGTGGTGTTGATCTTCTCGCCCCGGAACATGGCGTCCCGCAGCTCGGCCACCCCGGTCGCGGCCGCCAGCTCGCGCAGCAGGCGCAGGGTCTCGTCGGTGACCAGGTGCTTGGAGTAGTCGACGTACAGATCACCGACGGAGAGCGCATAGCGCTCCGCTCGCGAGGAGTCGTCGGCGAACAGCTTCCGCAGGTGCACCTCCCCCAATTCTTCCCGGTGCTTGGCCAACGCGTTCCACTCAGGCGTCTGGTCGAGCCTGCTCCGGCCTTCTGTGTTCATCTCGGACATCAGCCCACTTCTTCTCGTAGCCGCCCCGCCATCCTCCAACCTAATTGATCAGGCTTCGGTATGAGGTGTCCGCCCACTCCCGGCGCGGTCCTCGGCGGAGCGGGCGGACGACGACGGCCCGGCCGCGCACCCTTGCGGGAGTGCGCGGCCGGGCCGCTTGACGTGTTCGGTGCCGCTGTTCAGATCTCGCCGCGGAGCTTGGCGAGCGCCTCCGCCAGGATCGCCTCGCCGTCGGCGTCGCTGCGCCGCTCACGGACGTACGCGAGGTGTGTCTTGTACGGCTCGGTACGCGGCGGGTCCGGCGGGTTGTCCCGGTCCTGACCGGCAGGGAAGCCACACCGCGGGCAGTCCCACGTGTCCGGCACCTGCGCGTCGCTGGCGAAGCTCGGCTGCGTCTCGTGCCCGTTCGAGCACCAGAAGGAGATGCGGAGGCGCGGCGCGGACTCGCCCCGCTCGGCCTCCCCCATCGGCCCCGCTCCGACCCGACTTCCTCGGATCGCGTTGCCACTTGCCACGGTCGTAACTCCCTGCGTGATGGTGCTGCGAAGCGACGAGATGAAGCTCCGCGGCGGGCGCCCCAGTCTACGTAAGGCCCAACGCGCGTCCAGTGCCAGGAGTTACAGCCCGGCCGCAAGGACGCGAGCCCCATGATAGGCCGAGCCGACGACGGTGCGTCAGCTATCGAGCTTCATCAGCAGGCCGAGCGCCACGATGCACGCGAACCACAGCAGACCGACGACCACGGTGATGCGGTCGAGGTTGCGCTCGGCGACCGAGGAGCCGCCGACGGAGGACTGCATACCGCCACCGAACATATCGGACAGGCCGCCGCCCTTCCCCTTGTGCATGAGCACCAGCATCATCATCAGCAGGCTGAAGACGATGAGGGCGATCGAGAACCCCATGACCACGGCTTGACCAACTCTCTCGGACTGAAGAATCTCTCGGACGGTAGAACGTGCGGGGCCGGGCGGCGTGAAAACGCCGGTCCCGGCCCCGACAGGGTACGCCGCGGAGCACCCGTCGTCATAGCGGCGGCCTCGGCGGCCGCCCCTGGTCCCGTTCCCTTACTGGTCCCGGAACCGGACGATCTTGACGAACTCGTCCGGGTCCAGCGCCGCGCCACCGATCAGCGCGCCGTCGACGTCGGGCTTGGCCATGATCGCCGCGACGTTCCCGGACTTGACCGAGCCGCCGTACTGGATGCGGACCTTGTCGGCCAGCTCCTGGCTGTACAGCTCGGCGAGGCGGCCGCGGATCGCCCCGCAGACCTCCTGGGCGTCCTCGGGGGTCGCGACCTCGCCGGTGCCGATGGCCCACACCGGCTCGTAGGCGATGACGATCGACTCGGCCTGCTCGGCCGGGATGTCCTTCAGGGCGCCGTCGACCTGGGCCAGCGTGTGCTGGACCTGGTTGCCGGCCTTGCGGACGTCCAGGCCCTCGCCGACGCACAGGATCGGGGTGAGCCCGTGCCGGTAGGCGGCCTTGACCTTGGCGTTGCAGACCTCGTCGGTCTCGGCGTGGTACTGGCGGCGCTCGGAGTGCCCGATGGCCACGTAGGCGCACTTGAGCTTGGAGAGCATCGCGCCGGAGATCTCGCCGGTGTACGCGCCGGAGTCGTACGCCGAGATGTCCTGGGCGCCGTACTTGATCTTCAGCTTGTCGCCGTCGACCAGGGTCTGCACGGAGCGCAGGTCGGTGAACGGCGGCAGGACGGCGACCTCGACCGCGTCGTAGTCCTTGTCGGCGAGGGCGAAGGCGAGCTTCTGGACGTGCGCGATGGCCTCGAGGTGGTTGAGGTTCATCTTCCAGTTGCCCGCCATCAGCGGGGTACGGTCACTCACGTTGGTTCAGTCCTCCAGTGCTGCGAGGCCGGGGAGCGTCTTGCCCTCGAGGTATTCGAGGCTCGCGCCGCCACCGGTCGAAATGTGGCCGAAAGCGTTCTCGTCGAAGCCCAGGGTGCGCACGGCCGCGGCCGAGTCGCCACCGCCGACGACGGTGAACGCGGGGCTGTCGAGGAGACCCTGCGCCACGGCCTTGGTGCCGTTGGCGTAGTCGGGGTGTTCGAAGACACCCATGGGGCCGTTCCAGAAGACCGTGCCCGCGTCGGCGAGCTTCGCGGCGTAGAGCTCGCGGGTCTTCGGGCCGATGTCCAGGCCCTCCTTGTCGGCCGGGATGGCCTCCGCGGCGACGAGCTCGGGGTTGGCCGGGGCCTTGGTCTTCAGGTCCGGGAAGTCGGCGGAGACGAGGACGTCGACGGGGAGGACGAACTCCACGCCGCGCTTCTCGGCCCGCGCCAGGTACTCCAGGCAGACCGGGATCTGGTCCTCCTGCAGCAGCGAGATGCCCACCTCGTGGCCCTTGGCCTTGAGGAAGGTGTAGGACATGCCGCCGCCGATGAGGATGCGGTCGGCCTTCTCCAGCAGGTTGTCGATGACACCCAGCTTGTCGGAGACCTTGGCACCGCCCAGCACCACGACGTAGGGACGCCGCACCTCGTCGGTGAGCTTCTTCAGGACGCCGACCTCGGTGGCGATCAGATCGCCGGCGGCGTGCGGAAGGCGCGCCGGGAGGTCGAAGACCGAGGCGTGCTTGCGGTGCACCGCACCGAAGCCGTCGCCCACGTACAGGTCGGCCAGGGCCGCCAGCTCGTCGGCGAAGGCGCCGCGCTCGGCGTCGTCCTTGCTCGTCTCGCCCGCGTTGAAGCGGAGGTTCTCCAGCAGCGTGACCTCGCCGTTCGCCAGTGCGGCGACGGTGGCCTTCGCGCTGTCGCCCACCGTGTCGGTGGCGAACGAGACGCTCTTGCCCAGGATCTCGCCGAGCCGCGTCGCGGCCGGGGCGAGGGAGTACTGGGGGTCCGGGGCGCCCTTGGGACGGCCCAGGTGGGAGGCGACGATCACCTTGGCGCCCGCCGCGGCGAGCTTGGCGATCGTCGGGGCGACCGCACGGATGCGGCCGTCGTCGGTGATGGTGGTGCCCTCGAGGGGCACGTTGAGGTCGGCGCGGACGAAGACCCGCTTGCCCTCGATGCCGTCCTGGAGGAGTTCGTCGATCGTCTTCATGCAGTGACTCCGGTGACTTCCGTGATCGGGGCCCCTCCCAGCGATAGCTGGGGGACAGTCATAGGACGGGGCCCGTGCGACGCGCCATAGCGTCGCACGAGCCCCGTCCCCTACTTCATCTCGGTGCCCTTGACAGTGCTGTCAGGGAGCGATCAGAGCTGCTCGCCGACGAAGACGGTCAGGTCGACCAGGCGGTTGGAGTAGCCCCACTCGTTGTCGTACCAGCCGACGACCTTGACCTGGTTGCCCTGGACCATGGTCAGGGAGGAGTCGAAGGTGCAGGAGGCCGGCCAGTTCACGATGTCGGAGGAGACGATCGCGTCCTCGGTGTACTCGAGGATGCCCTTGAGCTGGCCCTCGGCGGCCTTCTGGAAGGCGGCGTTGATCTCTTCCTTGCTGGTCTCGCGGTCGAGCTCGAGGACCAGGTCGGTGACCGAGCCGGTCGGGACCGGGACGCGCATGGCGATGCCGTCCAGCTTGCCCTTGAGCTGCGGGAGGACCAAGGCGGTGGCCTTGGCGGCACCGGTCGAGGTCGGAATGATGTTCTCCGCGGCGGCGCGGGCGCGGCGCAGGTCGGAGTGCGGGAAGTCCAGGATCCGCTGGTCGTTGGTGTACGCGTGGACCGTGGTCATCATGCCCTTGACGATGCCGAAGCTCTCGTCGAGGACCTTGGCCATCGGCGCCACACAGTTGGTGGTGCACGAGGCGTTGGAGATGACGTGGTGGTTGGCCGCGTCGTACTTGTCCTGGTTGACGCCCATGACGATCGTGATGTCCTCGTCCTTGGCGGGCGCGGAGATCAGGACCTTCTTGGCGCCGGCCGCGAGGTGCTTCGCGGCGTCGGCCTTCTTGGTGAAGATGCCGGTGGACTCGATGACGATGTCGGCGCCGAGCTCGCCCCAGGGCAGGTTGGCGGGGTCGCGCTCGGCCATCGTCTTGAAGGTCATGGAACCGACGGTGATCGAGTCGTCGGTGTGGCTGACCTCCTGCTTCAGACGACCCAGGATGGTGTCGTACTTCAGCAGGTGGACAAGGGTGGCGTTGTCGGTCAGGTCGTTGACACCGACGATCTGGATGTCCGCACCCTGCTCCAGCAGTGCGCGGAAGTAGTTACGACCGATACGGCCAAAGCCGTTGATGCCTACGCGGATCGTCACGAACCGATCTCCTCGTTGGTTTGCCGGTCTGGACGCCGGCGAGCTGTATGGGATGTCCCCGACCACCCCCGACCCTACCTCTAACAGGGGTCGTACGTGACATTGGCGGCGGGTGCTTTCGGGCGCGCTCAGGCGTGCTCAACCACGCTCAACTGCAGGTCAGCCGCCGATGGCACGCAAAGCGGCACCGACCAGTCCGGCTCGCTCGCGCGGGTCGGACACGTGTTCAAGACCGAAGCCCAGAACGACGGTGTCCCGGGTCGTGACGGCGGCGGCGCCGCCGGCCCGCACTCCACGACCGTCACTCTCCGTCACCGAAGAGCGGTACTCACCGGCCGCCGCGCTGCGGAACTGCGGGAAGGCGTCGGGCGGCAGTTCCTCGGAGATCGGCCGGTAGGCACCGGCCCCTGCCAACGGGCCCCCGGCGGTGCCGAGGGCGGCGGTGGTGCCGGTGAGCTCACCGGCACCGGTGAAGCGCGTGGGCCGGTCGAACAGGGTGCGGGCACCCGCGCCGAGGTAGTACTGGGCGAAGTCGTCGGTGTCGGCCTCGCCGACCCGCGAGCTGCCGCCCGCCCGCACCCCGGCGGTGATCAGCTTGCCGCCCTCGTTGACGAAGTCGCGTACGGCCAGCAGGGTGGCGCCGTCGGGGCGGGAGGTGCCGCTGTACCAGAGCACCGTGTCGAAGTGCCCGAGCACGCCCAGGGCAGGGGGCGCGCCCTTCTCGGCGACGTCCCAGACGACGGCCCCGCGGCCGTTGTCGGTCAGGGCCTTGGCGTACAGGGCGGCGTCGCGTGCCGCCTCCTTGCCGCCCTCGTCCGCGACGACCAGGGTGTCGGCGCGGGGCGTCCGGGCCACGGTGTACGTGAAGGGCTCGCTCGCGGTCCGCTCGCCCTCGCGGGTGCGGCCGGTGAACCAGACGCTGACGGTGGAGCCGGGGCGGACGCCCTCGACGGTGGCGCGGTACTGGTCGAAGCGGATGTTGTCCTCGCCGCCGTAGCGGTCGCCGCCGTCCCAGGCCTCGAGCTCCTCGGTGTGCGTACGTCCGCCGTTCACACGGTAGTTCAGGTGCTTGTCGCGGACGCTCCGGCGGGCGGTGACGGCGACGCTCTGGTCGCCGCCGCGCGCGTAGGAGGTGGTGAAGGCGTGCGGGGTGAAGTCGGGGGCGTCCAGGCCGACGGCGGAGGCGGGGCGGTCACCGCGGCCGGCGGTCTCGGCGACGGACAGGGCGAAGGGGATGTTCTTGGCGAACTCCTGCTGGATCAGCTTCTCGTCGTCGGGGAAGGTGAAGCCGGACCGGCAGTCGGCGGGGTTCCAGCGGTCACCCGGGTCCACCTTGGAGGCGGTCTGGCAGGTCGACATCTCGGGGGTGAACATCATGGTGCCGTTGACGTTGCCCGCGTGGCCGTCGGCCTCGCCGTTGGTGGTGTAGAGCTCGGAGGAGAGCTGCGGCCGGTAGCCGGGGATGGCGGGGTTGCCGGGGGTACCGGCGAGAGCCCGGTAGAGGACGTCGTCGGGGGTGGGGGTGGCGACCTGCCAGCCGACGCCGTAGAGGATCAGCTCGGCGGCCGAGTGGTAGTTGACGGCGTAGCGGAAGCGGTGGCGCTTCTCGAAGGCGTCGATGGCTTGCGTCTCCGGCTCGGAGGCGGGCGCGGGGCCGCGGTAGGTCTCGGACGCCGGGCGCGGTGACGAGCCCTCGTTGTCGTAGCCCCACTTGTAGGAGAAGTTGCGGTTGAGGTCCACGCCGTCGCCGGCGGTGATCTTCCCGTCGCCGTTGTTGTCGCGGAGGTTCTTGCGCCACAGCCGGGTGGCGGGGCCGGCGAAGGTGTGGTCGTAGCCGTCCGGGTTGGCGGACAGCACGAACCACACCTCGGTGGAGTCCACGATCCGGGTGATCCGCTCGTCCTTGCCGTAGCGGTCGAGGTAGTGGTGCATCAGGCGCCGGGTCATCTCCGGCGTGATCCACTCACGGGCGTGCTGGTTGGACATGTAGAGCACCGCCGGCTTGGCGCCGTCGGGGCTCTTCGCCGCGTTCCTCGACACCTTCATGGCGAGGATGTCCTGGCCGCGCACGGTCTTGCCGATGCTGACGACCTTGGTCAGGTCCGGGTGGGCCCGGCCGGTGTCCCTGATCTCCTGCTGCAGTCCGTTCTTCCCGCTGTACGGGCGGAAGACGCCGTCGCCGGCGGCCTCGGTGCGCTCGCGGACGGCCTCGGGGACGCGTCTCTCGGTGAGGTCCACGCCTTGGCCGCGCAGTTCGCGGGCCTGTGCGCCGGTGAGGTGGAGCTCCACGGGCACGGCCTTGCCGCCGGTGATGCGCTCGCCCAGTTCATGGCCGTCGATGCCCGCCGCGAGCAGCAGCGGGACCCGGTCGGCGGTGACCCGTGCGGTCCATACGGAAAGTGGGCCGTCGTCCGCCCGCGGGGCCGCTGGAGTGGATGGTCGCGCGTGTGCCATGGGCGTCGCGGCGAGCCCGCCGAGGAACAGCGAAGCCACCATGAGGACCGATCCCGCCCTGCGTCGCATGAGCCCCCCTTGCTGTTGTCCGTCACTTCGGTACGTGGCCGCCAGACTCATAACCCTTCATGATCATGTCAATGACGCCTTTTGCGTCGCCCTCCCCGGGGCCGCGCGTCCTTGCCCGCACAAAGGACCGCCCCGACACCCTCATGGGTGCCGGGGCGGTCCTTTTGCGAAGTCTGAGTGGTCAGCTGTGAAGTCTGAGTGGTCAGCCGACCATGCCCTCGGCCATCTCCTCGGAGAGGTCGGAGAGGTCCGACAGATTCGATTCGGTGCCGGGGATCCCCAGGTCCTGGGCGCGCTTGTCGGCCATGGCGAGCAGCCGTCGGATCCGGCCGGCGACGGCGTCCTTGGTCAGCGGCGGGTCCGCGAGGGCGCCCAGCTCCTCCAGGGACGCCTGCTTGTGCTCCATGCGCAGCCGGCCCGCGGCGGCGAGGTGCTCGGGCACCTCCTCGCCGAGGATCTCCAGGGCCCGCTGGACCCGGGCGCCCGCGGCGACGGCGGCACGCGCCGAGCGGCGCAGATTGGCGTCGTCGAAATTGGCCAGGCGGTTAGCGGTGGCCCGCACCTCGCGGCGCATCCGCCGCTCCTCCCAGGCCAGCACCGACTCGTGCGCGCCGAGCCGGGTCAACAGCGCGCCGATGGCGTCACCGTCCCGGACGACGACCCGGTCGACGCCCCGCACCTCGCGCGCCTTGGCCGCGATCTGCAGCCGACGGGCCGCGCCGACCAGCGCGAGCGCCGCCTCGGGGCCCGGGCAGGTCACCTCCAGGGACGAGGAGCGGCCGGGCTCGGTGAGCGAGCCGTGAGCGAGGAACGCGCCCCGCCAGGCGGCCTCGGCGTCGCAGGTGGCGCCGGAGACGACCTGTGGGGGCAGCCCGCGGATCGGCCGGCCGCGGCCGTCGACCAGGCCGGTCTGCCGCGCCAGCTGGTCACCGCCCGCCACCACCCGCACCACGTACCGGCTGCCGCGGCGCAGCCCGCCGGGGGCCATCACCACCAGGTCGGAAGCGTGCCCGAAGATCTCCAGGATGTCCTTGCGCAGCCGCCGGGCCGCGATCCCGGTGTCCAGCTCCGCCTCGATCACGATGCGCCCGCTGACCAGGTGCAGACCGCCCGCGAACCGCAGGATCGCCGAGACCTCCGCTTTCCGGCAGCAGGTGCGGGTGACGGGAAGCCGGGAGATTTCGTCCTTCACCGCTGCCGTCATCGCCATGGGCCGATCCTTCCATGCATCCGAAAAATACGGTCGTACGCGGCGGCCAACAGCTCCGGGTCATGCGTCGGGCAGCCGTCGGGGGAGGCGACCGGCGCCAGCTCGACCGTTGCCCCGAGCCGCTTGGCGGCGTCGGTGAGGCTTTCCCGGTCGGGCACGGCGGCCTCGTCGGCCAGCACCACGTCCAGGGCGAGTTTAGGGGCGTGTCGGGCCAAAACCTCCAAATGACGCTGCGGGGAGAAGCCATCTGTTTCGCCGGGTTGCGGTGCGAGGTTCAACGACAGGACCCGGCGGGCCTTGGTCTCCTGCAGTGCCTGGAGCAGCTCGGGGACCAGCAGATGCGGGATGACGGAGGAGAACCAGGAGCCGGGGCCGAGCACCACCCAGTCGGCGTCGAGCACCGCCTCGACGGCCTCGGGCACCGCGGGCGGGTCCTCCGGGACGACGTGCACGGACTGCACGTCGCCCGGGGTGAGCGCCACGGTGGCCTGGCCGCGGACGGTGCTGATGGTGTCGGGCTCGGCCGGGTCGTGGCCCCGGACGAGCGCCTGGAGCTCCAGCGGGACGGCGGACATGGGCAGCACCCGGCCGTGCGCGCCGAGCAGCTTGCCGACCAGGTCCAGGGCGCTGACGTGGTCGCCGAGCTGCTCCCAGAGGGCGACGATCAGCAGATTGCCGACGGCGTGGCCGTGCAGGTCGCCCTCGCTGGCGAAGCGGTGCTGGATCACCCGGGCCCAGGTCTGGCCCCAGTCGTCGTCCCCGCAGAGCGCGGCGAGGGCCTTGCGCAGGTCACCGGGGGGCAGGACGCCCAGCTCATCGCGGAGCCGGCCGCTGGAGCCGCCGTCGTCGGCGACGGTGACGACGGCCGTCAGGTCGCCGGTGATACGGCGCAGCGCGGCGAGCGAGGCGGACAGCCCGTGGCCGCCGCCGAGGGCGACGACCTTGGGCTGGGCACCGGTGTACGCCCGGCCCTCACGGCCGCGGGCCCGGCCGGGGACGAGTCGGCGTACGCGGCGCAGCCGGGAGGTACGGCCGGTCACTCGCGCCCCATGTCCCGGTGGACGACGACGGTCTCGACGCCTTCCGAGACGAGGCGGTGGGCGAGCTTCTCCGACATGGCGACGGACCGGTGCTTGCCGCCGGTGCAGCCGACCGCGATCGTCACATAGCGCTTGCCCTCACGGCGGTAGCCCGCGGCGATGAGCTGGAGCAGCTCGGTGTAGCGGTCGAGGAACTCCTTGGCGCCGGGCTGGTTGAAGACGTAGCCCGAGACCTCCTCGTTCAGGCCGGTGAAGGGGCGCAGCTCCGGGACCCAGTGCGGGTTGGGCAGGAAGCGGCAGTCCACCACGAGGTCGGCGTCGACCGGGAGGCCGTACTTGAAGCCGAAGGACATGACGGTGGCCCGCAGCTCCGGCTCCTCCTCGCCGGCGAACTGGGCGTCCATCTTGGCGCGCAGCTCGTGGACGTTGAGGCTGGAGGTGTCGATGACGAGGTCGGCGTCGCCGCGCAGCTCGCGCAGCAGGTCGCGCTCGGCGGCGATGCCGTCGACGATGCGGCCGGAGCCCTGCAGCGGGTGCGGCCGGCGCACGGACTCGAAGCGGCGCACCAGGGCGTCGTCGGACGCCTCCAGGAAGATGACCCGGCGCTTGACCTTCTTGGCGGCCAGGTCCGCGAGGGACTCGCGCAGATTGTCGAAGAAGCGCCGGCCGCGGACGTCCACGACCACGGCGATGCGGGCCACGTTGCCCTGGGAGCGGGCGCCGAGGTCCACCATGGTGGGGATCAGGGCGGGCGGCAGGTTGTCCACGACGAACCAGCCGAGGTCCTCCAGACACTTCGCGGCGGTGCTGCGGCCCGCCCCCGACATGCCGGAGATGATCACCAGCTCGGGGATTCCCGTTGTCTCGCCGGCCGCATCCGCCGTCGTGCCCGTACTCACCTGTGCTCCGTCTCCGTCGGTGCCGTTCATGCTGTCTTCCCCCGTTCCGCTGACGGCGCCGCGGGCGCGGCTCCGTCTTCCATACTGCGGCCTTGAGGTGCCCAAGGCCCAAACTCCGAGCGTCGTGCTCCGGCGCGTCCGGAGCCGGGGCGTCGGGGGACCGTGCCCATCATTCCTCGGCCCCGTCCATGATCTCGCCCGTGGCGGTGTTGACCGCCGGGGCGGGGGCCGAGGCGGCAAGGGCGGCCACGATCGTCTCGGCCGTCTTCCGCCCGATGCCGGGGGTCTCGCAGATCTGCTCGATCGTCGCGGCGCGCAGCCGCTTGACCGAGCCGAAGTGCTTGATCAGGGCCCGCTTGCGGGTGTCGCCGAGGCCGGCGACGGCGTCGAGGGGCCCGGCCTTCAGCGTCCTGGCACGCTTGCTGCGCTGGTAGGAGATGGCGAACCGGTGTGCCTCGTCGCGGACGCGCTGGAGGAGGTAGAGGCCCTCGCTGGTGCGCGGCAGGACGACGGGGTCCTCCTCGTCGGGCAGCCAGACCTCTTCGAGGCGCTTGGCGAGGCCGCACACGGCGACGTCTTCTATACCGAGCTCGTCCAGCGCCCGCTTGGCGGCCGCGACCTGCGGCCGGCCGCCGTCGACGACGACGAGCTGCGGCGGGTAGGCGAACCGCTTGGGACGGCCGTCGTCCTCCCGGCCCTCGGCGGGGACGGCACCTCCGGTGAACCCCTCGATGGCGTCTTCCGGGGCCCCTTCGGCGGCGCCCTCGGGCCGCTCCTCCCACTCCCCCGTCTTCTGCTTCTCCGCGAGATAGCGGCGGAAGCGGCGGCCGATGACCTCGTGCATGGACCGCACGTCGTCCTGGCCGGCGAAGGACTTGATCTGGAAGCGGCGGTACTCGCTCTTGCGGGCGAGGCCGTCCTCGAAGACGACCATGGAGGCCACCACGTCCTGGCCCTGGAGGTGGGAGATGTCGAAGCACTCCACGCGCAGCGGCGCGGTGTCGAGCCCGAGGGCTTCGGCGATCTCTTCCAGGGCGCGCGAGCGGGTGGTGAGGTCGGAGGCGCGCTTGGTCTTGTGCAGGGCGAGGGCCTGTCCGGCGTTGCGCTGGACCGTGGCCATCAGGTCCTTCTTGTCGCCGCGCTGGGGGATGCGCAGATCGACGCGGGCGCCGCGGCGCTCGGTGAGCCACTGGGTGACGGGCAGGGCCGGGTCGGGGAGGGCGGGGACGAGGACCTCCTTGGGGACCGAGTCGCCCTTCTCCTCCCCGTACAGCTGCTGGAGGGCGTGCTCGACCAGGCCGGCCGTGTCGACGGCCTCGACCTTGTCGGTCACCCAGCCGCGCTGGCCGCGCACCCGCCCGCCGCGCACGTGGAAGATCTGCACGGCGGCCTCCAGCTCGTCCTCGGCGACGGCGATGAGGTCGGCGTCGGTGGCGTCGGCGAGGACCACCGCGTTCTTCTCCATGGCGCGGCGGAGTGCTTCGAGGTCGTCGCGGAGGCGGGCGGCCTTCTCGTACTCCATCTCCTCCGCGGCCTCGTGCATCCGCTGTTCGAGGCGGCGGAGGTAGGTGCCGGTACGGCCGGCCATGAAGTCACAGAAGTCGTCCGCGAGTTCGCGGTGCTCCTCGGGGGTGACGCGGCCGACGCAGGGTGCGGAACACTTGCCGATGTAGCCGAGGAGGCAGGGGCGGCCGATCTGGGCGGAGCGCTTGAACACCCCGGACGAGCACGTCCGTACGGGGAAGACCCGCAGCATCAGATCGACGGTCTCGCGGATCGCCCAGGCGTGGGCGTAGGGGCCGAAGTAGCGCACGCCCTTCTTCTTCGGTCCGCGCATGACCTGGACGCGCGGGAACTCCTCGCCCATCGTGACGGCGAGCGAGGGATAGCTCTTGTCGTCGCGGTACTTGACGTTGAACCGCGGGTCGAACTCCTTGATCCAGGAGTATTCGAGCTGGAGTGCCTCGACCTCGGTGGAGACCACGGTCCATTCGACGGAGGCGGCCGTGGTGACCATGGTGCGGGTGCGCGGGTGCAGCCCGGCGAGGTCCTGGAAGTACGAGGAGAGCCGCTGGCGCAGGCTCTTCGCCTTCCCGACGTAGATCACCCGGCCGTGCTCGTCACGGAATTTGTAGACCCCCGGCGAGTCGGGGATCTGTCCCGGCTTGGGTCGGTAGCTGCTGGGGTCGGCCATGTCACACACCCTACTTGCGGGCAGTGACAACGCGGTCGCCCAGCCGCCCCCGGCGCGCACCACGGGCCCGCTTCCCGGGGATCCGGGGAGCGGGCCCTGGCCGGGCCCCGGCGGCGGGAGATGTGCCGGGGCCCGGGGTGAAACGATTCCGCGTCGGCGGTCCGTCAGCGGCGGCGCAGTCTGCGGCCCGCCACGGCGACGGCGCCGAGGGCGACGAGCGCCCCCGCGGCCGTCGCCGCCGAGGCCGCACCGAGGGGACCGCTGCCGCCGTCCTCCGCCGATGCCCGGGTCTCCTCCCGGGCACCGGCGGGGGCGTCCTGCTCGCCGTAGCCGCCCGCCTGCCCCTTCTTGGCGTAGGCGGAGCCGGGCAGCTTGTCGCCGTACGCCGCCCGGACGCGGTCCCGGTAGCGGTCGAGGGTGGTCCCCTTGGCGCCGATCGCCCGGGTGGCGTCCGGGTCGAGCGGCAGCACGCGATCGCCGCGCTGGACGTACCAGGCGTCGATCTGGGGCTCACGGAAGACGGTCCCGCCGCCGAGCCGCGCGCTGCCCTCGGCCGCGTAGCGCGTCTCGTCGTCGCCGGTGGCGATGTTGACGACCTTCCAGGCGTCCCCGGTCCGCGCGGTCCACACCGAGGCCTTCCGCCCGTCGGCCGAGACGGCCTTGCTGGCGAGGAAGTCGAGCGAGGCGACCGGGGCACCCGCCTTACCGGCCACGAACTCCCGGGCGAGCGTGTAGACGGGCACGGTGCTCCCCTCGATCCTCGGCTTCGCCTTCGCCGGGGCGACGGCGCCGTCCCGGGCGAAGAAGCGGGAGAGGGTGTCGAGGGTCGCCGGGGCCGACGCCGCGTCGTGGGCGGCGGCGACCGCGGGGGCCGGCGGCGGTGTGGGGGCCGCCGGGGCCTGGGCCGCGTGGGCGAGCGGGGCAAGGCCGAGGAGGGCCGCGGTGAGGGCACCCGCGGCCGCCGCACGGGCCGCGGTGTTCCGCACGGTGCTCTTCGAGGTGTTCATCATGACCTCACGCCCCGATCCGGTAGAGCGAGTGGGTCCAGGAGAACTCGTTGTTGTTGACGTACCAGTCGTGCGAGGCCCAGTTGTAACGGCTGTTGGAACCCCACGGGTCTCCCCAGTAGACCCAGCTCTTGGCGTCGTCGAAGCCGTACAGGACGTGCATGTGCCCGCCGCCGGAGGACCACTGGATGCGGGTCTCGATGGGCCGGTTGGCGTTGATCTCGGTCTGCACGGTCGGGTAGCGCAGCCATCCGGTGACGTACGAACCGGGGCTGATGCCCGCCCAGCGCAGCGCGGTCTGCACATGGCCCAGGGTGGCCTGGTTGTTGGGGCACTCGGTGCCCTGCTGCCGGTTGAAGGCCGCGTTGCAGAACTGGTTCTGGCTGTAGGTGCGGCCGAACCAGGTGGCGATGGTGTTCCCGGAGGCGGCCCAGCACCAATTGCTCTTCTGCTGGGCCTGCATGGTGATGTCGAGCTTCTTGCTCGCCCGCAGGCCGGTCGCGTCGCCGGTCGCCGCGCTCGCCGTGGTGGGGACGGCGAGCAGCGCGGAGGCGATGAGGGTGGCTGCGGAGAGAGGGGCGAGCGCGGTCAGTCGTCTGCCGCGTGTGCGGGTCGGTTTCGGTTGTGCCGAGGCACGGGTCATGGCGTTCCTCCCGTGGCGGGGGGTTGTGGTGGAGGAGCGCGTCCGGACGCTGAGGGGAGCATCAAGGTGTTGTCGGTGAGCGGTCAACCAGCTTCAATGCGAAGTGAGACAGCGGTGTGAACAGCTCGAACCGGAAGTGAACGGCCCGTGCCCACGCAGGAGGATCACGGCGGTCCCGGCGACCCGAGATCTCTCCACCGCTCGTGAATATTCACTAAGGAGCGGCGGATGGAGCGGAGCGGCATACAGGCCGAGGCGGCCGAGGCGGAACTCGCGCGGGCGTTGCACTCGGGCCCGTTCCATCTTGCCCTGCGGACGGCGCTGACGGTACGGGGCCTGGCGCTGCACCGGGTGCAGCACCGGCTCGCGCAGCGCGGGGTGAAGGTCGGGCTGACGAGCCTCAGCTACTGGCAGCAGGGCGCCCGGCGGCCGAGACGGCCGGAGTCGCTGCGGGCGGTGCGGATGCTGGAGGAGGTCCTGGAGCTGCCCGCCGAGTCCCTGACCCGGCTGCTGGCCCCCTCGGCCGCCGAAGAGTCCGGACGGCCGGCGGCGCGGTCGCTGCGCTCCCTGGTGGAGGGCCCGCGCGCGGTGGAGCGGCTGCTCGCGGAGCTGGAGTCACCGGCCGACGGCGGGCTGCACACCGTCTGCCATCTGGAACGGGTCCTCATCGGCGACCGGCGTGAGCTGCGGAGCCGCGACTCCCACCACGTCGTACGGGCGCACCGCGACGGGGTGGACCGCTATCTGGCCTTCCACCGCGGCGACACCGGCTGCGACCCCGAACGGGTGACCGTGCGGGCGTTCGACAACTGCCGGGTCGGACGGGTGCGGTGGCACGCCGCGTCGGGCGTCCTCGCCGCCGAGCTGCTCTTCGACGTACGCCTGCGGGCCGGGGACACCTACGTCTTCGGCTACGGCTTCGACGACGGCACCGCCGGTACGAGCGGTGAGTACGTCCGCGGGTTCAGCTTCGCGGGCGGACAGTACGTGCTCCAGGTCCGCTTCGACGCCGCCGCCCTGCCGGTCCGCTGCCGCCGCTTCACCCAGGCCTCGGCCGGCGCGCCCCGCACCGGGCAGCAGGAACTGACGCTGGCGGGGCGGCACCGCGGGGTGCACCTGGTGGAACAGGGGGTGCGCCCGGGGATCCTGGGGATCGCCTGGGACTGGGCGTGAGGCATTGCAGCCCGTCCGGCGTTTGAGGACACCGCCGCGCAGCGGTGGTGCGGGCACGGCTCTGCCCGTCAGGCGTCGGGGCCCGCGATCAGCTTGCCGTCGGCGGCCTTGACGGGGACGGCCGGCAGCGGGGCGCCCGCCGGGCCCTGGAGGACCTTGCCGGTGGCGGCGTCGAAGAGGCTGCCGTGGCACGGGCAGTGGATCTTGCCGTCCTCGATCTTGTCGGCCACGCAGCCCGCGTGCGTGCACACCGCGCTGAACGCCTTGAACTCACCCTTGGCGGCCTGGGTGACGACCAGCCGCTGCTCACGGTAGAGCCGCGAGCCGCCGACCGGGACCGCCGAGGGCGCGCCGAGGTCCACCGGGGCGGTGGGTGTCGGGGGGCCCTTGGGCGCCGACTCGCCGCCCCCGCAGGCCGCGGCGCCGAGCCCGGCGGCACCGGCCAGCGCCGCTCCTCGCAGCACGGTACGGCGGGAGGCTGGCTGGCTGGTCATGGAGGCTCCAACGGCTGAGCTGCGAAGAGGACGCCCCGACGATACCGGCACCCTTTCGTCCGCTTGCGACGTGGCAGGCTGGGGTGCCCGTATCGGCCTCGTGCCGTCCTGCCGCGTCGGCATCGGAAAGGACGCCTCTTGTGATCGTCGTAGCCGGAGAAGCCCTGATCGACCTGGTGCCCGGCGGTGCCGGGGGTGACGGCGACCTGCCGGCACTGCTGCCGCGGCGCGGCGGCGGCCCGTACAACACGGCGGTCGCACTCGGCCGCTTGGGCACCCCGACGGCCTTCTGTTCCCGCGTGTCGACGGACGGCTTCGGCGAGGCCCTGCTGGACGGCCTGCGGGCGGCGGGGGTGGACGTCACGTCGGTACGGCGGGGCCCCGAGCCGACGACGCTCGCGGTGGCGGCCGTCGGCGCGGACGGGTCGGCGGGCTACCACTTCTACGCCGACGGCACGGCGGACCGTCTGTTCGAGCTGCCGGGGCCGCTGCCGGACGGGACCTCGGCCCTGTGCCTGGGAACCTGCTCGCTGGTGCTGGAGCCGGGGGCGAGCGCGTACGAGGCGCTGCTGCGGCGCGAGGCGGGGCGGGGGGTGTTCACCCTGCTGGACCCGAACATCCGGCCCGGTCTGATCCCCGACGCCGACGCCTACCGGGCCCGCTTCCGCTCCTGGCTGCCCCAGGTGTCCCTGCTCAAGCTGTCCGTCGAGGACGCCGGGTGGCTGGGCGGTCCGGCACGGGAGTGGCTGGCGGCGGGACCGGCGGCGGTGGTCGTCACGGACGGCGCGGCGGGACTGTCCGTCCTCACCCGGGGCGGGGAGCGGCACTCCGTGCCCGCGGCGGCGGTCGGGGGCGGGCTGGTGGACACGATCGGCGCCGGCGACACGGTGAACGCCGCGCTGCTGCACCGCCTCGCGGCGCACGGCGCACTGTCGCCCGCCGCCGTGGCGGAGCTGACCGGGGCGGACTGGCTCGACATCCTGGCCTTCGCCGCCCGCGCGGCGGCGATCACCTGCTCCCGGGCGGGGGCGCAGCCGCCGTACGCGGCGGAACTCGGGCCTGTCCGGCGGATCATGTGAACGGGCCCTGCGGGCTGGATGTGGCTGAGCTCAGCCACATCCAGCCCGTCCGGCGCTTGAGGACGCGCCCGCAGGGCGCCTGCCGCCTCGTAACGTGAGCCGGCCGCGCTCAGGCGCGGCGCGCCCGCGTGGCCGTCCTATTGGCGGTCGTGGCCTTCTTCGCCCCAGCCGCCTTGGCCGTCGTCTTCTTCGCCGCGGCCTTCTTGGCGGACGCGGCCGCCGTCGTGACCGTCGCCTTCGCGACCCCGGTCTTCGAAGCCGCGGCCGCCGCGGTCTTCTTCTTCGCCGGGGCCTTCCGGCCGCCGTTGCCGCGCGCCTTGGTCACCGCCGCGTCACTCACGCGGTCGCCCAGCAGCTCACGCAGGAACTTTCCGGTGTGGCTGCCGGGGACGGAGGCGACCTCCTCCGGGGTGCCCTCGGCGACGACGAGTCCGCCGCCGCTGCCGCCCTCCGGGCCCATGTCGACGACCCAGTCCGCCGTCTTGATCACATCGAGGTTGTGCTCGATGACGATCACGCTGTTGCCCTTGTCGACCAGCCCGGACAGCACCTTGATCAGCTTGCTGATGTCCTCGAAGTGCAGCCCGGTGGTGGGCTCGTCGAGCACATAGACCGTGCGGCCCGTCGATCGCTTCTGCAGCTCGCTCGCGAGCTTCACCCGCTGGGCCTCGCCGCCGGAGAGCGTCGGCGCGGACTGCCCGAGCCGGACGTACCCGAGCCCGACCTCGTGGAGCGTGCGCAGGTGGCGGGCGATGGTCGGCACGGCCTCGAAGAAGTCCAGCGCCTCCTCGATGGGCATGTCCAGCACCTCGGCGATGGACTTGCCCTTGTAGTGCACCTCCAGGGTCTCCCGGTTGTAGCGCGCGCCGTGGCAGACCTCGCACGGCACGTACACATCCGGCAGGAAGTTCATCTCGATCTTGATGGTGCCGTCGCCGGAGCAGTTCTCGCAGCGGCCGCCCTTGACGTTGAAGGAGAAGCGGCCGGGCAGATAGCCGCGGACCTTCGCCTCCATCGTCTCCGCGAAGAGCTTGCGGACGTGGTCGAAGACGCCGGTGTACGTGGCCGGGTTGGAGCGCGGCGTACGGCCGATGGGCGACTGGTCGACGTGCACGACCTTGTCCACCAGGTCGTCGCCGTCGACGCGCGTGTGCCGTCCGGGGACGGTCCGCGCCGCGTTCAGCTCACGGGCCAGGTGGGTGTAGAGGATGTCGTTGACCAGCGTCGACTTGCCCGACCCGGACACACCGGTGACGGCCGTGAGCACGCCGAGCGGGAAGGAGACGTCGATGTCCTGGAGGTTGTTCTCGCGGGCGCCGCGCACCGTCAGCCGGCGGTCGAGGTCCACCGGCCGCCGGGTCTCCGGCATGGCGATGGACTTCTTGCCGACGAGGTACTGCCCGGTCATCGACTCCTTGTTGGCCAGCAGCTCCTTCAGCGGGCCGCTGTGCACCACCTTGCCGCCGTGCTCGCCCGCGCCCGGGCCGATGTCGACGACCCAGTCCGCGACCTTGATGGTGTCCTCGTCGTGCTCGACGACGATCAGGGTGTTGCCCATGTCGCGCAGGCGCACGAGCGTCTCGATCAGACGGTGGTTGTCGCGCTGGTGCAGGCCGATGGACGGCTCGTCCAGCACATAGAGCACGCCGACGAGGCCGGAGCCGATCTGGGTGGCGAGCCGGATGCGCTGGGCCTCGCCACCGGAGAGGGTGCCCGCGGCCCGGTTCAGCGAGAGGTAGTCCAGGCCGACGTCGACCAGGAACCGCAGCCGCTCGTTGACCTCCTTGAGCACCCGCTCGGCGATCTTCTTCTCGCGGCCGGTGAGCTTCATGTCCCGGAGGAAGTCGGCGCACTCGCTGATCGACATCGCGGCGACCTCGGCGATGGACCGCTCCTGCACGGTGACCGCGAGCACGATCGGCTTGAGCCGGGTGCCCTCACAGGTCGGGCAGGGCACCTCGCGCATATAGCCCTCGAAGCGCTCGCGGCTGGAGTCGCTCTCCGCCTCCGAGTGCCGCCGCTTGACGAACGGCACCGCGCCCTCGAAGGACGTGGTGTACGCCCGCTCGCGCCCGTAGCGGTTGCGGTAGCGGACCTCGATCTGCGTCTTGTGGCCGTGCAGCAGCGCCTTCTTGGCCCGCTGCGGGAGCCCCGCCCAGGGGATGTCCATGCGGAAGCCGAGCTCGTCGGCCAGGGCGCCGACCAGGCGGCTGAAGTAGTCCTTGGTGTGGCCGTGGGACCAGGGGTTGATCGCGCCCTCGTCGAGGGACTTGTCCTCGTCGGGGACGATCAGCTCCGGGTCGACCTCCATGCGGGTGCCGATGCCGGTGCAGTCCGGGCAGGCGCCGAAGGGCGAGTTGAAGGAGAAGGAGCGCGGCTCCAGCTCCTCGAAGGACAGGTCGTCGTACGGGCAGTAGAGGTGCTCGGAGTACATCCGCTCACGCTCGGGGTCGTCCTCGGCGAGATCGACGAAGTCGAGGATGACCATGCCGCCGGAGAGGCCGAGCGCGGTCTCGACCGAGTCCGTCAGACGACGCTTCGCGCTGTCCTTGACGGTGAGGCGGTCGACGACCACCTCGATGGTGTGCTTCTCCTGCTTCTTGAGCTTGGGCGGCTCGGAGAGCTGGATCGTCTCGCCGTCGACCCGGGCGCGGCTGTAGCCCTTGGTCTGCAGGTCGGAGAAGAGATCGACGAACTCGCCCTTGCGCTCGCGCACCAGCGGCGAGAGCACCTGGAAGCGGCTGCCCTCGGGCAGCTCGAGCACCCGGTCGACGATCGCCTGCGGCGACTGCCGGGAGATGGGCCGCGCGCACTCGGGGCAGTGCGGCTTGCCGATGCGGGCGAAGAGCAGGCGGAGGTAGTCGTAGACCTCGGTGATGGTGCCGACCGTCGAGCGCGGGTTGCGCGAGGTCGACTTCTGGTCGATGGAGACGGCCGGGGACAGGCCCTCGATGAAGTCCACATCGGGCTTGTCCATCTGGCCCAGGAACTGGCGTGCGTAGGAGGAGAGCGACTCGACGTAGCGACGCTGCCCCTCGGCGAAGATCGTGTCGAACGCGAGGGACGACTTGCCCGACCCCGAAAGTCCGGTGAAGACGATGAGGGAGTCACGCGGAAGGTCGAGCGAGACGTTCTTGAGGTTGTGCTCGCGAGCGCCACGGACGATAAGACGGTCTGCCACGCCGGTCGGCACCTTTCTTGAGAGTCGGCTCCGGGGGAGCTTCCGAGGAGCTGCGGGGAGAGTCACCGCCCCTCGATCCAGAGTACGGGGGGCCACTGACAAGCGAGGGTCGGGCGAAGGCCGGCCACCGGATCGGCGCGGCCCCGCGGTGTCGTCAGCGGCGCTCCCGACCATATAGCACGTACATTCGATTTAGGGGCGGGATCGGACACCTTCACCCGAAGGTGTGGCCCGGCTATCGTCGGCGGCATGATTGATCATGTGCACGACCTCGCCGCTGTACGTGAGGCCACCGACCGGCTGCTCTCCGCGATCGGCGACCTGGACAACGCGGCCGTCGCCGAGCCGTCACGGCTTCCCGGCTGGACCCGTGGCCATGTCCTGGCCCATCTCGCCCGTAACGCGGACGCCCTCGTGAACGTCCTGGAGGGCCGTCCCATGTACGTGAGCGGCGAGGCCCGCGATGCCGACATCGAGCGGGACGCACCCCGTCCGCTCGAGGTGCAGCTCGCGGACCTGCGCGACAGCTCCGCCCGCTTCCTGCGGACGGCCGACGTGCCCGCGGACTGGAGCCGCACGATCGAGATGCGCAACGGCGTGACCGACTCCGCCGCGCGCGTCCCCTTCCGCCGTCTCATCGAGGTGGAGTTGCACCACGTCGACCTCGGCATCGGTTACGAACTGACGGATCTGCCCGAGGAGTTCACCGCCCGGGAGATCGACTTCCTCAGTGAGCGCTTCACCGGCAACCCCGGCGTCCCCGCGCTGAGGCTGAAGGCGACCGGCGGGAACGGCGGAAAGCAGTGGTCCACCGGCCGGCTCGAGGGCGAGCCCGTCTCCGTCTCCGGCCCTCCGGCGGCCCTGATGGGCTGGCTCGCAGGACGGTGCGACGGCTCGGATCTCGAAACCGGTGGCGCTCCGCTGCCCGCTCTTCCTCCGCTATAGGGTGATCCCATGACGTACAGCGGAGCGGTAGAGGTCGGCGGACCTGCGGATGTACACGAGTTGGCCGATCTGATGATCTCCAAGGTCGCGGTCGGTCCCATGAACAACAACGCCTATCTGCTGCGGTGCCGGGCGACGGACGAGCAGCTGCTGATCGACGCCGCCGCCGAGCCGCACACCCTGCTCGCCCTGATCGGCGACAGCGGCATCGCCTCCGTGGTGACGACCCACCAGCACGCCGACCACTGGGGCGCACTGGCCGAGGTGGTGGCCGCCACCGGCGCCCGTACCCACGCGGGCCGTTACGACGCCGAGGGCATCCCGGTACCGACGGACGTGCTCGTCGAGGACGGGGACACCATCCGGGTCGGCCGGGTGGAGCTGACGGCCCGCCACCTCGTCGGCCACACGCCGGGCAGCATCGCGCTCGTCTACGACGACCCGCACGGCCACGCGCACGTCTTCACCGGCGACTGCCTCTTCCCCGGCGGCGTGGGCAACACGCACGACGACCCCAAGGCGTTCGCCAATCTCCTCGACGACGTCGAGACCAAGATCTTCGGTGCTCTCTCCGACGAGACCTGGGTCTACCCGGGCCACGGCAACGACACCACGCTGGGCGCCGAGCGCCCGCACCTCGCGGAATGGCGCGAGCGCGGCTGGTGACGCCGCCCCGGCCGGTCGGCCGGGCAAGTGAACAACGTTGAACGGTAAGGACCGGCGGCCATGGGCCGCCGGTCCTTACCACTCTGCGCTGCCCGAGGGGGCGGCAGCGCGGAGGTACCGCCAGGGGGAGGCGGCGCCGGGCCGGGACGGGGGCGGAGGGGCGGATACCGCCGGCATTCCGACGGACCGGCCGATATCCGCCGCGCCCCGCGCCGCGCTCCCCCACGCCCCGTTGCCTGCCATCTCCATGGAAGTTGGGCATTACATGCAACGAGACCGTTCCCAGAGTTCACCGTCCATGTTCCGGCTGGCGGCTGCCTCGCTGGCCGGTACCGCCATCGAGTTCTACGACTTCTTCGTCTACGGCACGGCCGCGGCGCTCGTCCTCGGCCCGCTCTTCTTTCCCACCGTCTCACCGCTGATCGGCACGCTCGCCGCCTTCGGCACCTTCGGCGTCGGGTTCATCGCCCGCCCGCTCGGCTCCATCCTTTTCGGCCATATCGGCGACCGTCACGGGCGGCGGCCGGTCCTGATCGCGTCCCTGCTCCTGACGGGCGTGGCAACGGTCGCGGTCGGCCTGGTGCCCACCTACGACAGCATCGGCATCGCCGCCCCCGTCCTGCTGCTCGTCCTGCGCTTCGTGCAGGGCATCGGGCTGGGGGGCGAGTGGGGCGGCGCGGTGCTGCTGACCGCGGAACACGCGCCCGCCCACCGCAGGGTCCTGTGGTCGAGCTTCCCGCAGGTCGGCCCCTCCGTGGGCTTCGTCCTGGCCAACGGCCTGACGCTCGCCCTGTCGGCCACGCTCACCGACGCGCAGTTCCTGTCCTGGGGCTGGCGGGTGCCGTTCTGGGCGGCGGGGCTGCTGGCGGCGGCCGGACTGCTGCTGCGCACCCAGCTCAGCGAGACGCCGGCCTTCCAGGAGCTGGCCGCCAAGGAGACCCGTGCCTCGCTGCCGCTGGCCGACCTCGTACGCGGCCACTGGCGGCTCGTCCTGCTGACCGCCGGCGGGCTCGCGGCGGGCTACGCCGTCTTCTACACGGTCACGACCTGGTCGCTCGCCTACGCCACCGAGACGCTCCACGTCGACCGCACGGTCATGCTCGCCTGCATCATGGTCGCGGTCGCCGCCCAAGGCGTGGCCACTCCGCTGGCCGCCCTGCTCGGCGACCGCTACGGGCGCCGCCCGCTGTGCCTGATCGGCTGCGCCGCCATGGCGCTGTGGATGGTCCCTCTGGTGGCGCTGCTGCAGACCGGCCGGCCGGTGCTGATGCTGGTGGGCTTCATCGTCGCGATGCTGGCCTTCACCGCCACGTTCGCCGTCACCGGGGCCTATCTCCCCGAGCTCTACGAGCCCCGGGTGCGCTGCACGGGCGCGGCCGTCGGCTACAACCTGGCGGGCGTCCTGGGCGGTGCCCTCACGCCGATCGTGGCGACCGCGGCGTCCCAGGGCAGCGGACCGCCCTGGGGGGTCGCCGGCTATCTGACCGCGATCGCCCTGCTGAGCCTCGGCTGCTTCGCGCTGCTGCCCGACACCCGCCCGGCGCCGGCGGCCCCCGGTCCGGCCGCGGAGTACGCGACGGCGTAGGGCCCGGCAGGCCGTCCTCAACGCCGGACGGGCTGGTCGTGGCTGAACTCGGCCACGACCAGCCCGCCGGGGCCGCAGCCGAAGCCACGGCGGAGAGGCCCTCAGACCAGGCTGTTGTCCTTGTCGCTGTCCTTGTCGCTGCCCTCGGCCGGCTCCGCCGCATCGGCCGGCTCCTGCTTCTTGGAGGCGTAGAGGCTGGTGACGGTCGTGACGACCAGCACCGCGCAGATGACGCCGAGCGAGACCGGAATGCTGATCTCGGGGACGCCGACGCCGTTCTCGTGCAGGGCGTGCAGCACCAGCTTGACGCCGATGAAGCCGAGGATGATCGACAGCCCGTAGGAGAGGTGGACCAGCTTCCGCAGCAGGCCACCGATCAGGAAGTACAGCTGACGCAGACCCATGAGGGCGAAGGCGTTGGCGGTGAAGACGATGTACGGGTCCTGGGTGAGGCCGAAGATGGCCGGGATCGAGTCCAGGGCGAAGAGCACATCGGTGGTGCCGATCGCCAGCATGACGATCAGCATCGGGGTCATCAGGCGCTTGCCGTTCTCGACGACGAACAGCTTGGTGCCGTGGTACTTGTCGGTGGACGGGAAGCGCTTCTCGACGAGCTTCAGGAAGCGGTTCTCCTCGAACTCCTCTTCCTCCGCGTCGGCGCGCGCCTCCTGGATGAGCTTCCAGGCGGTCCAGATGAGGAAGGCGCCGAAGATGTAGAAGACCCAGGAGAAGTTGGCGATGATCGCCGCGCCCGCCCCGATGAAACCGGCCCGCAGGACGAGGGCGATCAGCACACCGACCATGAGCACGCGCTGCTGGTAGATCGGCGGAACGGCGAACTTCGCCATGATCAGGACGAAGACGAAGAGGTTGTCGACGCTCAGGGACTTCTCGGTGATGAAGCCCGCGAAGAACTCACCGGCCGGCTGGCCGCCGCCGAAGAACAGCAGCCCCAGCCCGAAGAGTCCCGCGAGGGCGATCCAGACCGCGGTCCAGATCCCGGCCTCCTTGATGGAGACCTCATGGGGCTTGCGGCCCCCTATGAAGAAGTCGGCGGCGATGAGGGCGCACAGACCAAGAATGGTCAGCACCCACAGGGTCAGGGAAACGTCCACTGTTCCTCCGGCACTCTGTACGGCAACTACCAGCGTCGTCGCTGCCGGAGGAACGTCCGCCCGCGCTCAGTCCACGGGGCCTCCTCCGTACAAAAAACAGTACAGGAAGGCCCAAGAAATAGTAAAGAAACCCCCAAAACCCCAGGTCAGACGGTGTTTGCTGAGTAAAGCGGGGCGCTAGATCCCATACGCCCGCCGGGCCTGGCCGACCTGCCACAGCACCTGCCGCAGCACCTCGCTCCCGGCGGGCACGAGCGAGGGCTCGTAGGTCCAGGCATGACCCACCCAGGGATCGGCGAGGTGGTCGGAGGGCACCGGGGTGATCCGCAGCAGGGCACGCCAGAGCGGGTCGAGCACCGGCCCGTACACCCGGGAGTCCTCCCGGTCGGCCACCATCATCAAGTGCACCCCCACGGCCGGGCCCTCGTCCGCGAGGTAGCGCAGCTGGGTGACGGCCCGGTCGTCGAAACCGTGCGGGAAGTCATTGACGATCAGCAGCTGCTCGGCGACGTCGAGGTCCGGCGGCAGGGAGTCGACGGCCCCGCTGCGGACCGCCATCTGCACCAGGTCGACGCGGCGCGTCAGCCGCGCCAGCAGCGCGGTCACCCCCTGCGCCCCGGCCGCCGGAGGCTCCTTCAGCGCCCCGGACTCCAGCAGCGGCGCCAGGGCGGCACCGGCCGATCCCGCCGGATCGATGACGTGCACCGTGAGGTCACCGACCGGGTAGACGGCCAGCAGCCGCGCGGCGTGCGCGACCGCCGTGTCCATGGCCAGCCGGCGCAGCTCGGCGGAGTCCACCAGGCCGGCGTCCGTGCCGTCCGAGCGGCCGCTGTCGATCCACAGCCCGCGCTCCAACGGCAGTCGCACCAGCATGGGGATGCGCAGATTCGTACGCTCCGG
Organism: Streptomyces syringium; assembly: GCF_017876625.1. Lineage (NCBI taxonomy): Bacteria > Bacillati > Actinomycetota > Actinomycetes > Kitasatosporales > Streptomycetaceae > Streptomyces > Streptomyces syringium. Next base: position 1,968,805 of record NZ_JAGIOH010000001.1, read on the forward strand.
CAGGCGCAGATCGCCCACGCGCAGGGCCATCGGGGTCTCCAGCGGCACCTGGTAGCCCTGCCAGACCGGGCTGTCCCAGCGGGCGAAGGCGGGCGGCAGGGCGTGCTCGACGACCTCGGACTCGGCGGCGAGCTGGGCGAGGTCCCGGTCGAGGGCGGCGCGGGCCTGCTCGACGAGCGCGTCCTGCTTGGCGCGCGCCTCCTGCCGGGCGGCGTCGGCGGCGGGCCCGACCCGGGTGCGCGGGTCGGAGAGCACCCGGTCCAGCTCCTGCTCCAGGCGGGACTCGGCGAAGTCGACCGCGCTGCGGTACGCGGCGGTGGTGCGGGCCAGGTCCTCGAACATGCCCCAGACCTGGTTGTAGAGCCGCTCGTTCATCGTCCAGCCACTGGCGTCACCCGCCACGGGCCGGGCGGGCTGCCCCGGCTCGGCCGACGGGGCGGCGGGCGCGGGCTCCGGCGGCGTCGACGTCCGGCGGCGGGGGTGCTGGTAGCTGACGGGGCCGCCCGCGGCCGGAGGCTGCTGCGCCGCCGGGCCGCCCGCGAGACCGTCGCCGGGGGCGGGCGCCTCCGGGTCGTGGCCCGGCCGTACGGGCGCCCGGCCGGCGTCCATGGCGCTCCCGCCGGACTGGGCCGCGCGGCGCGCGGCGCCCTCCTGCTGGGCCCGGCGGGGCGGCGGCGGGGCCACGGCGCGGGCCATGCCCCCGGCGACGGCCTCGTCGATGGCCTTGGCCGTCTCGGCCGCCCGGGGCAGCCCCTGGTCGGCGAGCATCGCGGCGAGACCGCCCGCGTAGCCCTGGCCGACGGCCCGCACCTTCCAGGCGCCCTGCCGGCGGTAGAGCTCCAGGGCCACGACGGCCGACTCCGCGTCCAGGTCGGTGATGGTGTAGCTGACGACCTCGGCGCCCTCCAGCGAGGTGACGGCGAGGAAGGGCGCCGCCATGTCGCCGAAGCGGGCCGGGCCGCCCCCTCCGGCCGGCAGGGCGAGCAGCACGTTGACGCGGTGGACGGCCTCGGGGACGGCGTCCAGATCGACGGCCAGCCGGTGGTCCGCGGCCGCCTGGCGGGACACTTCAAGGCCGGGGAGCTGGGGTGAGGCGGGGTGCGCGACCCACGCGGCGTCGGCGACCTTGCCGTCCGCGTCACCGAGGGTGGCTCCCGCCACCACCGGAGTGCCCGCCGAAACCCTGATCTCCAGGCGGGTCTCGGGCAGCGGGTGGTTCTGCCCCCGCGTCAGCTCGGCCGTCATCGCCGTTCCCCCTTGTTGTGTCGCGCGCTCGTCGCGCCGCGCTCGTCTGTACCAAGCGGGCCCGGCGGAGCTGTCTCCGCCGGGCCCGGTCCTACCGCTGACTGTGGTGCCGCCGAGCCCTACAGGCTCGCCTGGACCGCCGGGATGAGGTCCTGGAAGGTCCGGCCGTTGGCCGGGGTGCCGATGGCCGTCATCGCCCAGCCGTTGCCCGCGCGGTGCACCTTCGCCATGATCTGCGCGGTGTACTGCCCGCCGCCGTCGAGGGTGTAGCGGGCCAGCTCCTGGCCGGTGGTCTCGTCGACCAGGCGGCAGAACGCGTTCTGCACCTCGCCGAAGGTCTGGCCGGTGAAGGAGTTCACCGTGAAGGCGATCTCGTTGATGTGGACGGGGACGCGCTGGAGGTCGACGAGGATCGCCTCGTCGTCGCCGCCCTGGCCCGCGCCGCCGACGCGGTTGTCGCCGGTGTGCCGCACCGAGCCGTCGTCGCTGACCAGCTTCTGGAAGAAGACCACGTCGACGGGCTGCTTGTCGGCGAAGAGCAGCGCCGACGCGTCGAGGTCGATCTCCCTCGTGCGCGACCCGAACAGTCCGCGGCGGGGGGCGGCCTGCCAGCCCAGCCCCATCCGTACCGCGGTCAGGGTGCCCCCGTCGGCCTTCTGCAGGCTGATGCCCTGACCCTTGGACAAGTTGACCGTCACGCGCAGTCCCTTCTCGTTTTTCTCTCGTGTTGCCCCGTGACCGCGCGCTCGGCGCGGTCTCCTCCCACGACCCTATGCACTGTCACCGGTCGCGAGCACACCCGAGGAGGGTTTGTGGCGGTCTTGCAACATCTTCCGCCGACGCGGCCGGCCGGTGGCCGTCCCGTCAGGCCGCGTCAGGGCCCGTCAGCTCCCATCAGGCCACGTCAGGGCCCGTCAGGCCAGGCCGGCCTCGCGCATCTGCCGCAGCTCCTTCTTCAACTCGCCCACCTCGTCGCGCAGCCGGGCGGCGACCTCGAACTGCAGCTCCGCCGCGGCCGCCCGCATGCGGTCCGTCATGTCCTCGATGAGCTGGGCCAGTTCCGCCGCGGGCCGGTCCGTCGCGACGACCGCCTTGGCCTTGCCCCTGCCCTTGGCCGTCTTGGCGCCCGCCTTGCCGGCGGCGGCCGTGGGGACGGGGGCCTTGCCCCCTTCGGCCTGGCGGTAGCCGGAGCCCAGCAGCTCCTGCGTGTCGATCTCCTCGCGGGCGATCGTGGCGACGATGTCACCGATCTTCTTGCGCAGCGGCTGCGGGTCGATGCCCCGCTCCTTGTTGTACGCGATCTGCTTCTCGCGGCGGCGGTTGGTCTCCTCGATGGCCTTCTCCATCGCCGGAGTGACCTTGTCGGCATACATGTGGACCTGACCGGAGACATTGCGCGCCGCGCGGCCGATGGTCTGGATCAGGGACGTCCCCGAGCGCAGGAAGCCCTCCTTGTCGGCGTCCAGGATGGCGACCAGGGACACCTCGGGCAGGTCGAGACCCTCGCGCAGCAGGTTGATGCCGACCAGGACGTCGTACTCACCGGCGCGCAGCTCGCGCAGCAGCTCGATGCGGCGCAGCGTGTCGACGTCGCTGTGCAGATAGCGCACGGCGATGCCCAGCTCGAGGAAGTAGTCCGTGAGGTCCTCGGCCATCTTCTTGGTCAGCGTGGTGACCAGGACCCGCTCGTCCTTCTCCGTGCGGGTGCGGATCTCGTGCACCAGGTCGTCGATCTGCCCCTCGGTGGGCTTGACGACGACCTCGGGGTCGACGAGACCGGTGGGCCGGATGATCTGCTCGACGAAGCCGTCGCCGCGGGACAGCTCGTACTTGCCCGGGGTCGCGGAGAGGTAGACGGTCTGCCCGATGCGCTCGACGAACTCCTCCCACTTCAGCGGCCGGTTGTCCATGGCCGACGGCAGCCGGAAGCCGTGCTCGACGAGGGTCCGCTTACGGGACGCGTCCCCCTCGTACATCGCGCCGATCTGCGGGACGGTGACATGCGACTCGTCGATGACCAGCAGGAAGTCTTCGGGGAAGTAGTCGATCAGAGTGTTCGGCGGGGAGCCGGGCTCACGGTCGTCCATGTGCAGCGAGTAGTTCTCGATGCCGGAGCAGGAGCCGACCTGGCGCATCATCTCGATGTCGTACGTGGTGCGCATGCGCAGCCGCTGGGCCTCGAGGAGCTTGCCCTGCTTCTCCATCCGGGCGAGGGTCTCCGCCAGCTCGGCCTCGATCCCCGCGACGGCCTTCTCCATCCGCTCCGGGCCGGCGATGTAGTGGCTGGCGGGGAAGACGTACAGCTCCCGGTCGTCGGAGATGACCTCGCCGGTGAGCGGGTGGAGCGTGGAGAGCGCCTCGATCTCGTCACCGAACATCTCGATCCGGACGGCCAGCTCCTCGTAGACCGGGAAGATCTCGATGGTGTCGCCGCGCACCCGGAACGTGCCGCGCGTGAAGGCCACGTCGTTGCGCGTGTACTGGATCTCCACGAAGCGGCGCAGCAGCTGATCCCGGTCGATCTCCTCGCCGACCTTGAGCGGGACCATGCGGTCCACGTACTCCTGGGGCGTACCGAGGCCGTAGATGCAGGAGACCGAGGCCACCACGACCACGTCGCGCCGGGTGAGCAGGGAATTCGTCGCGGAGTGGCGCAGCCGCTCGACTTCCTCGTTGATCGAGGAGTCCTTCTCGATGTAGGTGTCCGACTGGGGGACGTACGCCTCGGGCTGGTAGTAGTCGTAGTACGAGACGAAGTACTCGACCGCGTTATTCGGCAGGAGCTCGCGGAATTCATTGGCGAGCTGGGCCGCGAGGGTCTTGTTCGGCGCCATGACGAGCGTCGGCCGCTGGAGTTTCTCGATCATCCACGCCGTGGTCGCCGACTTGCCGGTGCCGGTCGCCCCGAGGAGGACGACATCCTTCTCACCGGCGCGAATGCGCCGCTCCAGATCGGCGATGGCCGTGGGCTGGTCACCGCTGGGCTGGAAGGGACTGACGACCTCGAAGGGCGCCACCGTGCGTTCGATCTTTGATACGGGCCGCATGAGACCACCGTACGGCCCACCACTGACAACGGCCGGGCTCCGGTCGTTCGGCCCCCGTTTTCCAGGCGAACGGGCGGCGAAGAGCCGGCAAAGGTCTCCGGCTCCGGGTGTCCGGCGCGGCGCGATCGCGTACTTGTCTTCTGTACATCTTTTCCGTAGACACAGGGCCTGGACGCCACCGCGTCCGCGATCCCAGACGCCGCGAGGAGCCCCTTTATGCGCATCCGCCCCGTCTCCACCGTGACCAGCGCGATTCTCGGGTTGTCCCTGCCCGCCCTGCTCCTCGCCGGCCCGGCCGCGGCGCAGCCCGCCGGGGCCGTCGCCCCGCTGAACACCTACGCGATCGCCCATCGGGGGGTACCGGTCGAGGCCCCGGAGAACACCCTGGCGTCGATCGACAGAGCCGCCGCGCTGGGTATCGAATGGGTGGAGAACGACGTCCAGCGCACCAAGGACGGCGCCCTGATCATCATGCACGACACCTCCCTGGCCCGGACGACCGATGTCGAACAGCGCTATCCGCGCCGTGCGCCCTGGAAGGTCGCGGACTTCACGCTCGCCGAGATCCAGAAGCTGGACGCGGGCAGCTGGTTCGACCGGCGCTTCAAGGGCGAGCGGGTGCCCACGCTGCGCAGCTACCTCCGGCGGGTGGACCACAACCAGCAGAAGCTGCTGCTGGAGGCCAAGGAGCCCGGCCTCTACCCGGGCATCGAGGAGCAGCTGGTCACGGAGCTGCGCCGGGCGGGCTGGCTCGACCGGCGGCACGTGGCGCGCAGGCTGGTCGTCCAGAGCTTCGACGCGAAGTCCCTGAAGGCCTTCCACCGGCTCCGCCCGGACGTGAGGACGGGCTTCCTCGGCGCCCCGAAGGCCGCGGACCTCCCCTCGTACGCGAAGTTCGTCGACCAGATCAACCCCAACCACAAGAGCGTCACCGCCGACTGGGTCAGGGCGGTCCACGCGCTGAAGGGCCCGCAGGGCAAGCGGCTGACGGTCTCGGCGTGGACCGTCGACGACGGCCGGCGGGCGGTGGCCCTCGCGCGCCTGGGGGTGGACGGCATCATCAGCAACGCGCCGCACGTGGTGGAGGAGGCGCTCGACGAGGAATCCGGCATCATCTCGGCCATGGGCGGCGGGGGCCCGCTGTAGGGGCATGCCGGGCCGTCGCGAGGAGTGTCCGTTCTACGCTGGACGCGTGACGGACACCGAAGTGACGGACGTGACCGATGTGGCGGATGCCGGGCGGGTGACGCCGACCGGGCCCCCGGCGTGGGCCTGGACCACGGTCGCCACCCGCGTCGGCCCCCTGGGACTCGCGGCGACGGAGAAGGGCCTGCTGTGCGTGGCCTTCCACGCCGACGCGGCGACGGCGGCCGGCACGGTCGCCCGGCTGACCCGCCGCCTCGGCTCCGGCCCCCTCCCACCGCCCCCGCCGCCCTGTGCGGCGCACGAGGTCCTCGCCACGGCGACGGCTGAGCTGACGGCGTACTTCGACGGCCGCCTGCGGACCTTCTCCGTCCCGCTGGACTGGTCGCTGACCTCGGGCTTCAACCGCCGGGTACTGCGCGAGCTGGCCGCCCACGTCCCCTACGGCACCCTGGCCAGTTACCAGGACCTCGCCGACCGGGTGGGCGAGCTGGGCGCGGCACGCGCGGTGGGCGTGGCCATGGGCAGCAACCCGCTGCCCGTCGTGGTGCCCTGTCACCGCGTCATCGAGAGCAACGGCGGCCTGGGCGGCTTCGGCCCGGGCCTGGAGACCAAGCGCGACCTGCTGGCCCTCGAAGGAGTCCTGCCCGAGCCCCTCTTCTGAGGGCTCCTCCCCGGCCCGTACGCCGAGCCGGCCCCTACGCCGCCGACGCCTCCATCAGGTCCACCAGTGCGCTCACCGGGTCCTCGGTGGCCGCCCCCGTCGGCCACCAGACGGGGACGGGGGCCGGGGGGTCGGCCTCGTAGGGGTACCAGCGGCCGTCGTGGCCGTAGCGGAGCTGGATGCCGCGGGCTTCGTCCGTGAGGTGGTTGTGGCGGGGGCGGAGTGGGGGGAGGCCGGCGGCGGTGAGGGTGGAGCGGGCTCGGTCGAAGGGGCCGGCCGGGGGGTCCCAGGGGGTTTCGAGGACGGACAGGCCCTCCGGGCCGCCCTGGCGCCAGGCGGCCACCGCGCGGGCCACGTCGGTGGGGGTGCGGCCGGTGCCCGCCGCGAGGGCGCGGTAGAGGGCACGGGTGGAGGCGGTCAGGCCGGAGGTGGGGTGGGCGGCGGCCAGGCGCACCGCGTCCTGCCAGGGGGTGAGGTCCGGGAAGGGCGTGCCGCCGGTGGTGAGGAAGGCGTGGGCCCGGGAGACCGCGTCCGCGGCGAGGAATTCGAGGAGGTCCGGGTCCAGCGGCAGGCCCTCCGCGTCGGGGAGCGCCGGCGGCCGGCCGAGGTGGGCGGGCACGGGCAACGGCGGAGGGAGCGGCGGGCGTCGCTCGGCCGACAGCGCCGCGCGGGCGCTGACCCCGGTGGGCGGGGCGGTTGCTTCCCGGGCCGCGTGGGCGGCGTTGCGGCGGGCGAGGTCGTCGAGGAGCTCCCGCTCGTCACGGCCGCGCATCAGCAGCAGCAGGAAGAAGTCACCGTCCAGCAGCCGGGCCGTCTCGTAGCAGAGGGCGGCCGCGTGCTTGCAGGGGTGGCCGCGGTCGGGGCAGGTGCAGTGCGGGGACAGATCACCGGGGCCGGGCAGCAGCCGGACGCCCGCGGTGGTGGCCGCGTCGGCCAGCGCGTGCGGCATGCCCTTGTCGAGGAGTGCCGCGAGGTGGTCCGGGTGGTCCGCGACGGCGTCCAGGAAGCGGTCCCAGTCGTCGTCGGAGAGCGTGCGGAGCCCGATGCCCGTGCGATACGGGCGCGAGCGGCTGCCCTCGACCCGCGCCGTGACACGGCCGGGAGCGACCGTGATGTCACGGACATGGCCCCCGCGGGCGTACGAACGGCCCCGGGAGAGGCGGCCCTCGTCGAGGGACATGGTCTCCAGGGCCTCGATCCACGCGCGGCCCCACCAGGACGTGGCGCCGGTCATGCCGGCCTCCGCAGGGCCACCAGATCGGCGAGCTCGGCGTCGCTCAGCTCGGTCAGCGCGGACTCCCCGCCGCTCAGCACCGCGTCGGCCAACGCGCGCTTGCTCTCCAGCATCTCGGCGATCCGGTCCTCGACCGTGCCCTCGGCGATGAGCCGGTGCACCTGGACCGGCTGCGTCTGCCCGATGCGGTAGGCGCGGTCGGTGGCCTGCTCCTCGACCGCCGGGTTCCACCAGCGGTCGTAGTGCACGACATGACCCGCCCGCGTGAGGTTCAGGCCCGTGCCGGCCGCCTTCAGCGACAGCAGGAACACCGGCACCTCGCCGGACTGGAACTCGTCCACCAGCTCCTGGCGCCGGGCGACCGGCGTGCCTCCGTGGAGCAGCCGGGACGGCACGCCGCGCGCCGTGAGGTGCGCGGAGAGCAGGCGGGCCATCGAGACGTACTGGGTGAAGACCAGGACGGCACCGTCCTCCGAGAGGATCGTGTCCAGCAGCTCGTCGAGCAGCTCCAGCTTGCCCGAACGCCCCGTCAGCCGGGCGGCGTCCTCCTTCAGATACTGGGCCGGGTGGTTGCAGATCTGCTTGAGATCGGTGAGCAGCTTCATCACCAGGCCGCGGCGTGCCATCCCCGCGGCCTCCTCGATGTGCGTGAGGGTCTCCCGCACGACCGCCTCGTAGAGCGCGGCCTGTTCGCGCGACAGCGGGACCGGGTGGTCGGTCTCCGTCTTCGGCGGCAGCTCCGGGGCGATGCCGGGGTCGGACTTCCTGCGGCGCAGCAGGAAGGGCCGCACGAGTCGGCCGAGGCGCTCGGCCGCCTCCTCCCGCTCGCCCTGGTCCTCGCTCTCGATGGCGCGGGCGTGGCGGGCCCGGAAGTTCTTCAGGGAGCCGAGCAGGCCGGGGGTGGTCCAGTCCAGGAGCGCCCACAGCTCGGAGAGGTTGTTCTCCACGGGGGTGCCGGTGAGGGCGACACGGGCGGGCGCGGGAATGGTCCGCAGGGCGACGGCGGCCCGGGAGTACGGGTTCTTGACGTGCTGTGCCTCGTCCGCGACGACCAGGCCCCAGGGGTGCTCGGCGAGCAGGGCGGCGCTGGTGCGCATCGTGCCGTAGGTGGTGAGGACGAAGCCGCTCGTCATCGCGTCCAGGGCCCGGCCGGTGCCGTGGAAGCGGTGGACGGGGACGCCGGGCGCGAAGTGCTCGATCTCGCGCTGCCAGTTGCCGAGGAGGGAGGCCGGGCAGATCACCAGGGTCGGGGGCATCGTGCCCGCCGACCGCGACGCGCGGTGCAGGTGCAGGGCGATGAGCGTGACGGTCTTGCCGAGGCCCATGTCGTCGGCGAGGCAGCCGCCCAGGCCGAGCGAGGTCATCAGGTCCAGCCAGGCCAGCCCGCGCAGCTGGTAGTCGCGCAGCGTCGCGTGCAGCCCGGGCGGCGGGACCACCGGCTGTGCCTGGCCGGTGATCCGGTCGCGGAGGGCGGCGAGCGCTCCCGTGGGGACGACCTCGGTACGCTCGCCGTCGATGTCGCCCGTGCCGGTGAGGGCCACCGACAGGCCTTCGGCGGCGTCGAGCCGGCCGAGGTGACGTGCGCGCGCCTTGCGGACCAGCGCGGGGTCCACCAGCACCCATTGGTCACGCAGGCGCACCACGGGCCGGTGCGCTTCCGCGAGGGCGTCCATCTCCTGCTCGGTGAGCGGTGCCCCGCCCAGCGCGAGCTGCCAGCTGAACTCCAGGGCCCGCGCGGTGTCGAAGAAGGCGGGCTCGTCGGACGCGGTGCCCGGTGCCATCCGGACGACCGCCGTGGCGGTCAGCCCACGGGCGAGCTCCCGGGGCCAGTGCACGGCGATGCCCGCGGCGGACAGGCGCCGCGCGACGGGCCCCAGCAGCTCGTACAGCTCGTCCTCGGCGAGGGGCAGGACATCGGGCACGGGCCGGTCGAGCAGGCGGGCGAGCGGTGGCCACAGGCGGGCCGCGCGCCGCAGGGCGAGGACCGTGTCGATGCGGCTGCGCGCCCCGAAGTGCTCTCCCGCCCGCCCCGCCCACAGCTCGGCCGCGTCGGTGAGCAGGGTCGGGTCGACCAGGCTGTGGACCTGCACGACGACCGTCGCGTGACCGCCCTCCTCGTCGAGGTCGTGCGCTCCCAGGTCCAGGCGCAGTGAGATCCGCACCCCGGTGTCGGCACCGGTCGCGGCCTCGGCGCACCAAGCGCTCAGGGCCGGTGAGCCGGGCGGGCGGGATGGGCGGCCCGGTGCCGCGTAGAGGTCTCCGGCCGCGTGGGCGGCGGCGGGCGTGCGCGGCAGACGGTCGGTGACGGCGTCGAGCAGCTCCCGCACCAGCGTCTCCGGGGCGGGCAGCCGCAGCGGGCCGGAGCCGGGCAGGGGCACCGCGTGGGCCTCGGGCGGCATGGCGGCGGCGATCGCCCGGAGGTGTGCGAGGTCGTCGGCGTCCAGCGGGCCGGCCTGCCAGGCGTCGTGCCCGGCCGGGGTGAGTCCCGGGCGGAAGCGGCCCCGCGCGACGAGGCCCATCGCGTGCAGCACGGCCGCTCCCCAGCACGCGGCCGCCGGATGGGCGCACGGGTCGTGCCGGGCCCGGGCGAGGAGCGGCACGGCCTGGTCGAGGGGCAGCACGAGGGCGGGCACGGTGTGCCGCCGGACACCGCGTCCGTGGGGGCGCACGACCGTGAGCTCGGCGGGCGGCGTCCCCGTCGGGTCCCCGCCGGGTGTGCCCGTCGTCTCCGGCAGGGGGCCACCGTCCGGGCGCCAGAAGGCGACCGTGGTGGCCCTCGGCGGGTCGGCGGGCAGCAGCACCGCGGCGCAGCGCGCCAGCGGCTCGGTCCGCGATGCCCCGGGCCCGGCCGGGCCGTGGCCGGACCGTGCCCGCGAGGGCAGTGCCTGTGCCACCCGCCCATCACCTCGCCCGTCTCGTGCCACCCGCCGCCGCCCTGATCGTGTGATCGCCGGACTTCCACGGCACTCGTCCACGACACGGACCGAGTCTACGGAGAGGCACTGACATCCCCGGTCCGCCGCCGTCGGCGGCCTCAGCCGACCGCGCATCGCCCCGGAACGTCCGGTTCTTCCGCGTCGCCCGCGCCGGGTGGATCCTGGGGAGTGGGAGATGAGTGCCATGCGTACGGGCAGCGAACCGGTGACCGCGCGGAGTCCACTGCGGCTGCGTTGCGGGCTGGCCCTGTGGGGGCTGCTCTGGGCCGTGGCGGGGACCGTGCTCTTCGCGGCGGCGGGGCAGCCCGGGTGGGCGATCGCCTGCGCGGTGCTGATCGCGGTGACCGCCACCGATCTGATCATGGTGATACGGCACATGCGCCAGGGCCCGCACTACCAGCCGGGCCGGGACGTCCCGCCCTATGAGCCCGTCCGCAACCGGAACGTCCCGCCTCATGAGTCCGTCCGCAAGCCGAGGCGCCGGTAGGGAAGCCCTCGCGGCGGCAGCGTCTATGCGGTGGGGTGCGCCGACCGTGCGAGCAGGTCCGCCCAGACCTTCGCGACCTGTGCCTCCAGCGCTTCGAGCGGGCCGTCGTTGTCGATGACGAGATCGGCGACGGCCAGCCGCTCCTCTCGGGTCGCCTGGGCGGCCATCCGGGCGCGGGCCTCCTCGAGCGTCATGCCGCGCAGCCGGACGAGGCGGTCGAGGCGGGTCTCCTCCGCCGCGTCGATGACGACGACCAGGTCGTAGAGGGGCGCGAGGCCGTTCTCGGCGAGGAGGGGGACGTCGTGGACGACGACGGCGTCCGGGGCCGCCGCCGCTTCGATCTCGGCGGAGCGGGCGCGGACGAGGGGGTGCACGATGGCGTTGAGCGCCGTGAGCCGGCCGGTGTCGGCGAAGACGATCGCGCCGAGCTTGGGCCGGTCGAGGGCGCCGTCGGCCGCGAGGACGCCGGGGCCGAACTCGGCGACGACGGCGGCCAGTCCGGGCGTGCCCGGCTCGACCACCTCCCGCGCGATGCGGTCGGCGTCGACGATCACCGCCCCGTACGCCGCGAGAAGCCGCGACACCTCGCTCTTGCCCGACCCGATACCGCCCGTGAGGCCCACCTTCAGCATGGGCCCCACGCTATCGGCCCGGCCGTCAACGGCCGCCGTCGCCCTCCCTGTCGGCGAGGAAGCGCTCGAATTCCGCGCCCAGTTCATCGGCCGAGGGCAGCTCGACCGGCTCGGCGACGAGATTGCCGCGCGTCTCGGAGCCGGCCACCGCGTCGTACTGGTGCTCAAGGCCCCGGACGAGCGCGACGAGCTCCTCGTCCCCCTCGGCAATCTGCCGCTCGATCTCCTCCTGGGTGCGCAGGGCCTCGGTCCGCAGGGCGTGCGCGGCGTTCGGCAGGACCAGGCCCGTGGCGGCGGTGACCGCCTCCAGGGCGGTCAGCGCGGCATCCGGGTAGGGCGAGCGGGCCACGTAGTGCGGGACGTGGGCGGCGACGCCGAGGACGTCGTGGCCGGCTTCCGCCAGGCGGTACTCGACGAACGACTCGGCGCTGCCGGGCACCTGGGCCTCGTCGAAGTAGCTACGGTGACCGGGCATCAGATCGGTGCGGTTGCCGTGCGGGGTGATACCGACGGGCCGGGTGTGCGGGACGCCCATGGGGATGCCGTGGAAGTTGACCGACAGCCGCACGCCCAGCCGCTCCACCAGCTGCCGGACAGCCGCCGCGAACCGCTCCCACTCGACGTCCGGCTCGGGGCCGGTCAGCAGCAGGAAGGGCGCGCCGGTCGCGTCCTGCACCAGGTACAGCTCGATCTTCGGCGTCTCGTAGGCGCTCCAGTGGTCCCGCTCGAAGGTGAGCAGGGGGCGGCGCGCCCGGTAGTCGATGAGCCGGTCGTGGTCGAAGCGGGCGACGACCTGGTGCGGCAGGCCGTCCAGCAGCCGCTCGACGATCTGTTCGCCGGTCTCACCGGCGTCGATGTAGCCGTCGAAGTGGTAGAGCATGACCAGACCGGCCGTGTCCTGGGCCAGGGCCAGGTCGGCCACGGCGAGCCCCTTGGGCTCCCATTCGTACAAACCCTGCGGATCCAACACAGTGACCGTTCCTCCTCATGTTCCGTACCAGGGAACGCCCGTGGAGGTCCGGCTCATTCCCGTCCGCCCCCCCTGTCCCGGAGGAAGAGACGGGTCGTCAAGAGACCGGGACCGCCTCATGAGGTTGACGAGGCATCAGGAGTAATCAGGGGGAGCAGGCAGACAGCGGACCGGCCGTGCCCTGTCCCGCATGCTCCGGGCCTCGCCCCGCAGGGCCCCCGGACATGCAGTAAGGCCCGCTCCCCAAGGGGAACGGGCCTTACTTCAGTCAGCTGTCAGCTGCTGCCGGTCAGAGCCTCAGCTCTGGCCGCCGGCGAGCTTCTCGCGGAGCGCGGCGAGCGCCTCGTCCGACGCCAGGGCGCCGGAGTTGTCGGCCGACTCCGAGGAGTACGAACCGCCGGAGACGTTGCCGCCGCCGGTCGAGGAGGAGGCACCGGCCGGAGCGGCAGCGCCCTCGGCCGCGGCCTGCTCGTCGGCCTCGCGGGACTTGATGACCTGCGCCTGGTGCTGCTCGAAGCGCTGCTGCGCCTCGGCGTACTGGCGCTCCCACTCCTCGCGCTGCTTCTCGTAGCCCTCGAGCCAGTCGTTGGCCTCGGGGTCGAAGCCCTCGGGGTAGATGTAGTTGCCCTGGTCGTCGTAGGACGCGGCCATGCCGTACAGGGTCGGGTCGAACTCGACCACGGACGGGTCGGCACCGAAGGACTCGTTGGCCTGCTTCAGCGAGAGGCTGATGCGACGACGCTCGAGGTCGATGTCGATGACCTTGACGAAGATCTCGTCGTTGACCTGGACGACCTGCTCCGGGATCTCCACGTGGCGCTCGGCCAGCTCGGAGATGTGGACCAGGCCCTCGATGCCCTCGTCGACGCGCACGAACGCACCGAAGGGAACGAGCTTGGTGACCTTACCCGGGACGACCTGACCGATCTGGTGGGTCCGGGCGAACTGCTGCCACGGGTCTTCCTGCGTCGCCTTGAGCGACAGGGAGACACGCTCGCGGTCCATGTCGACGTCGAGGACCTCGACGGTGACTTCCTGGCCGACCTCGACAACCTCGGACGGGTGGTCGATGTGCTTCCAGGAGAGCTCGGAGACGTGGACGAGACCGTCGACGCCGCCGAGGTCCACGAACGCACCGAAGTTGACGATCGAGGAAACGACGCCGGAGCGGACCTGGCCCTTCTGCAGGGTCGTGAGGAAGGTCTGGCGGACCTCGCTCTGGGTCTGCTCCAGCCAGGCACGGCGGGACAGGACCACGTTGTTGCGGTTCTTGTCCAGCTCGATGATCTTGGCCTCGAGCTCCTTGCCCACGTAGGGCTGGAGGTCGCGGACGCGGCGCATCTCGACCAGGGAGGCCGGGAGGAAGCCACGGAGGCCGATGTCGAGGATGAGACCACCCTTGACGACCTCGATGACGGTACCGGTGACGATCCCGTCCTCTTCCTTGATCTTCTCGATCGTGCCCCAGGCACGCTCGTACTGAGCGCGCTTCTTGGACAGGATGAGACGACCTTCCTTGTCCTCCTTCTGGAGAACCAGGGCCTCGATCTCGTCGCCGACCTTGACGACCTCGTTCGGGTCGACGTCGTGCTTGATCGAAAGCTCGCGGGAAGGGATGACGCCTTCGGTCTTGTAACCGATGTCGAGCAGGACCTCGTCCCGGTCGACCTTCACGATGACGCCGTCGACGATGTCGCCGTCGTTGAAGTACTTGATCGTCTCGTCGATCGCGGCGAGGAAGGCTTCCTCGTTACCGATGTCGTTGACCGCAACCTGCGGAGTGGTGGCGGTGGTCTCGGTGCTGCTCGTCATGTGGGAAAGGGCTCCGGTACGGACAGTGAGTCGTAGGTACTGCTACGCCGAGAGCCCGTATCGCACCGCCGAAGCCGGACAGCCTTGGAGGTGCCTGATCCGAGGGCTTCGGACGAATCCGAAGACACCGGGAGCACCTCGACAACCGAGGGGACATACAACAAGTGCGAGCGCGGCCTGCTAGGTCTGAGGCGCGCAGGCCCGCAGCGCAACTTGTAGCATACGGGGGCAGCCGGACAGGGTCAATGCGCGAAGGCGCACACCCGGGATGAAACACCCCATAACCGGCACAACTCATGTGTCGCGAGGCCACGAAGGCCCCGCCGCAGCCCGTAGCTCCCGCTCGGGTGAAGACGAAGAGACTACTGCCAAGGGCGCCACGGTCGAAATGATCCATGAATACGAGCCGGAAGCGACACGGCGGGAGAGCGACGAGGCGGAGAGCAGCCGGGCCAGCCGGGGCTGGTGGGACCGCAACGCGGACGAGTACCAGAGCGAGCACGGCGGCTTCCTCGGGGACGACCGCTTCGTCTGGGGTCCGGAGGGCCTCGACGAGACCGAGGCGGCGCTGCTGGGCCCGGCCGACGGCCTCAAGGGCCTCGACGTCCTGGAGATCGGCGCGGGCGCCGCCCAGTGCTCGCGCTGGCTGGCCGCCCAGGGCGCCCGCCCGGTGGCCCTCGACCTCTCCCACCGCCAGCTCCAGCACGCCCTGCGCATCGGCGGGGACGTCCCCCTGGTGGAGGCGGACGCGGGCGCGCTGCCCTTCGCCGACGGCTCCTTCGACCTCGCGTGCTCGGCCTACGGCGCGGTGCCCTTCGTCGCCGACCCGGTACGGGTGATGCGGGAGGTACGGCGGGTACTGCGCCCCGGCGGCCGGTGGGTCTTCTCCGTCACGCACCCCATCCGCTGGGCGTTCCCGGACGAGCCGGGCCCCGAGGGCCTGTCGGTGGCGGCCTCCTACTTCGACCGCACCCCTTATGTGGAACAGGACGAAACCGGCCGGGCCGTCTATGTGGAGCACCACCGCACCCTCGGTGACCGGGTACGCGACGTGGTCGCCGGCGGTTTCCGCCTGATCGACCTGGTCGAACCGGAATGGCCCGCCTGGAACAACCAGGAGTGGGGCGGCTGGTCCCCGCTGCGCGGCAACCTGATCCCGGGCACGGCGATCTTCGTCTGCGAGCGGGACTAGGCCCAGGGGGAAGAGGGACAGGGGGAAGCCCGGGGCCCGGCCGTGCGCGCCGCTGGGCGAGACTGGGCCGTGTGATCCGCACCGAAGCCCTCGACCGCCTCCCCGTACGGACCGTGCTGCCCGCGCTCGCCCGGGCGCTGGACGAGCACGGCGTGGCCGTGCTGTGCGCACCGCCCGGGACGGGCAAGACGACGCTGGTGCCGCTCGTGCTCGCCGGGCTCGCCGAACTCACGGACCCCGACGGTTCGGGCCCCGCCGCGCCCGTCCGGCGTGTCCTGGTCGCCGAGCCGCGCCGGATCGCCGCGCGGGCCGCGGCGCGGCGCATGGCGTGGCTGCTCGGCGAGACCGTGCCGGGCGGCGGGGCCGGGGGCCCGGCAGACGGGCGCATCGGCTTCACGGTGCGCGGGGAGCGCCGGGTCGGGCCGCGGACCGTGGTCGAGGTGGTCACGACGGGCGTGTTGTTGCAGCGGCTCCAGCGCGACCCCGAGCTGGCCGGCGTCGACGTCGTCGTCCTCGACGAGTGCCACGAACGGCATCTCGACGCCGATACCTCGGCCGCCTTCCTCCTCGACGTCCGGGCCGCCCTCCGGCCGGATCTGCGGCTCGTCGCGGCCTCCGCCACCACCGACGCGGAGGGCTGGGCGCGGCTGCTCGGCGGCGCGCCGGTCGTTCAGGCGGAGGGCGTCTCCCATCCGGTGGAGGTGGTGTGGGCCCCGCCGGAGCGGCAGGTCCGGCCGCCGCACGGCATGCGGGTGGACCCCGCCCTGCTGGAGCACGTCGCGGGCGTGGTGCGGCGGGCGCTGCGCGAGCGGGAGGGGGACGTGCTGTGTTTCCTGCCCGGTGTCGGGGAGATCGCGCGGGTCGCGGGGCGGCTGGGCGGGGCCGAGACCCTGGGCGCCGAGGTGCTCCAGGTCCACGGCCGTGCTCCGGCCGCCGTGCAGGACGCGGTGCTGGCGGGCGGCTCGGGGGGCCGGCGGGTGGTGCTGGCGACCTCGGTGGCGGAGTCGAGCCTGACCGTGCCCGGGGTGCGCGTCGTGGTCGACGCCGGACTCGCGCGGGAGCCGCGCACGGACCACGCGCGGGGGCTGAGCGCGCTCACGACCGTACGGGCGTCCCGGGCCTCCGCCCGGCAGCGCGCGGGGCGGGCGGGGCGCGAGGCGCCGGGCGCGGTGTACCGCTGCTGGGCGGAGGCGGACGACGCGCGGCTGCCCAGGTTCCCGGCGGCGGAGATCACGGTGGCGGACCTGACGGCGTTCGCGCTGCAGGTCGCGTGCTGGGGCGACCCGGACGCGTCGGGCCTGGCGCTGCTCGACCCGCCGCCGTCCGGTGCGATGGCCGCCGCACGGGACGTGCTCGTGGCCACGGGCGCGGTCTCGGCGGACGGCCGGCCGACGCCGCGCGGTCGGCGGATGGCCCGGGTGGGTCTGCACCCGCGGCTGGCGCGTGCCCTGCTGGACGGCGCGCGGGAGGTGGGTGCGCGCCGGGCCGCGGAGGTGGTCGCGCTGCTGAGCGAGGAGCCGCCGCGGGAGTACGGGGACGATCTGGCGGCCGCGTGGCGCTCGGCGCGGCGCGGCGGCGACGCGTACGCCGCCCGGTGGCGTGCCGAGGCCCGGCGGCTGGAAGGCGCGGCCCGAGGCGCCGGGCCGGACGGGCCCGCCACCGGTGAGGACCCTGCGGCCACGGGCGCTCCCCGTACCGACGACGCCGTGGCCGGGCTGATCGCCGCGCTGGCATTTCCGGAGCGGGTGGCGCGGGCGCGGGGGGAAGGGGCGTATCTCATGGCGTCCGGGACGGGTGCGGAGCTGGGCGAGGGGTCGCGGTTGCGCAGCGCGCGCTGGCTCGCGGTGGCCGTGGCGGACCGGCCCGTCACGGCCGCGTCGGCGCGCGTGCGGCTCGGCGCGGTGATCGACGAGGGCACCGCCCGGGAGGCGGCCGCGGCGCTCCACGACCGGGGCGAGGAGATCGTCTGGTCCGAGGAGCGGCGCGATGTGGTGGCGCGTCGCGTCGAGCGGCTGGGGGCGCTGGAGCTGGCCGAGCGTCCGCTGTCGTCTCCCGACCCGGAGCGCGTCGCGGCGGCCCTGCGGGAAGGGCTGCGGCGTGAGGGGCTGGGACTGCTGCGCTGGACGCCTGAGGCGGTCGGCCTCCGGCAGCGGCTGGCGTTCCTGCACGGCGCGTTGGGGGCACCGTGGCCGGACGTGTCCGACGCGGCCCTGCTGGAGAGCGCGGACGACTGGCTCGGCTGGGATCTGGGCCGGGCCCGCAAGCGGGCCGATCTGGAGCGGGTGAACGCCGGCACCGCGCTGGAGCGGCTTCTGCCGTGGGCGACGGGCGACGCCGCCCGCCTGGATGAGCTGGCCCCCGAGCGGATCGAGGTGCCGAGCGGCTCCCGCGTGCGGGTGGATTACGGGGGTGAGCAGCCGGTACTGGCGGTCAAGCTCCAGGAGCTGTTCGGCTGGCAGCAGACGCCGAGGCTGGCGGGCGGGCGCGTCCCCGTCCTCGTGCACCTGTTGTCGCCGGCCGGTCGCCCGGCGGCCGTCACGGCGGATCTCGCGTCGTTCTGGCAGGACGGCTACCGGTCCGTACGGGCCGAGCTGCGGGGCCGCTATCCCCGGCATCCGTGGCCGGAGGACCCGTCCACGGCCGCGCCTACGCGCCGGACGAACGCTCGTCGGTCCGGCGCGTAGGCGCGGGGGTGAAGCCCGGAGGGCGGGGGCCGGCTCGCCCCTGGGGGCGGGCGGTCAGGGGAGATACCTCTCGATGGCGGCGGAGCCCTGTTCCTCCATGAGGCGCTTGGCGGCCTCGACCCGCTCCGGCGTGACGTCCCTGCCGGATGCCATGACCAGGTCCTCGGGGTCGAACGGCCGCTCTCCCCCGGTGTAGAGCTGCCGGGGCCTGGATGCGGTGGACTTCTCCTCTGGACTCTCCTTCACGGTGAGCCTCCTTGGTCGGCGTGCCCCCGCCGGGGGCCCGGCGCTTCGGGTTTCCCTCCATCCTGTGCCCGTTGCCCGGCAAACGCACGACGATCTCACCGCGGATGTGTCGCCCCGCCCGGGGCGGGGCGGCGTGAGCGGGCTTCGAGGGCGACGGACAGGGCCAGCAGCACGACGCCGACGGCGACGAAGCCCCAGGGCAGGTACGTGGTGAGCAGCAGGACCAGCTGCCGCTGGGACTTCACGAGCCGGGCCGTGTCGTCGGCGTAGTCCGGGCGCAGCTTCACATGACCGGCGAAGGCGGTGATCGGTTTCTTCTCCGGGTGGCCGGTCCAGCGCATCTGGGTGTGGTGGCGTTCCTCGGCGTTGACGGGGGCGCCCGTGGTGGGCTCGACCCAGAACATGCGCGTGGTGGTGTACCAGTTCTCCAGGCCGAGCTGCCGGACCGTGTCGGGGCTGATGCCGAGCGGCAGCGTCCGGGGCAGCGGGACCTTCGTCCAGGGGACGGTCTGCTCGAAGTAGTAGACCTCCATCCCGCGGTAGGTGCGGGTGCCCTGGTAGTGAATGGGCGCGGAGGTGCGGGTCTGCATGTCGAAGTACCGGTAGTCCCGCTTCTCGACGAGGAAGGGCCACTTGTACGCGATGCCCTCACGGCGTACGGGGGTGCCGTCGACGTGCTCGCCGCCCGCGTGCACGGGCTGCTGGGTGTGTCCGTCGAAGACATAGCGCTCGGGGATCCGGGAGACCATCTTTCCGTCGGGCCCCGCGATGTAGGTGAGGGTGTCCCAGACGACGGCGTCGCGGCCGGTCTCCTTCTTGACCTTCCTGGCCTGCTCGACATTGCCCTTGAGGGTCTGGATCACGGTGACCTTGGAGACCTTCTTGGGTTCGAGGGTGGCGTAGTCGACGAGGGTGGCGTCCTTCGCCTCGGTGACGACCGCCTGATAGCGCCCGGCGGGGACCTTCGCCAGCCGGGGAAAGGCGTACCAGCGCAGCAGCGGCGACAGGGCGGCGAAGAAGACGGCGAGGGCGAGGAGGACCAGGCTCGCTTTGCGGCGCATGGCGGGGCCTCCCGGTCAGGGGTGCGCGGGAGGGGAGGTCAGCAGGGGCTTCGGCGAGGTCTCGCCGTCGGGCGGGCCGACGGCGGTGAGGGTGAAGACGAGCGCGAGGGCGGCGGCCAGTCCGATGGCCGCGGCGGCCAGTGCGCGCATGCTCGGCCTCCCGGAAGCTGATGGGGCGTCAGGGAAAAGAGGTGCGGGCACCGTAGCAACGCCGGGCGCGGATGAGAACACCTGCCGACGAGGCGACTCCCCCACCGGCGGCCCCCTGGCCCCCGACACACCACCGCCCCCTTGCCGCAGTGCGGCAAGGGGGCGGTGAACGCACGCCGGGGAAGGGGCGTCAGTGCGCCGCGGACTCCCAGTCCCCGCCGACACCGACCGACACGTCCAGCGCCGCGCGCAGCTCGACGGCCCCCGCCATCTCGCGGCGGACCAGCTCCTCCACCCGCTCACGCTCGCCCGGAGCGATCTCCAGCACGATTTCGTCGTGCACCTGGAGCAGCATCCGCGACGTGAGCCGCTCGGCCTCCAGCGCCTCCGCCACCCGCAGCATCGCGATCTTCACGATGTCGGCGGCCGTGCCCTGGATCGGGGCGTTCAGCGCCATCCGCTCGGCCATCTCACGACGCTGACGGTTGTCGCTGTTGAGGTCCGGGAGATAGCGGCGACGGCCCAGCATCGTCTCCGTGTAACCCGTGGCACGGGCCTCCTCGACGGCCCGCTGGAGATAGTCCCGCACCCCGCCGAACCGCTCGAAGAACGTGTCCATCAGCCTGCGCGCCTCGTCCGGCGCGATGTTCAGCTGCTGCGACAGACCGAACGCCGACAACCCGTACGCCAAGCCGTACGACATGGCCTTGATCTTGCGGCGCATCTCCGGGTCGACCTCGGACTTGGCGACACCGAAGACCTGCGAGGCAACCGTGGTGTGCAGATCCTCACCCGACGCGAACGCCTCGATCAGACCCGCGTCCTCGGACAGATGCGCCATGACCCGCAGCTCGATCTGGCTGTAGTCGGCCGTCATCAGCTCCTGGAAACCCTCACCCACCACGAAGCCCCGGCGGATGGCCCGGCCCTCGTCCGTCCGCACCGGGATGTTCTGCAGATTGGGGTCCGTGGAGGACAGCCGGCCCGTCGCCGCCACCGTCTGGTTGAACGTCGTGTGAATGCGCCCGTCGGGAGCGATGGCCTTGATCAGGCCCTCGACCGTGGACCGCAGCTTCGACTGCTCCCGGTGCCGCAGCATGATCACCGGGAGTTCGTTCTCCGTCTGGGCCGCGAGCCAGGCCAGCGCGTCCGCGTCCGTCGTGTACCCGGTCTTGGTCTTCTTCGTCCGCGGCAGGCCCAGCTCGCCGAACAGCACCTCCTGGAGCTGCTTGGGCGAACCCAGATTGAACTCACGGCCCGCCGCCGCGTGCGCCTCCTTCACCGCCTGCTGCACCGCGCCCGCGAACTGCTGCTCCATCCGCTCCAGCCAGCCCCGGTCCGCGGCGATACCCGCCCGCTCCAACCGGGCCAGCAGCGCGCTCGTCGGCAGCTCCACATCCGTGAGCAGCTCCGCCGCGCCCACGTCCTTCAGCCGGCCCGTGAAGGCCTCACCGAGATCGAGGACCGTACGGGCCCGGCCCATGAGGGCGTCGGCCTCCGCCTGCTCATCGGCACCGAAGGCCAGCTGGCCGTCGCCCGCGGCGGCCGTGGCCAGCTCACGGCCCAGATACTCCACCGACAGCGCGTCCAGGGCGAACGAACGGCGCCCCGGCTTGACCAGATAAGCGGCCAGCGCGGTGTCCATCGTGACGCCCGCGACCGACCAGCCGTGCTCGGCGAAGACCCGCATGGCGGCCTTCGCGTCATGCATCACCTTGGGCCGGGCGGCATCCGCGCTCCACGCGGCGAACGCCCGCTCATCGGCCTCGTCCACCTGCGACGGATCGAACCAGGCCGCGGGGCCCTCACCCGTCGCCAGAGCGATCTCGGCGACCCGGCCGCTGCCCTGCGACCAGCTGTCGACCATGGCCAGCCCCAACGGGGCAGCGCCGTGCTCGGCCAGCCACGGCGCCAGCTCCCCCGCGCCCAGCACCACACCGTCCACCTCGGCCCCGGCGGCCGGAGCGGCCTCCTCGGCCTGCTCCGCACCCGGGTCCGCCGCCAGCAGCCGGTCCCGCAGACCCTGGTTACGGATCTCCAGCCGCTCCAGGAACGTCGTCAGCGCCAGCCGGTCGTACGCCGCACGGCACAGCTCCTCCGGACGGGTCGAGAGCTGCACGTCCCGCACCATCTCGGTGAGCCGGCGGTTGAGCTTGACGGCCTCCAGATGATCACGGAGGTTCTGCCCGGCCTTGCCCTTGACCTCGTCGACCCGCTCCACCAGCTCGGCGAACGACCCGAACTGGGTGATCCACTTGGTGGCGGTCTTCTCCCCCACACCCGGGATACCCGGCAGATTGTCCGACGGGTCACCGCGCAGCGCCGCGAAGTCCGGATACTGCTGCGGCGACAGGCCGTACTTCTCCTCGACCTTCTCCGGCGTGAACCGCGTCAGCTCCGAGACGCCCTTCGTCGGATACAGCACCGTGACCCGGTCACTGACCAGCTGGAACGAGTCACGGTCACCGGTGACGATCAGAACGTCGAACCCCTCGGCCTCCGCCTCGGTGGCCAGCGTGGCGATGACGTCATCGGCCTCGAAACCGTCCACCGCGAACCGCCGCACGGACATCGTGTCCAGCAGCTCGCCGATCAGATCGACCTGCCCCTTGAACTCGTCCGGCGTCTTCGAACGCGTCGCCTTGTACTCCGGGAACTCCTCCGACCGCCACGTCTTGCGCGACACGTCGAACGCCACCGCGAAATGCGTCGGCCGCTCGTCACGCAGCGTATTGGCCAGCATCGACGCGAAGCCGTACACCGCGTTCGTCGGCTGACCGCCGGACGTCGTGAAATTCTCCGCCGGCAGCGCGAAGAACGCGCGATACGCCATGGAGTGCCCGTCCATCAGGAGCAGACGCGGACGGCCTCCCTCCACTGCCTCGGTGCCGGTCGTCTCGTTCGTCTTCGATGCCTTTGCTGCCACGCCCCCGATCCTGCCACGGCCCACTGACAATCCCGGCCACACGCCCGCCCCCGCAGCGGGCTGTCAGCGGTCCGTCAGCGGGCCGTGACAGGATCGACCCCGTACGAATCACGTACACACCGACCCGCTCAAGGGGGAGCGAGATGGCAGGCAAGCCGCCCACAGGCGATCCCGTCCAGGACGCACCCGACGTCGCCGCCCCGCAGCACGCCGCCGCCGGGCTGCCCGCGATCGCCCACACCCTGCGCGTCGCGCAGCAACAAATGGGCGTGCGACGCACCGCGCTCACCCTCCTCAAGGTCAACCAGAAGGACGGCTTCGACTGCCCCGGCTGCGCCTGGCCCGAGCCGGACAAACGCCACGCCGCCGAATTCTGCGAGAACGGCGCCAAGGCCGTCGCCGAGGAAGCGACCCTGCGCCGCGTCACCCCCGACTTCTTCGCCGCCCACCCCGTGGCCGACCTCGCCACCCGCAGCGGCTACTGGCTCGGCCAGCAGGGCCGGCTCACCCACCCCATGTACCTCGCCGAAGGCGCCACGGCCTACGAACCGGTGACCTGGGAGCGCGCCTTCGACCTCATCGCCGAGGAACTCCACGCCCTCGACTCCCCCGACGAGGCCCTCTTCTACACCTCCGGGCGCACCAGCAACGAAGCAGCCTTCCTCTACCAGCTCTTCGCCCGCGAGTTCGGCACCAACAACCTGCCGGACTGCTCCAACATGTGCCACGAGTCCTCCGGCTCCGCCCTCACCGAAACCATCGGCGTCGGCAAGGGCAGCGTCCTCCTCGAAGACCTCTACCGGGCCGACCTGATCATCGTCGCCGGACAGAACCCCGGCACCAACCACCCCCGCATGCTCAGCGCCCTGGAAAAGGCCAAAGCCGGCGGCACGAAGATCATCACGGTCAACCCGCTGCCCGAAGCCGGCATGGAGCGCTTCAAGAACCCGCAGAACGCCCGCGGCCTCGCCGGCGGCGGCACCCCCCTCACCGACCTCTTCCTCCAGATCCGCCTCGGCGGCGACCAGGCCCTCTTCCGCACCCTCGGCCGCCTCGTCCTCGAGACCGAAGGCGCACTCGACACCGACTTCATCCGCGAACACACCCACGGCTTCGAGGAATACGAGCGCACCGCCCGCGCCGCCGACTGGGACGAGACCCTGCGCGCCACCGGACTGCGCCGCGAGGAGATCGAAGAAGCACTCCGCATGATCCTCGCCTCCCGGCGCACCGTCGTGTGCTGGGCCATGGGCCTCACCCAGCACAAACACGCCGTCCCCACCATCAAGGAAGTCGTCAACCTCCTTCTGCTGCGCGGCGACATCGGCCGCCCCGGCGCCGGCGTCTGCCCCGTCCGCGGCCACAGCAACGTCCAGGGCGACCGCACCATGGGCATCTTCGAACGCCCCTCCGCCGCCTTCCTCGACGCCCTCGAGAAGGAATTCGGCTTCGCCCCGCCCCGCGAGCACGGCCTCGACGTCGTCCGCGCCATCCGCGCCCTGCGCGACGGTGACGCGAAGGTCTTCTTCGCCATGGGCGGCAACTTCGTCGCCGCCTCCCCCGACACCGAGGTCACCGAAGCCGCCATGCGGCGCGCCCGGCTGACCGTCCACGTCTCGACCAAGCTCAACCGGTCCCACGTCGTCACCGGCGCCCGCGCCCTGATCCTGCCCACCCTCGGCCGCACCGAGCGCGACCGGCAGAGCGGCGGCGACCAATTCGTCACCGTCGAGGACTCCATGGGCATGGTCCACGCCTCCCGCGGCCGCCTGGAACCCGCGAGCCCCCACCTGCTCTCCGAGCCCGCCATCGTCTGCCGCCTCGCCCGCCGCGTCCTCGGCACCGAAAGCGCCACCCCGTGGGAGGAGTTCGAGCAGGACTACGGGGCGATCCGCGACCGCATCAGCCGCGTCGTGGCCGGCTTCGAGGACTTCAACGCCCGCGTCGCCCGCCCCGGCGGCTTCACCCTGCCCCACGCCCCCCGCGACGAACGCCGCTTCCCCACCGCGACCGGCAAGGCCAACTTCACCGCCGCCCCCGTCGAATACCCCCGGGCCCCCGAGGGCCGGCTGCTGCTGCAGACCCTCCGCTCCCACGACCAGTACAACACCACCATCTACGGCCTCGACGACCGCTACCGCGGCATCAAGAACGGCCGCCGCGTCGTCCTCGTGAACCCCGACGACGCCCGCACCCTCGGCCTCGCCGACGGCGCGTACGCCGACCTGGTCAGCGAGTGGACCGACGGCACCGAGCGACGGGCCCCCGGCTTCCGGGTCGTCCACTACCCCACCACCCCCGGCTGCGCCGCCGCGTACTACCCGGAGACCAACGTCCTGGTCCCGCTGGACCACACGGCCGACACCAGCAACACCCCCGCCAGCAAGTCCCTGGTCATCAGGCTCGAACCGGCGGACCCGGCCTGAGCGCGGACCGGGCGACCTGGTAGGACGGATCATCTGAACACGTGGTGCACACCGTGACCACCAAGGACGATCGGAGCCGCGACGCATGGGCGAGCAGAGCACGACCACGTTCCCGCAGGAGATCCTGGACGAGTGGGCCGGCAGCGGCCTCGACCTGGCCGCCCTGTTCTCCGCCGGGCACCTCGGCGA
Organism: Streptomyces syringium; assembly: GCF_017876625.1. Lineage (NCBI taxonomy): Bacteria > Bacillati > Actinomycetota > Actinomycetes > Kitasatosporales > Streptomycetaceae > Streptomyces > Streptomyces syringium. Next base: position 1,993,849 of record NZ_JAGIOH010000001.1, read on the forward strand.
GCGCATGAGCGTCACCGTCGTCGAGGCGGCCCCCGGACGCATCGTCGGCACCATGCCCGTCGAGGGCAACACCCAGCCGTACGGGCTGCTGCACGGCGGCGCCTCCGCCGTGCTCGCCGAGACCCTCGGCTCGGTCGGCGCCATGCTGCACGCCGGGCCGGGCCGGTTCGCCGTCGGCGTGGACCTCAACTGCACCCACCACCGCGGCGTGCGCTCCGGCATGGTCACGGGCGTGGCCACCCCCGTCCACCGCGGCCGTTCCACCGCCACGTACGAGATCGTCATCACCGACGACCAGGACAAGCGGGTGTGCACCGCGCGCCTCACCTGCCTCATCCGTGACAACGACACCGCGTCCGACCGGCCTTGAGGCCGGCGCCCAGGACTGACCTTCCCCTGGAGCCAACGGGCTGGATGTGGCTGAGCTCAGCCACATCCAGCCCGTCCGGCGATTGAGGACACCGCCGCGCAGCGGAGGTGCGCCCCCTCCCGCCCGCGCCAGTCGCGAAATTCCGTAACGGTGCGTGACATTCCGGCGCCGCGTGGCCTGGAGATCCACTCCGCCCCGCCCGCCCGCCGACGATCTTTCGTGAGCGCAGCCGGCCGCCCCCGCCGCATCGGCCACCAAGGCGCTGCCGACTCCTTAGCGGAACTGCACCTTCACAATATCCGGACAACGGTTATCACCCGATACGCACCGATCATCCGGTCAATTCCGCTACACGGACACCCCCGAGTGACCTTCGTCATAACAAGACAGTCACATCATCGTCAGCACCTCTGCCCCAGATCGCCGCCCACCCCTAGAGTCACGGCCAGTTACCACCCCGCCGGGCGGTTTCGCACATCAGGCACGCCTCCACCACGCCGCCCGGCAAGCGAACGGCACCTCAGCAGAGGGGGCCTCGCCAGGGAAAGGAAGCACCGTGCGACACCGTTCCTTGCTCATCCTCACCACCGCGCTCACCACCGGGGCCCTCACCCTCAGCGCCTGCGGATCACGCGACGACAAAGGGGGTGACGCCGGCGGAAGCAAGAACACCACCGTGGTGATCGGCGTGGACGCCCCGCTGACCGGCGACCTCTCCCCACTCGGCCAAGGCATAAAGAACTCCACCGAACTCGCCATAAAGATCGCCAACAAGGCCAAGGAGGTCCCCGGCGTCACCTTCGAGATGAAGGCCCTCGACGACCAGGGCCAGCCCACCTCCGGCCAGCAGAACGCCACCAAACTCACCGGTGACAAGAACGTCGTCGCCACCGTCGGACCGCTCAACTCCAGCGTCGCCCAGTCCATGCAACAGGTCGCCCAGGCCAACAACATGGCCCTCATATCCCCGGCCAACACCACCCCCGACCTCACCCAGGGCAAGGACTGGAAGCAGAACAACCGCAAGCGCCAATTCACCACCTACTTCCGCACCTCGACCACCGACGAGGTACAAGGCGCCTTCGGCGGCCAGTACGCCTACGAAAAGATCAAAGCCAAGACGGTCTACGTCATCGACGACCAGAAGACCTACGGCGTCGGCCTCGCCGCCGCCTTCGCCGCCAAATTCACCTCCCTCGGCGGAAAAGTCGTCGGCACCGAACACGTCAACCCCGAGGACCGCGACTTCAAGGCCATCGTCTCCAAGGCCAAGACCACAAACCCCGACCTTGTCTTCTACGGCGGCGAATACCCCGCCGCCGCACCGCTGAGCCAGCAGCTCAAGGACGGCGGTGTCAAGGCACCCACCCTCGGGGGCGACGCCCTCTACAGCCCCCACTACATCAACCTCAACAAGAAGGCCGCCGGCGACTACGCCACCTCCGTCGGCAAGCCCGTCGAACAACTCGACTCCGCCAAGAAGTTCATCGCCGACTACAAGGCCGCCGGCTACAAGGACGCCTACGAGGCCTACGGCGGCACCGCCTACGACGCCGCCTGGGCCATCATCCAAGCCGTCAAAGCCACCGTCACCGACAACGGCGGCAAGCTGCCCACCGACGCCCGCGCCAAGGTCGTGGAAGCCCTGAACAAGGTGAAATTCGACGGCGTCTCCGGCCCCGTCTCCTTCGACAAATACGGCGACACCACCAACACCATGATCACCGCCTACCAGGTCGACGGAACCACCTGGAAAGCCCGCCACAGCGCGGAGTACAAGGGCTGATACCGCCCCGCCCGGCACCACCCGTCGACAGCCCCGGGCCGTGCGGGACCACACCACCCGCACCCCGCACGGCCCGCCCCGACCGGCCCAGTACCCCTTCTCCCACCACGGAGGCCCGGCGGTGCACGAACTGCCGCAACAGCTGGCCAACGGACTCATCCTCGGCGCGATGTACGGACTCATCGCGATCGGCTACACGATGGTCTACGGCATCGTCCAGCTCATCAACTTCGCCCACGGCGAGATCTTCATGGTCGGCGGCTTCGGCGCACTGACCGCCTACCTCGTCCTCCCCGACGGCACCGGCCTGCTGCTCGCGCTCCCCCTCATGATCATCGGCGGCATTCTCGCCTCCGGCGCCATCGCCGTCGCCGCCGAACGCTTCGCCTACCGGCCCCTGCGCGGCGCCCCCCGGCTGGCCCCCCTCATCACCGCGATCGGCCTGTCCATCGCCCTCCAGCAAGCCATCTGGAAGTGGTACCCCGACGCCAAGAAGGCCCGCGTCTTCCCCCAGTTCCAAGGCGACGCCATCGACGTCCTCGGCGCCACCGTCCAACGCGGCGAGATCTTCCTCCTCATCGCCGCCCCCCTGTGCATGATCGCCCTCGGCCTGTTCGTCGCCAAGACCCGCACCGGCCGCGGCATGCAGGCCACCGCCCAGGACCCCGACACCGCCAAGCTCATGGGCATCAACACCGACCGCATCATCGTGATCGCCTTCGCCATCGGCGCCACCTTCGCCGCCATCGCCGCCGTCGCCCACGGCCTCAAATACGGCCAGATCGACTTCCGGATGGGCTTCATCACCGGCCTCAAAGCCTTCACCGCGGCCGTCCTCGGCGGCATCGGCAACATCTACGGCGCCATGCTCGGCGGAGTCGTCCTCGGCGTCGCCGAAGCCCTCGCCACCGGCTACATCGAGGAGATCCCCGGCATGACCCAGTTCGGCGGCGGGTCCTGGAAGGACGTCTGGGCCTTCGTCCTCCTCATCCTCGTCCTGCTGCTACGGCCACAAGGCCTGCTCGGCGAACGCGTCGCGGATCGGGCGTGATACCCATGACCGCCAAGGCCCCTTCAAGGGACGCCACTTCACTCATACCCCTCCCTACCAACATCGCCCGCATCACCACCATCACCGGCGCCGCACTCACCATCCTCTCCACCTTCCTCGCCTGGACCTGGACCACCGCATTCCCCGGCAACCTCACCGTCACCGGCTACCCCGGCGGCCTCCAGAACATCACCCTCACCGGAGGCATCCTCACCCTCCTCCACGCCCTCACCGCCTACCGCCCCCGCGGCCTCCGCTGGCTCACCCCCGCCGGAACCACCGCACCCACCCTCCTCCTCACCCTCGGCACCCTCGCCACCACCTGGTACACCCTCGCCGCCATCACCACCCAACTCGGCGGCCTCGCCCACCTCGAACCCGGCGCCTACCTCGCCGCCCTCGCCACCCTCCTCACCCTCACCGGCGCCCTCGCCCTCCCCGCCGACCGCCCCTACGACGACCGCGGCGGCACCAAACCCCCCACCCCCTGGAACCGCTTCCGCCACACCCTCACCACAGGCCGGCCACCCCGCCCCAAAGAACTCCCCACCTGGGCCGACATCCTCATCATCGCCGCCGCCTACGCCACCGGCCTCTACGCCTTCACCTACGGCATCGACACCGAATACGGCGAACTCTTCGTCGGCTACCTCATCCTCACCTGCTTCACCATCGCCGCCCTCGGCCGCGCCGGACTCACCACCCGCCTCAGCCACCTCACCGCCAAACACCGCAACATCGCACTCGCCGCCGCCTTCATCGCCGCCGCCTGCTTCCCCCTCACCCAGACCAACGACACCTACACCAACCTCGCCGCCAGCATCCTGATCTTCGCCACCGTCGCCCTCGGCCTCAACGTCGTCGTCGGCCTCGCCGGCCTCCTCGACCTCGGATACGTCGCCTTCCTCGGCGTCGGCGCCTACGCGGCCGCCCTCGTCTCCGGCTCCCCCGAATCCGCCCTCGGCGTCCACTTCCCCTTCTGGGCAGCCGTCCTCACCGGCATCGGCGCCTCCCTCGTCTTCGGCGTCCTCATCGGCGCCCCCACCCTCCGCCTGCGCGGCGACTACCTCGCCATCGTCACCCTCGGCTTCGGCGAGATCTTCCGCATCACCATGCTCAACCTCAACGGCACCACCGGCCCCGACGTCACCAACGGCTCCATGGGCATCCCCAACATCCCCGACCTCGAAATCCTCGGCTTCAAATTCGGCGAAACCCACGACATCCTCGGCGTCCCCATCGGCCGCTTCGGCAACTACTACCTGCTGATGCTGCTCGCCACCGCCGTCGTCGTCCTCGTCTTCCGCCGCGCCGCCGAATCCCGCATCGGCCGCGCCTGGGTCGCCATCCGCGAGGACGAGACCGCCGCCACCGCCATGGGCATCAACGCCTTCCGGCTCAAGCTCCTCGCCTTCGCCCTCGGCGCCGCACTCGCCGGACTCGCCGGCACCGTCCAGGCCCACGTCATCACCACCACCACCCCCGACAGCTACCAATTCGCCGGGACCGTACCCCCCAACTCCGCCTTCCTCCTCGCCGCCGTCATCCTCGGCGGCATGGGCACCATCAGCGGCCCCGTCATCGGCGCCGCACTCCTCTACCTCATCCCGAACAAAATGGAATTCATGCAGGACTACCAACTCCTGCTCTTCGGCCTCGCACTCGTCCTCCTCATGCGCTTCCGACCCGAAGGCATGGTCGCCGACCGCCGGAAACAACTCGAATTCCACGAGACCGACCAACTCGACGTACCCGAACGAGGCCTCCCCGACGGGGCAGTCGGCGTCACCAAGGCGGAGGCGTGACCGGCATGACGACCAGCCCGACCACAACCCCGGCCCCCGACGGCACCCACCCCGTCCTCCACGCCACCGGCGTCACCATGCGCTTCGGCGGACTCACCGCCGTACGCTCCGTCGACCTCGCCGTCCACCCACGCGAAATCGTCGGACTCATCGGCCCCAACGGCGCCGGAAAAACCACCTTCTTCAACTGCCTCACCGGCCTCTACACCCCGACCGAAGGCACCGTCACCTACCGCGACACCGTCCTACCCCCCAAACCCCACCTCGTCACCCAAGCCGGCATCGCCCGCACCTTCCAGAACATCCGCCTCTTCGCCAACATGACCGTCCTCGAAAACGTCCTCGTCGGCCGCCACACCCGCACCAAAGAAGGCCTCTTCTCCGCCCTCCTCCGCGGCCCCGGCTTCAAAAAAGCCGAACGCGAATCCACCCACCGCGCCATGGAACTCCTCGACTTCACCGGCCTCGCCGCCAAAGCCGACCACCTCTCCCGCAACCTCCCCTACGGCGAACAACGCAAGCTCGAAATCGCCCGCGCCCTCGCCAGCGACCCCGGCCTCCTCCTCCTCGACGAACCCACCGCCGGCATGAACCCCCAGGAGACCCGCGCCACCGAAGCCCTCGTCCGCGCCATCCGCGACCAAGGCATCGCCGTCCTCGTCATCGAGCACGACATGCGCTTCATCTTCAACCTCTGCGACCGCGTCGCCGTCCTCGTCCAGGGCGAAAAACTCACCGAAGGCACCTCCGACGCCGTCCAAGCCGACGAACGCGTCATCGCCGCCTACCTCGGCACCCCCTTCGAAGGCGCACCCGGCCAGGAAGAACTCGCCGAAGTCGAAGCCGCCGAAGCCCACGCCGACGCCCGCGCCGACCTCCCGGAGGAAACCCCATGACCCCCCTCCTCGAAGTCGACGACCTCCGCGTCGCCTACGGCAAGATCGAAGCCGTCAAAGGCATCTCCTTCACCGTCGAAGCCGGCCAGGTCGTCACCCTCATCGGCACCAACGGCGCCGGGAAAACCACCACCCTGCGCACCCTCTCCGGACTCCTCAAACCCCTCGCCGGCACCATCCGCTTCAACGGCACCCCCCTCACCGGAGTCCCCGCCCACCAGATCGTCGCCCGCGGCCTCGCCCACTCCCCCGAAGGCCGCCACATCTTCCCCCGGCTCACCATCGCCGAAAACCTCCAGCTCGGAGCGTTCCTCCGCAAGGACACCGCCGGAATCACCCACGACATCCAGCGCGTCTACGAGCTCTTCCCCATCCTCGGCGAACGCGCCAAACAAGCCGCCGGCACCCTCTCCGGCGGCGAACAACAAATGCTCGCCATGGGCCGCGCCCTGATGTCCCGCCCCAAGCTGCTCATGCTCGACGAGCCCTCCATGGGCCTCTCCCCGATCATGATGCAGAAGATCATGCAGACCATCACCGAACTCAAGGCCTCCGGCACGACCATCCTGCTCGTCGAACAGAACGCACAGGCCGCGCTCTCCCTCGCCGACCAGGGCCATGTCATGGAGATCGGCAAGATCGTGCTGTCCGGCACGGGGGCCGATCTGCTGCACGACGAGTCCGTGCGCAAGGCGTATCTGGGCGAGGACTGATAGGCGAAGGGCCCCGTCCGGCATCGGACGGGGCCCTTCGTACAGCGCGCTGCGGGACTACTGCTCCTTGGAGTCCTTGGGAGCCGACTGCTTGTTCTGCTTCTCCTGGGCGTCCTCGATGACCGCCTCGGCGACCTGCTGCATCGACAGCCGACGGTCCATCGACGTCTTCTGGATCCAGCGGAACGCGGCAGGCTCGGTCAGCCCGTACTGCGTCTGCAGAACGCTCTTCGCCCGGTCCACGAGCTTGCGTGTCTCCAGCCGCTGCGAAAGGTCCGCGACCTCCTGCTCCAGGGCCTTCAGCTCGGTGAACCGCGAGACCGCCATCTCGATGGCGGGCACGACGTCGCTCTTGCTGAACGGCTTCACGAGGTAGGCCATGGCACCGGCGTCCCGCGCCCGCTCGACGAGCTCGCGCTGCGAGAAGGCAGTGAGCATCAGGACGGGCGCGATGGACTCGGCGGCGATCCGCTCGGCGGCGGAGATCCCGTCGAGCACGGGCATCTTCACATCGAGAATGACCAGGTCCGGCTTGTGCTCCCGCGCCAGCGCCACGGCGGTCTCGCCGTCGCCCGCCTCACCGACGACGGAGTACCCCTCTTCTTCGAGCATCTCTTTGAGATCGAGACGGATGAGGGCCTCGTCCTCGGCGATGACGACACGGGTCGTGTGGGGAGGGGTGTGCGGCTGCTCGTCGTCGACAGGCGGCTGGGGCTCGGCGGCGGTCACGGGACTCCTCGATAGGACAGGTGGTGCCCCACGAGCGTACCTAGTCCTGTATGTTTGAGCACCGGAGGGGTATATACTTCCCTTGGATTGCAAGGCCCCGGTAGCCCAATTGGTGAGAGGCAATGGATTCAAAACCCATCCAGTGTCGGTTCGAGTCCGACCCGGGGTACTTCACCTTCGATTCGAAGGTCGCCTGAAATCCGCAACGGTTGGCGATCTTCACTCGCCTTGATGAACAAAGCTTCGATTAGGTCCATGACGGCAGCGGCTCAGCCAAGCTCGTCGGCATGTACGACCTCGATACGCGCAAGCGCGCACTCGCGCTCGTCAGCCAGGGCCACAGCCTCAACTCCGTGAGCAAGCAGACCGGCATATCCCGGTCCGCGATACGCGAGTGGCAAGCGAGGATCGAACCTCTCACTCGCTCAACCGAGTGCTCGATGTGCGGTGCCGACCCGCAACCCCCACAAGATCGCGCCGCATACGCCTACTTGCTCGGCCTGTACTTGGGCGACGGTTGCCTCAGCCTCGGCCGGAGAGGCGTCTACGCCTTACGCATCGCGTGCGCGGATGCCTGGCCCGGCCTCATCGACTCCTGCCGCGACGCCATGAGACTCGTACGCCCGGCGAACAGCGTCTGCACCGTCCGCAAGCAAGGCTGTGTCATGGTCACCAGCACCAGTAAGCACTGGCCCTGCCTGTTCCCCCAGCACGGCCCCGGCAAAAAGCACGAGCGGCTCATCGCGCTCGAACCCTGGCAGGAAGCCATCGTGGAGGAGTACCCCTGGGAATTCATACGCGGGCTCATCCACTCCGACGGCTGCCGGATCACCAACTGGACCACCCGCCTCGTCGGCGGCGAGCGCAAGCGCTACGAGTACCCCCGGTACTTCTTCACCAACAAGTCCGAGGACATCCTCTCCCTCTACGCCGATGCCCTCGACATCGTCGGCGTCGAATGGACGATGACGCGGCGCGGTAAGGACCCGTTCAACATATCCGTCGCCCGCAAGAACTCCGTCGCCCTCATGGACGCCCACATCGGGCCCAAGTACTGACCTACTCCTCCTCCCCGATGTGATGCACCCGCACCAGGTTCGTCGTGCCCGCCACCCCGGGCGGTGAGCCCGCCGTGATGATGACCATGTCGCCCTTCCGGCAGCGCCCGATCCGCAGCAGGTATTCGTCGACCTGGTCGACCATCTCATCCGTCGTCTGGACCATGGGGCCGAGGAAGGTCTCCACCCCCCACGTCAGGTTCAGTTGCGACCGCGTCGCCGGCTCCGGGGTGAAGGCCAGCAGCGGGATCGGTGAGCGGTAGCGGGAGAGCCGGCGGACCGTGTCACCGGATTGAGTGAAGGCGACCAGGAACTTCGCGCCGAGGAAGTCGCCCATCTCCGCCGCCGCGCGGGCCACCGAACCGCCCTGGGTGCGGGGCTTGCTGCGTTCGGTCAGGGGCGGCAGGCCCTTGGCGAGGACGTCCTCCTCGGCCGCCCGGACGATGCGGCCCATCGTCTTCACAGTCTCGACGGGGTATTTGCCGACGCTGGTCTCACCCGAAAGCATGACCGCGTCCGTGCCGTCGATGACGGCGTTGGCGACGTCGGAGGCCTCCGCGCGCGTGGGGCGGGATGCATCGATCATGGAGTCGAGCATCTGGGTCGCGACGATGACCGGCTTGGCGTTGCGCTTGGCGAGTTTGATGGCGCGCTTCTGGACGAGGGGCACGGTTTCGAGGGGCATCTCGACGCCCAGGTCGCCTCGGGCGACCATGATGCCGTCGAAGGCGGCGACGATGTCGTCGAGGTTGGCGACGGCCTGCGGTTTTTCGATCTTCGCGATGACGGGGAGGCGGCAGCCTTCCTCGTCCATGATGCGGTGGACGTCCTCGATGTCGTGGGCGCTGCGCACGAAGGAGAGGGCGATGATGTCGGCGCCCGTCCTGATGGCCCAGCGGAGGTCGTGGACGTCCTTGTCGGAGAGGGCGGGGACGGAGACGGCGACGCCGGGGAGGTTGAGGCCTTTGTGGTCGGAGACCATGCCGCCTTCGATGACGATGGTCCTGACGCGGGGACCGTCGACTTCGGTGACTTCGAGGGTGACGCGACCGTCGTCGACAAGGATGCGTTCGCCCTTGGTGACGTCGGCGGCGAGGCCGGGGTAGGTGGTGCCGCAGATGTGGCGGTCGCCTTCGGCGTCGTCGACGGTGATGGTGAAGTCATCGCCGCGTTCAAGGAGTACAGGGCCTTCGCGGAAGGTGCCGAGGCGGATCTTCGGGCCTTGAAGGTCGGCGAGGATGCCGACGTTGCGGCCGGTTTCCTCTGCGGCTTTGCGTACCCGCTCGTAGCGCGTCTCGTGGTCGGCGTAGGTGCCGTGGCTGAGATTGAGGCGGGCGACGTCCATGCCGGCTTCGACGAGTGCCTTGATCTGCTCGTACGAGTCGGTGGCGGGGCCCAGTGTGCAGACGATTTTTGCTCGGCGCATGGCACGAGCTTATGACTTACCGGCGGGTAGACAATTGGGTGTCCGCGACAGTCCAACGGCGTTTGGGCGAAAGGTTGTTGACAATTAGTGAAACGTGCGCGGGGGTGCTCCGATGAGCGTCGCGGGCGGTCCCGGGTCTCCCCCGCGCGGGGGTGTCAGAGGGCGGGGCGGGTCATCGTAAACCGGGCGTTGACTTGGGCGTAGACGTATTGGCGCTGGGGTTCGAGGTCGAGGGCGGGGGCGGGTGCTTCGCCTCCGTAGCCGGCTGATCGCATCATTCCGCCGGGTGCGGGTGGGAGACCGGCGGGGGTCGCGTTCTCGGCGCCGATGTCGGCGAGTTCGACGACGGCGACGAGTTCGGCGCCGAGTGCTCCGGCGTATTCGCGGGCGCGCTGTACTGCTTCCCGAACTGCTTGTTGGCGGGCTTCGCGGTGGGCGGGTGAGTCGGGGCGCAGGGCCCACCAGGGGCCGTCGACGCGGGTGAGGTCGAGGTCGGCGAGGCGGGTGGTGAGTTCGCCGAGGGCGGTGAAGTCGTTGAGGGTGGCGGTGAGGTGGACGGTGCCGTGGTAGGCGCGGATGCGTTCGTGGCGGCCTTTGTCGGTGAGTTGGGGGGTGATGGTGAAGGAGCCGGTTTCGAGTTGTTCGATTGCTTGGCCGTAGGACTTGATGAGTTCGAGGGTTTGGTTGTTGCGGTGGGTGAGGTCGGCGAGGGCGGTGCGGCGGTCGGTGCCGCGGGAGCTGACGGTGATTCCGAGGCGGGCGATTTCGGGGTCGACTTCGAGGCGGGCTTCGCCTCGGACGGCGAGTCGGGGGGTGTCGGGGGTGCCGTACGGGAGGGGCGCCGGTGGTGTCGTCATGGGGTCAGCGTCTCAGGTGGGTGGCGTGGGTGGCCGGTGTGGCGGGCGCCTACTGGGGAGTCACCGGATCGCAACCTTGGGGGTCTGTCCTGGGTGTGGCGGGCTGGGTCAGAATCTACGCGCGTTGTGCTGTTTGCCGAGGTTTCGGCCGTCACTGATGGGGAGAAGAGATGCCGCTCAACCGTAGGAAGTTCCTGGGGCGTACCGCCGCGACGGGTGCGGGGGTCGCGTTGGCGGGGGCTGCGGCTGCCGGGCCGGCGGAGGCTCAGGATTTCGGGCACCGGGATCGGCGGAAGAAGCGGTACGCGTTCACCGTCATGGGCACGACGGATCTGCATGGCAATGTCTTCAACTGGGACTATTTCACCGATGCCGAGTTCGATGACAAGGCGCACAACGATGTGGGTCTGGCGAAGATCTCGACGTTGGTGGAGCAGGTCCGTAAGGAGAAGGGCCGGCGGAATACGCTGTTGATCGACGCGGGTGACACGATTCAGGGTACGCAGTTGTCGTACTACTACGCGAAGGTCGATCCGATCACGCGGGTCGGTGGTCCGGTGCATCCGATGGCGCAGGCGATGAACGCGATCGGGTATGACGCGGCGGCGCTCGGCAACCATGAGTTCAACTATGGGATTCCGGTGCTGCGGAAGTTCGAGAAGCAGTGTGATTTTCCGTTGCTGGGTGCCAATGCGTTGGATGCGAAGACGTTGCGTCCGGCGTTCGCGCCGTATGTGATGAAGCGGGTGTGTACGCCGCACGGTCGTGATGTGAAGGTGGCGGTGCTGGGGCTGACGAACCCCGGGATCGCGATCTGGGACAAGGCGAATGTGCAGGGGAAGATGACGTTCCCGGGGCTGGAGGAGCAGGCGGCGAAGTGGGTGCCGAGGCTTCGGTCGATGGGTGCGGATGTGGTGATCGTGTCGGCTCATTCGGGGAGCAGCGGTACGTCGTCGTACGGGGATCAGTTGCCGCACATCGAGAATGCGGCGGCTTTGGTGGCGGAGCAGGTGCCGGGCATCGATGCGATTCTGGTCGGGCATGCGCATACGGAGATCCCGGAGTACCGGGTGACGAACAAGAAGTCGGGGAAGCAGGTTGTTCTGTCGGAGCCGCTGAAGTGGGGGCAGCGGTTGACGTTGTTCGACTTCGAGCTGGTGTGGGGCAAGGGGTGCTGGCAGGTCGAGTCGGTGTCGGCGAAGGTGTTGAATTCCAATACGGTGGCCGAGGACCGGAAGATCACGGGTCTGCTGCGTGATGAGCACGAGAAGGTCGTGGCGTATGTGAATCAGGTGATCGGTACGTCGTCGGCTGCGATGGGGGCGGCCGAGGCGCCGGTGAAGGACACGCCGATCATCGATTTCATCAACCATGTGCAGGCGGAGACCGTGAAGTCGGCGCTGGCGGGGACGGCGTACGCGTCGCTGCCGGTGTTGTCGCAGGCGTCGTGCTTCTCGCGGACGGCTGCGGTGCCGGCGGGGAAGGTGACGATCCGCGAGGTGGCGGGGTTGTATCCGTTCGAGAACACGCTGGAGGCGCGGGTGCTGACGGGTGCGCAGCTGCGGGCGTATCTGGAGTTCTCGGCGCGTTATTACGTGCGGACCGCTGCGGGTGCTCCGGTGGATCCGGCGAAGCTGACGAACGCGGAGAGCATTCCGGATTACAACTATGACGCGGTGAGTGGTCTGGCGTACGAGATCGACATCGCGAAGGAGCCGGGTTCGCGGATTGTGAATCTGTCGTTCGGGGGGAAGCCGTTGGATGATGCGGCGCAGTTTGTGCTGGCGGTGAACAACTACCGGGCGAGTGGTGGCGGCAATTTCCCGCATGTGGCGGGTGCGAAGCAGGTGTGGGCGAATTCCGAGGAGATTCGTAACACGATCATCGGGTGGGTGAAGGCGCAGGGGGCGATCGATGTGGCGCGGTTCGCTTCGGTGGACTGGAAGCTGACGCGGGATGGTGTGCCGGTGTTCTGAGGTGGTGGTGCGGGGGCGGGGCCGTTCGTGCTGCGTGGAGCGGTGATCACGGGCGGCGCCGCCCTCGGGCGTGGGCGGGGTGTTTCGAGCGGGTGGCGGCGCCGCTGGACGTCCGGCTGAGCCGTATGTCCGTGGGTGAACCGGCGGTGGAACGTTTCCGGTGGGTGCGCCAACGAACACTCGCTCGTGCTGATTGCGGGACAGTACGTTTCTGGGGCGCACCGTTCGCTTTCTCGAAGCCACGCGCCGAAACGGCAGGAGAACTGAAACCATGCCAGTGCACCCGCTCGTGCACCCGCTCGCCCGTCGGTCCGTGATCCTTGCGGCTGCCGCGTCCCTGGTGGTCCTGGCCCCTGGTGTGGGGCATACCGCTGCCGCCCCGGAGCCCATCAAGCATGAGGGGTCGGGGTGGTATCTCGACAGCGGTGGTGAGAAGTCCTCGGCCAAGGCCCCGACGTACACGGTGAAATACACGGGTGAGCCCGCGTCGGCGCCCGGCAATCTGAAGTGGTCCTACGACCCGGCCACGAAGCTCGTGAAGAATGAGGCGAACGGTTGGTATCTCGGTAGTGGTGGTGGCTCCTCCGCCAAGGCGCCCGCGTACACGGCGAAGTATGCGGGGGATCCGGCGGCTGCTCCCCCGGAGCTGAAGTGGTCGTACGACGCGAGCACCAAGCTGGTGAAGAACGAGGGGAACGGCTGGTATTTGGGTGCCGGGGGCGATGACTACGGGAAGGCGCCCGCGTACACGACGAAGTACACGGGAAGTCCTGCGTCGGCGCCGGCTCAGCTGAAGTGGGAGATACCGTCGTAATTTTCCGGATGCGGCCCTGTCGCAGGCCGAGGCCCCACTGACGCACGGTCTGTCAGTGGGGCCGCTTCGGTGTGGGGCAGGGGGTTCGGGCGTCAGATATTGGTGAAGGCGAGTTTCGCGCCGAGGGCGACGAAGGCTCCGGCGAAGGTGCGGCGCATCCAGGTGAGGACCTTGGGGCGGGAGATGACGTGGTCGCGGACGGCGGCGGCGAGCAGGCCGTAGCCGACGAAGATGACGAAGGTCATCAGCATGAAGACAAGGCTCAGTTCAAGCATGCGCATGACGGGGCTGGATTCGTCGGTGCTGACGAACTGGGGCAGGAATGCCAGGAAGAAGATGGTCAGCTTCGGGTTGAGGATGTTGATCAGTACGCCGGTGACGGTGACTTTGGTGGCGGAGGGGGCCGTGCCCGTGCCGTTTTCCTCTTCGACCTTGAGGGTGCCGCTTTCGCGGAGGGTGCTCCAGGCGACGTAGAGGAGGTAGGCGACGCCGAGGTATTTGAAGATCTGGAAGGCGAGGGCGCTGGCCTGGAGGAGTGCCGCCAGTCCCATGATGGTGGCGGCCATGTGGGGGACGATGCCCAGGGTGCATCCGAATGCCGCCACGATGCTCGGGCGGAATCCTCGGGAGAGGCCGGTGGCCAGGGTGTAGAGGACTCCGGTGCCGGGGGACGCGGTGACGATGAATGAGGTGACTAAGAATTCGATGCTCATGGGCGGCGCTCCTCTATTGCTGATATGTCAACCCTGGGCGAGTAGCGCCCGGGTCGCCGTTTCGACGTCCTCGTTGCGCATGAGGCTCTCGCCGACGAGGAAGGTCGAGATGCCGACCTTAGCGAGGCGGGCGAGGTCCGAGGGGCCGGCCACCCCGCTTTCGCCGATGATCACCCGTCCGTCGGGTACGCGGGGGGCGAGGGTCTCGCTGGTGGTGAGGGTGGTCTCGAAGGTCTTGAGGTTGCGGTTGTTGATGCCGATGAGGCGGGAGCGCAGCGCCAGTGCCCGGTCGAGTTCCGTGCCGTCGTGGACTTCGAGGATGACGTCCATGCCGAGGTCGTGGGCGGTGTCCTCGAGGTCCTTGGCGGTGGCGTCGTCGACGGCGGCGAGGATGATCAGTACGCAGTCGGCGCCCCATGCGCGGGCTTCGACGATTTGGTAGGGGTCGAACATGAAGTCCTTGCGCAGGGCCGGGAGCGCGGTGGCGGCGCGGGCGGCGGCGAGGTGTTCGGGGGCTCCTTGGAAGGAGGGGGTGTCGGTCAGTACGGAGAGGCAGGCCGCTCCGCCGGCTTCGTAGGCGGTGGCGAGGGCGGGCGGGTCGAAGTCGGCGCGGATGAGTCCCTTGGAGGGGCTCGCTTTTTTGATTTCGGCGATGAGGGCGTAGTCGCCCTGGGCGAGGCGGCGTTCGATGGCGGTGAGGAAGCCGCGGGGGGCGGGGGCGGCCTGGGCTTCCTTTTCGAGGGTGGTCTGGGGGCGGGTGCGCTTGGCGGCAGCGATCTCTTCGCGCTTGTAGCTTTCGATCTTGGTGAGGATGTCGGTCATGTCGGGGTCCTCTCGTGGGTTCGGGCCGTGTTCCGCGGGGGTTGCTCAGGCGTTCGAGACGGCTATCAGTCGGTCGAGGCGGCGGTGGGCTTCTCCGGTGTCGATCGACTTGGTGGCGAGTTCGATGCCGTGGGGCAGTTCTTCGGCGCGGCCGGAGACGACGAGTGCGGCGGCCGCGTTGAAGAGGGCGATGTCGCGGTAGGGGCCCTTCTCTCCTTGGAGGACTCCGCGGAGGGCTTCGGCGTTGCCTTCGGCGTCGCTGCCTTTGAGCATGTCGGGGGTGGCGCGGGCGAGGCCCATGTCTTCCGGGGTGACCTCGAAGGTGCGGATCGTGCCGTGGTCGAGGGAGGCGATGGTGGTGGGGCCCGTGGTGGTGATCTCGTCGAGGCCGTCGGAGCCGTGGACGACAAAGGCGCGTACGGAGCCGAGTTTGCCCAGGACCTGGGCGATGGGTTCGACCCAGTGCGCGGCGTAGACGCCGACCATCTGTCGTCGTACGCCGGCGGGGTTGAGGAGGGGGCCGAGCAGATTGAAGATGGTGCGGGTGCCGAGCTCGATGCGGGTGGGGCTCATGTGCTTGAGCGCGGGGTGGTGGTCGGGGGCGAACATGAAGCCGATCCCGGCTTCGGCGAGGCAGCGTTCGATGGCGTCGGGGGCGAGGTGGACGCGGACGCCGAGGGCGGCGAGGACGTCGGCGGCGCCGCAGCGTGAGGACAGGGCCCGGTTGCCCTGTTTGGCGACGGGGACGCCGGCTCCGGCGACGATGAGGGCCGCGCAGGTGGAGATGTTGTAGGAGCCGGAGGAGTCGCCGCCGGTGCCCAGGAGGTCGATGGCGCCGGGGGGCGCGTCGACGGTGAGCATCTGGGAGCGCATGGTGGTGACGGCGCCGGTGATCTCCTCGACGGTCTCGCCGCGCATGCGCAGCGCCATCAGCAGGGCGCCCATCTGCGAGGCGGTGGCTTCGCCCGTCATCATCCGGTCGAAGGCCCGGGCGGACTCCTCGAGTGTGAGCGTGGCGCCGGTCGCGACCTTGCCGATCAGGGCCTTGAAATCTTCCATGGGCTTCTCCTTGGGGCGGGCCCCGATTCCGACGGCACGATGCGCTGCGCCCCGGCGTCATCGGTCGTCGGGGCCATGGTGCGTCGGTGTGCGGCGGTTGTCATGGAGCGGGTCGGTCGGGCGTGGTGTTTCAGCCGAATACGCCGCTCGGGGTGAGGGGGTCGTCGCCGGTGGCGGGCAGGGGCTGGTCCCAGCCGAGTTCGACGTTCTCGCGCCGGAAGGGTGTCCGGTCGGTGAGCGCGGTGTTCAGGGTGCGGGCGAAGAGGTGGCCGCTGTGGACGGCGGCGGCGATGATGCCGGGGGCGAGGCAGTCGCCGAGGCGTACGACGCGGCGGATACCGGCGGCGGTGAGGGCACTCTCGTCGCGGCCCTGCAGGTCCGTGTAGAGCTCGTCGCGCGGGGTGGAGCCGGTGACGACCACGACGGCGTCCGCGGGGACGGTGGTCTCACGGCCGGTGTAGACGCAGGAGAGGTGGGCCGTGCCGGCTTCGGTGCGGCGCAGTGCGGTGGCGGTGCGGACGTTCGCGCACTTCTCCATGACGCGTCGTTGGACGCGTTTTTGTTCGGCGGTGAACTGGGTGTAGGCCGAGACGGTGCTCTCGGGCGTGACGAAGGTGACCTCGCAGCCGTGTTCGACGAGGCGTTCGGCGATGACGCTGCCCATGTAGTAGTGGTCGTCGTCGAAGAGGACGACGCGGCCGGTGGGCAGGCGGGAGTCCATGATGTCGTCCGGTGTGAAGACCGGGATCCGGCCGAGGCCGGCGATGGGGTCGCTGTGGTAGCGGCCGACGCCGTCGGCGCGCCAGGTGGCGCCGGTGGCGATGGCGATGAGTGAGGACTCGGCTTCGAGGACCATGTCGCCGGTGATCTCGTTGTCGGGCAGGAGTTGCACGCCCGGCATCTTGCGGAGCTGGGTGAGGCGCCAGTCGCGCACGCGGGCCCAGGTGCCGAGGCCGGGCAGGCGGCATTCGCGGTTGACACGGCCGCCGAGTTCGCGGCTGCGGTCGGCGAGCATGACGCTGTAGCCGCGCTGGCCGAGGGCGCGGGCTGCTTCGAGGCCGGCGGGACCGGCGCCGATGATGAGGACGGTGTCGTCGGTGTCCTTGGGCGGGATGTGTTCGGGGTGCCAGCCGCGGCGCCATTCCTCGCCCATGGTCGGGTTCTGGGTGCAGCGCATGGGCACCCCGGCCCGGTCGCCGGCGACGCAGATGTTGCAGCCGATGCATTCGCGGATGTCGTCGAAGCGGCCTTCCTCGATCTTGTGGGGCAGGAAGGGGTCGGCGATGGAGGGGCGGGCGGCGCCGATGAAGTCGAGGGTGCCGCCCTTGATCATGGAGACCATGGTGTCGGGCGAGGTGAAGCGGCCGACGCCGACGACGGGTTTGCTGGTGACGCTTTTGACGAACTTGATGTACTGCTCTTGGTATCCCTCGTCGCTGAAGCGTGAGGTGCTGCCGTCGTAGTCGAAGTTGCTGAGGTTGACGTCCCACAGGTCGGGGAGTTCCGCGAGCATCTCGACGACGTCGCGGCCCTCGTCCTCGTCGCCGCCGGCGCCCATGAGTCCGTCGACGCCGAAGCGGATGGCGACCGCGCAGGTGTCGCCGACGGCCTCCTTGGCGTCCTCGACCAGTTCGCGCAGGAAGCGGGCGCGGTTCTCGAGGCTGCCGCCGTATTCGTCGGTGCGGTGGTTGTGGCGGCGGGAGAGGAAGTGGATGGGCAGCGTCATGTCGTGGCCGGCGTAGACGTAGATGATGTCGAAGCCGGCGCGTCGGGCGTTGATCGCGGCGGTGCGGTACCAGCGGCGGGCGGCACGGATGTCGTTCTTGTCCATGGCGCGGGCGGTGGCCGGGAAGACGCCCCGGGTGGGCCGCAGGCTGGGGGCGATCGGTATCGCGCGGCTCTCCAGATTGCCGACGTGGGAGCCGTTGTGCACCAACTCGACCCCTGCCAGGGCCCCTTGTTCATGGATGAGGCCCGTGGCGCGGGCGAGGTAGGGGATGTCCTTCTCGTCCCAGAGGCGGAGTTCCCGCTGGTGGTTTCCGGAGTAGTGCACGTCGCACTGTTCGGTGCAGATGACGCCCCAGCCGCCCTCGGCCTTCACTCCCCGCATCGCGGCCATCGAACTGGGAAAGGCACGTCCCATGCCATTGCAATGGGGTACCTGGAAGAAGCGGTTCTTGGCGGTGACGGGGCCGATCCTCAACGGTTCGAAAAGGATGTCGTAGCGGCTGGGGCGGGTCATATGTGGTTCTCCGTTGCGGTACGCGGCTGTCGTGCCAGGGCTCTTCGGCGGGTGGTGTCAGCGGGTGTCGTATGCCCGTGCGCCGAATATCGCGCTGCCCACGCGTACGTGTGTGGCGCCGAATTCGATGGCCGACGCGTAGTCCGTGCTCATGCCCATGGACAGGCAGTCGAGGCCATTGCGGGCGGCGATCTTCGCGAGCTGGGCGAAGTGCGGCTCCGGCGGTTCGCCGGCCGGGGGAATGCACATGAGGCCCACGACGTCGAGATCGTAGGTTTCGCGGCAGGTGGTCAGCAGGCCATCGGCGTCGTCGGGCAGGACGCCCGCCTTTTGCGGTTCGGCTCCGGTGTTGACCTGGACGAACAGCTTGGGCCGGCGGCCCTGCTTCTCGCATTGTTTGGCGAGGGCCTCGCAGAGGCCGGGGCGGTCGACGGAGTGGATGACGTCGAACAGCGCCACCGCTTCCCGGGCCTTGTTGGACTGCAGTGGCCCGATCAGATGCAGTTCGACCTCGGGGAACCGCGCCCGGAGGTCCGGCCATTTGGCCTTGCCCTCCTGGACGCGGTTCTCGCCGTAGACCGTGTGACCGGCCAGGACGGTCTGCTCGATGGTGTCCGCGGGGACCGTCTTCGAGGCGGCGACGAGGGTCACCGACGCAATATCGCGGCGGGCTCGGGTGCAGGCGTCGGCGATGGCGCGCCGTACCGTTTCGAGCCCGTCGGTCGGGTCAGGTCGACATATGTTGCCGGGTGTGGACATCAGAGGGTCTCCTCACACACGTATCAGAATTCCAGTCGGCGCTCCACGGTGCTGATCCGCAGGGCGCCGGTGATGTGCACGCCGGCTTCGGTCAGCCCGGATTTCAGCTCGTGTTCGAGCGCGTCGATGTCCTGTGGAGCGGCGTCGTGATGGGCCTCGGCCACGATCAGTACGCGGTCGGTCTGTGCCGATACGACGGACCGGGCGCTTTGCCGGAAGGTCCAGCGCCGGGAGTGCGCGTGGTTGTCGGGGTCGGCGAATACGACCTCGTTCGGCAGGGGGTTCTCGATGTCGCCCTGGAACGTCTCGTAGGTCTCGGTGCCGTCGGCGTGGCGGACGGTGATGCCTTCCGAGATCTTCGCGCAGTCGAATGCGGCGATGGGGATGGCGGAGGCCATCGAGGCGAAGTTGAGGTAGTCCACGAGCGGGTGGAAGCTCGGCATGCTGCGGTCCTTGCGGTACCGCCTGAGCAGTGCTTCCGAGGCGCACCGGTACTGGGTGGGCTTCAGCCCCATTTTCGAGAACGCTTCCCGCCAGGAGGCGATGGCGGGCATCTCGGATTCGGTTCCCGAGGCCAGGCGTTCTTCGACCTTCGGGGTGAGTTTCTTGAGCCTCTCCGGGTCGCTCTCCATGCCGCGGACGTTGTCGATGACCATCGTCAGGGCGTGCAGGGTCGGGTGAGCGGTCCAGACCGAATCAGCGTGCGTGAAATACATGTGAACTTTCCTCGATTGCCTTACGGGTAGAGCCGTGTGGTGTTCCAGTCGCCTTCCGGCTTGTCTCTCCTGAAAACGAGTCGGTCATGGAGACGGAACGGCCTGTCCGTCCAGAACTCGATGGACAGCGGCCTGATGCGGTAGCCGGACCAGTGAGGCGGCCGCGGTACGTCGTCGGGGAAGCGGGTGGCTTCGCGGGCCACGGCTTCTTCGAGTTCCGCGCGGCTGGCCAGGGGGCGGGACTGCCTGCTGGCCCAGGCGCCGAGGCGGCTGTCGCGTCGGCGGGAGGCGAAGTAGGCGTCGGCCTCGGCGGCGGTGGTGGGCTCCACGGGGCCGCGGAAGCGGACCTGCCGGCGCAGGGACTTCCAGTGCAGTACGCCTGCGGCCTGCATGTTGTCGCGGAGTTCGGTGCCTTTTTGCGACTGGGTGTTGGTGTAGAAGACGAAGCCGTCCGCGTCGAAGCCCTTGAGCAGCACCATGCGCACGTCGGGCAGGCCGTCGGTGCCGGCGGTGGCGATGGCCATGGCGTTGGCGTCGTTGATCTCGGCGGCTTCGGCTGCTGCGAGCCATTGGCCGAACAGGGTGATCGGGTCGGTGGCGTCGTGCGGTGAGGGGATGTCCTGCGCCGGGGCGTCGGGCGTCGGGGACTGCATGCGGGTGCTCCTCGCTGGGGAATTCACGGGTGAAGGAGGGAAGCGTCGGGCGCCGGGGGTGTTCTCCCCCGGCGCTCCGCTCTGCTTCAGCGCTTGAGTTCCTTCTTCTCCGCGAGGAGGTTGCGCCACTTGTCGAGGTCGTCGCCGCGGGAGGTGACGAGGTGTGCCGTGCCGGTGGTGTCGACGAGTACTTCGGCGGCCGGCGGGATGTTGAGGAATTCCATGTGCTGGGTGGCGCAGTAGGCGCCGACGTCGAGGATGACGAGGTGGCTGTCGGCGTCGACCCCGGCGGGCACCCGGTATTCGCCGGGGAGGATGTAGTCGTGGCGCAGGATGCTGCGGCCGCGGAGTGCTGCCGAGACGCCGTCCGCGTCGTCGGCGAGGGGGATTTCCTTCATGTCCGCGTCGAGGAAGACCACGTTGTGGCGGCGGTCCCGCAGTTGTGCGGACGGCATGAGCATGCGCGAGCCGTCGGTGACGACGAGGCTGCCGACGGCGTTGGTGATGACGTTGCGCTTGACGCCGAGCAGGAGGGCGCCGGTGTCGGCGAGTACGTCCCGGGCGGGCTCGAAGAGGAACTTCACGTGGTCCGGGATCTCCATGCGGTCCGCGATTTCGCGGAGCGCCTTGAAGTATTCGTTCCAGTCGAAGTGCTTCGTGGTCTCGTCCCAGGCTTCGTAGACGAAGCCGTGGCCGCCGGCGAAGTTAATGGACTTCGCGTGGGGGAAGTGCGTCTTGAAGATCTCGAACTGCTTCTCGATGACGCTGATCATCTCGTCGCGCGAGTTGCCGCTGCCGCAGTAGACCTCGAAGCATTCGAGTTCGCGGCCGTACTGCTCGAGCAGGTCGGAGAGGCGCTTCAGTTCGCTGTACTTGATGCCGGGCTTGCCGGAGTCGAGGCTGTCGATGCGGGCGCTGATGGTGGGGGCGTCGGTCCGCAGCGAGTAGGCGACCTCGTCGAGACTGGAGAGGAAGGTCGGATAGCCGGCCTGGTCCCAGAAACCGATCTCCTCGTCGGAGACGTGACCCGGGGAGACGATGAACTTGTCGAATCCGTACTCGCGCAGGATCCGGTATTCGCTGGGCAGTTGCAGAAGCAGGCCGACTCCCATCTGCTGGAGCGGCTTCAATACATGTGGATTAGAGTTCGGGAAGAAGGGGACATACAATTCGACTCGGGAGTCGAGCCCTACGGCTTTGGCGGCGTCCTGGATGCGGCCGACGTTCTTTAAGATCTGGGCTTCGCTGTAGATAAAGACCGGGGTGCCTACCTGGTCGGCTATCGCTTTGAGGTCGATCTCGTTGACCCAACAGTGGGTCAATTTACAGGAGTTTGCGGTGGTCACGTACCCTCACTCTCCGGTCGCGCAAGATCTCTGGCCATAGATGATCTTGTTTTGAGATCTTGGGGTGCTGAAATACAGATTTATCAGTGTCCGGCCCGGGAACACAAGGCTTTAAGAAGATCCATGTGCCGGTTCAGAACCGGGAGCGCCGATTCCGAATAAGGAGCGATACGAGGCGGCATTGCCGCATCGGCTGAGAACGCGCGCACGTGCTTTCAGTGGCCGACAGGGGGACGGTACGCAGCGTCGAGGGGACGCGAGGGGATGAGTTCGCCCGTAAGTGGGCAGGCGGATGGTGGCCGCTTACCGGTGGCTGAAGTCTACAGCCACACAGTCGAGTTGGTGCTGGATCAAGACAGGTCCGAAGCGGCCCCCGGTCATTCCGCCGAGCGGGCGGCTTGGATGAACTCCCTGATCAGAGCAGGGTCCTTGATGCCTCGACGGGCTTCCACTCCGCTGGAGACATCCACGCCCCACGGCGCGATCGTGCGCACGGCCCGCCGCACGTTCTCCGGGTCGAGTCCGCCGGCGAGGAGCCAGCGTCCGGTGGGCGGGGTGAAGCGGTCGTCGGCCCAGTTCCACGGCAGGCCCGCGCCGGGGTCGGGGGCGTCGAGCAGGAGGTAGTCCTCCCCCAGCTCGCCGCAGCGGGGGGTCCGCCCGTCTGCGGAGGAGGTGGCACGGATCAGCGTCCACCCCTGCGGCCGCAAGGTGTCGTAGTAGTCACGGCCTTCGTCGCCGTGCAGTTGTACGGAGCGGACCCCGCTCGCCAGCGCGAGGTCCCGCACCTGCGCCACGGGCTGTCGGCGGAACACGCCGACGGTCAGTACGTGCTCGGGGACCCGCCGGGCCAGCTTCCCCGCGGTGGCGGCGTCCACCTGGCGCGGGCTGTCGGCGAAGACGAAGCCGATCGCGTCGGCTCCGGCCTCGACCGCGGTGTCCACGTCCTCGGCGGTGCGCAGCCCGCAGATCTTGATGAACAGCGACGGGCTCACGCGCGACGCCCCCCCGGCTCCTCTGCCACAACTGCCGCGACAGTCAAGTCTTGCCCGGATTTCATCAAGCATGCTCATAGTTCACTGTCCTTCCTCGGCCACCGCCCGTCCAAACGCGACCGGTCCCCTTCCGCCAGTGGCCGAAAGGCGCCCTGGCGGGCCGCCGGTGCCTCGGGACGCCGCGCCGCCGTCAGTGAACGGGCAGTTGGCGCGGGATGGTGCGCCGGTTCTCCGGGGTCCTGTGCTGCGGACGGGTCTGGGGCCGCGGCTCCAGCCCGAAGGTCGTGAAGGCGGTGCGCTCGGGCAGGGGGTAGGCCGTCTTCCCGGTGATGGAGTTGAGGATGAGGGCGCTGCGCCAGGCGGCGAGGCCGAGGTCGGCGGTGCCGACGCCGTGGGTGTGGCGTTCGGCGTTCTGGACGTGGACGGCGCCCTTGACGTGGGGGTCGAGGACGAGCCGGTGCTGCTCGTCGATGCGGGGGCGGTCGGCGGAGTCCCGGCGGATATAGGGGTCCAGGGAGGCGAGGAGGGTGTCGACGCGGCGCTCGCGGTAGCCGGTGGCGAGGACGACGGCGTCGGTGGTGAGGCGGGAGCGGCTGCCCTGCTGGGCGTGTTCGAGGTGGAGTTCGACGCGGGTGGTGCCGACGCGGCCGGCAGTGCGGACGAAGACGCCGGGGGTGAGGACGGTGTCGGGCCAGCCGCCGTGCAGGCTGCGGCGGTAGAGCTCGTCGTGGATGGTGGCGAGGGTGTCGGCGGCGACGCCCCGGTCGAGCTGCCACTGGCGCGGCAGGGCCTGGTCCCGTACGGACTCGGGCAGGGCGTGGAAGTAGCGGGTGTAGTCGGGGGTGAAGTGCTCGAGGCCGAGCTTGCTGTATTCCATGGGGGCGAAGGAGGGGCTGCGGGCGAGCCAGTGGAGCTTCTCGCGGCCGGCGGGGCGGTTGCGGAGGAGGTCGAGGAAGACCTCGGCGCCCGACTGGCCCGCGCCGATCACGGTGATGTGGTCGGCGGCGAGGAGCCGCTCGCGGTGGTCGAGGTAGTCGGCGGAGTGGATGACGGGGACGGCGGGGGCGTCGACGAGGGGCCGCAGGGGGTCGGGGACGTAGGGGGCGGTGCCGACGCCGAGGACGAGGTTGCGGGCGTAACTGCGGCCGAGGGCCTCGGCTTCGCCGTCGGTGTCGAGCCGGGTGTAGTCGATCTCGAAGAGGGCGCGCTCGGGGTTCCAGCGGACGGCGTCGATCTGGTGGCCGAAGTGGAGTCCGGGAAGGGATTCGCTGACCCAGCGGCAGTACGCGTCGTATTCGGCGCGCTGGATGTGGAAGCGCTCGGCGAAGTAGAAGGGGTAGAGGCGCTCGCGGGCCTTGAGGTAGTTGAGGAAGGTCCAGGGGTTGGCGGGGTCGGCGAGGGTGACGAGGTCGGCGAGGAAGGGCACCTGGAGGGTGGTGTCGTCGATGAGCAGCCCGGGGTGCCACTGGAAGACGCGGTTCTGGTCGTAGAAGGCGGTGCGGAGGTCGGGGAGCGACTGGGCGAGGGCGGCGAGCGAGAGGTTGAAGGGGCCGATGCCGATGCCCGCGAGGTCGAAGGGCTGGTCGGGGGCGGTGGCGGGGGGCGGAGGATTGGTCATCGGGGCGTGTGGCCTTCCACGAGGTCGAGCAGGGCGTCGAGGTCGTCGGGGCGGGTGTGGGGATTGAGGAGCGTGGCCTTGAGCCAGAGGCCCTCGGGGGTGGTGGCGCGGCCGAGGACGGCGGTGCCGTGGTCCAGGAGGCGGCGTCTGATGTCGGCGAGCGTGCGGTCGTCGGTGCCGGTGGGGCGGAAGAGGACCGTGCTGAGGGTGGGGCGGTCGTGGAGCTCGAAGGCGGGGTGGGCCTCGATGCGGTCGGCCAGGAGCTGCGCGGTGGCGCAGACCCGCTCGACGAGGTCGCCCAGACCTCGGCGGCCGAGGGCGCGGAGGGTGACGGCGATCTTGAGGATGTCGGGGCGCCGGCTGGTGCGCGGGGAGCGGCCGAGGAGGTCGGGGTGGCCGGCCTCGATGTCGTCGGCGGGGTTGAGGTAGGGGGCCCGGTGGGCGAGGGGGCCGAGCCAGGTGGTGTCGGGCACGGCGAGGAGCCCGGCGGCGACGGGCTGCCAGCCGAGTTTGTGGAGGTCGAGGGTGACGGTCCGGGCGCGGTCGAGGCCGTCGAGCGCGGGGCGGAGGGTGTCGCTGAACAGGAGCGGCCCGCCGTAGGCGGCGTCGACGTGGAGGGGGGTGTCGTGGGCGTCGCAGAGGTCGGCGAGCTTGGGGATCGGGTCGATGCGGCCGGTGTCGGTGGTGCCCGCGGTGGCGACGACGAGGGTGGGGGCGCCGTGGCGGTCGTCGAGGGCGGCGGCGAGGTCGGCGGGGTCGAGGACGCCGGCGGGGGTGGGCAGGGTCTGCGGGGCGGGCAGGCCGAGGAGCCAGGCGGCGCGGTGGACGCTGTGGTGGGCGTTGGCCCCGCAGACGACGGTCAGGGGGTCGGCGGAGCGGGCGCGGGCGGCTTCGCGGGCGAGGAGCAGGGCGAGCTGGTTGGACTCGGTGCCGCCGGTGGTGACGAGGGCGTCGGGGGCCGGGCCGGCGGGGTGGACGAGGGCGGCCAGGGCGCGGGTGGTGAGGATTTCCAGGGCGGAGGCGGCGGGGGCCTGGTCCCAGGAGTCCAGGGAGGGGTTGAGGGCGGCGGCGGCGAGGTCGGCGGCGGCGGCCAGGGCCAGCGGCGGGCCGTGCAGATGGGCGGCGCAGCGCGGGTCGGCGGGGTCGGCGGAGCCTTCGGCGAGGGCCCGGACGAGGGTGCGGAGGGCTTCGTGGGCGCCGGTGCCGTGCTCGGGGAGGGCGGGGCCGAGGGCGGTGCGCAGCCGGGCGGTGACGGCGTCGGGGCCGCCGGGCGGGAAGGGTCCGCCGCGGGCGGTGGCGCCTTGGCCGAGGGCGTGCAGGACCGTCTCCAGCAGGGGGCGCAGCGCGCGGGGTCCTTCGGTGCCGCCCGCCAGCGGTGCGGGGGTCTGGTCGGCGCCGGGCGCAGGCATGGGTGTGCCCCTTTTTGGGTCGGCTTATCACATGGTCCGGCTGGTCCGGGCAGGGCTAATCGCCTCAAGTTACTGGCGTCGCACACTCGGTGACCATGGGGCCTCGGGGTTTCGCCCGATGGTGGTACCGCCCTGGGGTGCGGGCCGGTGGGATCTGCTAGAGGGGTGCGAAGCGGACTCGGGGCTCGGCTTCGACTAATCTGCACCCCATGGCCATGAAACTTGCTATCGACGTCGGTCCGCTCAAGCCCGAGCTCGCGCCGCTCATCCTGGGGCTGGCGCTCTTCTTCATCCTCTTCGCCGTGATGGCGAAGGTGATCCTGCCCCGGATCAACAAGGTCCTCACCGAGCGTGAGGAGGCCACCGACGGCCGCTTCGAGGAGGCCGAGGAGACGCGCGCCGAGGCCGCGCGGGTCCACGCCGAGTACCAGGAGCTGCTGGCCGAGGCGCGGCACGAGGCCGCCCGGCTGCGTCAGGAGTCGGTCGAGCAGGGCACGGCGATCATCGCCGAGCTGCGGGCCGAGGGCCAGCGTCAGCGCGACGAGATCATCGCCGCGGGTCACGCGGTGATCGACGCGGAGCGTGCGGTCGCCGAGGCCGAGCTGCGTCAGCAGGTCGGCGTACTGGCCACCGATCTGTCGGGCCGCATCGTCGGCGAGCCGGTCACGGACTTCGCCCGCGAGAGCGGTGTCGTGGACCGCTTCCTGGAGGAGCTGCGCACGGCCCAGCCGTCGGACGCCGCGACCGACAAGCGCGCCTGACCGTCGAGACAACCGGCCAAGGCTCCCGTACCCCCTTGGGGGGTGCGGGAGCCTCGTCGTTTTCCGGGGTGCTTCCGGCGGCCCCCGGTGCGCCGCGCGCGCGGGCGCTTACGCCCGTACCGGGGTGTCGTCCTCCGTGGAGGCCTGCCTGATCTTCAGGGCGCGGCGCAGGTCGTCGAGCTGGTCGGCGAGTTTGCGGCGCAGGGCGGGGGTGGGGTCGGCGTCGCGCAGGCAGGCTTCGCCGAGGCGCAGGGTCTCGGCCTCGACCAGGGGCTGGGGGAAGCCGTGGACGCCGGCGGCGATGGCGAGGGCGGGGCCGCGGCGGGCCGCGACGGTGACGGCGGCGGGGAAGTAGCGCGCGCGGTAGGGGCGCAGGAGGTCGAGCTGTTCGGGCTGCCAGAAGCCCTGGGCGGTCGCGGTGAAGAGGTAATTGGAAAGCTCCGAAGGCTCAGACAGCTCCGCGGGTTCGGCCGCACCGGACGGTTCGGCCGGTGCGGCGGCGTCGGCGCGGTCCTCGCCGGGGTGCCCGGGGTACATCGCCTGCCAGGCGGTGGCCTTGGCGGTGGCGTCGGGGAGTGCGGCGTGGCAGCGGGCGGCGCCCTCCTGGCCGGTGGCGCTGGGGTCGCGGGCGAGTTCGGCGTCGATGGCGTCGGGGGTGGTGGCGCCGAGGACGGCGAGGCGGGCGAGGGTGCGCCAGCGCAGTTCGGGGTCGAGGGCGGGGCCGCCGGGGACGGTGCCCGCGGCCAGCCAGTCCTGGAGGGTGCCGGGGGCGGTGGCGCTGTCGATGAGGGCGCGGACGGCGATCAGCCGGAGGCCCTGCGCGTCGGCCCGGCCGGTGCCGTCGGTGCGGCGCAGCAGGTCGTGGCCGAGGTCGGTGAGGGTGGCGAGGGCCGTGGGGCGGTCGGTGGCCGGCAGGTAGCGGTCGGCGATCTGGGTGCGGGCGAAGCCGAGGACGGCCTGTGCGATGGCGATGTCGGTTTCGTGCGGGATGTGGGCGCGGGCGGCGTCCAGGTAGGCGGCGGGGGCCAGTTCGCCGTCGCGGACCATGTCACGGGCGGCGTTCCAGACGACGGCGCGGGCGACGGGGTCGGGCAGTCCGGAGAGCGTGCGCAGGGCGGTGTCCCAGGAGCCGGCGTCGAGGCGGACCTTGGCGTAGGTCAGGTCGCCGTCGTTGACGAGCAGCAGGGCGGGGCGGGGGCCGGTGAAGGTGAGGGTGCGGGTGCCGCCGCCGGCGGGCAGGTCGGCTTCGACGCGGTCGCGGCGCACGAGGGCCCGGGGGTCGTCGGGGGCGTGGTCGTAGAGGCCGATCGCGAGGTGGTGCGGGCGGGTGCCGTCGTGGTGGAGGTCGAGGTGCCAGCCGGTCGTGCCGCCGGCTCCGCCCGCACCAAGGTCGCCTGCGGCGCTGTCCTCGGTGATGCGGGGGGTGAGGGTGTCGACGCCGCTGGTGCGCAGCCAGCTGTCGGCCCAGGCGTGGACGTCACGGCCCGTGGCGCGGGCCAGGGAGTCGATGAAGTCGGCGAGGGTGGCGTTGCCGAAGCGGTGGCGGGCGAAGTGGTCGTTGATGCCGGCGAGGAAGTCCTTCTCGCCGAGCCAGGCGACGAGCTGGCGCAGGGCGCTCGCGCCCTTGGCGTAGGAGATGCCGTCGAAGTTGAGCAGGGCGGAGGCGGTGTCGCGGACGGCGTCGGGGGCGGGGGCCACGGGGTGGGTGGAGGGGCGCTGGTCGGCGTCGTAGCCCCAGCTCTTGCGGGCGACGGCGAAGTCGGTCCACGTACCGGTGAAGCGGGTGGCCTCGGAGAGGACCTGGTAGCCCATGTACTCGGCGAAGGACTCGTTCAGCCAGATGTCGTCCCACCACTGGAGGGTGACGAGGTCGCCGAACCACATGTGGGCCATCTCGTGGGCGATGACCATGCCGCGGGTCTGCCGCTCGGTGTCGGTGACGGCGGAGCGGAAGACGAATTCGTCGCGGAAGGTGACGAGGCCCGGGTTCTCCATGGCGCCGGCGTTGAACTCGGGGACGAACGCCTGGTCGTAGGAGTCGAACGGGTAGGGCTCGTCGAAGATCTCGTGGTAGCGGTCGTAGCAGCGGCGGGTGATGTCGAAGAGTTCCTCGGCGTCGGTGTCGAGGTGGGGGGCGAGGGACCGGCGGCAGTGGAGCGCGAAGGGCAGCCCGGCGTGCTCGGTCCGCACGGTGTGCCAGGGGCCGGCGGCGAAGGCCACGAAGTAGGTGCTCAAGGGGGCGGTGGTGGCGAGCTGCCAGCGGCCGTCGGCGGGGGCTCCGACGCGGGTGGCGAGGGCGTTGCCGAGGACGGTCCACTGCGGCGGGGCGGTGACGGTCGCGTCGAAGACGGCCTTGAGGTCGGGCTGGTCGAAGGCGGCGAAGACGCGCTGGACGTCGTCGAGGAAGCACTGGGTGTAGAGGTAGGTCTCGCCGTCGGCGGGGTCGGTGAAGCGGTGCATGCCCTCGCCGGTGTGGGAATAGCGCATGTCGGCCTCGACGCGCAGTTCGTGGTCCCCGGGGGTGAGGGTGAGGGGCAGCCGGTTGTCGTCGAGCGTGCCGACGTCGAGGGCGTGACCGTCGAGGGTGGCGCGGTGGAGGGCCGCGGGGCGGACCTCGACGAAGGTGGTGCCGGCTTCGCGCGCGGTGAAGCGGATGACGGTGGTGGAGCCGAAGTGCTCGTCGCCGCGGGTGAGATCGAGGTCGATCCCGTAGCGGTGGACGTCGAGGAGTCGGGCTCGGGTCTGCGCTTCGTCGCGCGTGAGTACGGGCATGGGGTCATGCTGCCGTATCGCTGGGCGCCGGCCTATGGGGTTTTGGCCGGGGTGCTGGGGGGTGCGCGCCGTTGCGGGGCTCCGCCCCGGGCCCCGGTCCTCAAGCGCCGGACGGGCTGGCTGTGCCTTGTCCTCAAGCGCCGGACGGGCTTGTTTCCAGCCCGTCCGGCGCTTGAGGACACCGCGCGTGGCGCGGCTTACGCCCGCGCGATCGTCTCGTGGTGGCGGATGACCTCGGCGATGATGAAGTTGAGGAACTTCTCGGCGAACGCCGGGTCGAGTTTGGCGTTCTCGGCCAGTTCGCGGAGCCGGGTGATCTGCCGGGCCTCGCGGGCGGGGTCGGCGGGCGGGAGTTTGTGGGCGGCCTTGAGGTGGCCGACCTGCTGGGTGCATTTGAACCGCTCGGCGAGCATGTGGATCACCGCGGCGTCGATGTTGTCGATGCTGTCGCGCAGCCGGCCCAGCTCGGCGCGTACGGACTCGTCGTCGGTGCCGGGGGCACCGCTGAAGCTGTTGGCACTGTCGGTCATGTCCACCGACCCTATGCGGGCGGAAGGGGTCCGGTGACCGGTGGGTGCTCCGGGTCGGGTATCCGCCGGCTCCAGCCGCCGGGGACGCTGCGGCCCTGGCGCTCGCGGAACCGTACCGGGGCGGTGCCGACGCGGCGGGTGAAGAGCCGGCTGAAGTAGGCCGGGTCGTCGTAGCCGACGCGGCGGGCGACGGCCGAGACGGGCAGTTCGGTGGCGGCGAGGAGTTCCTTGGCGCGGCCCAGGCGGATGGCCAGGAGGTAGTCCTTCGGGCTGCACCCGGCGCCGCGTCGCACGGCGGAGCGCAGCGCGGCGGGGGTCATGCCGTGCCGGGCGGCGTGTTCGGTGACGGACAGCGGCAGGAAGGCGTCGCGGGCGAGTGCGCGCAGGACGGGTTCGCCGTCGCCGCCGAGGTCGGCGCGGGCACGGTGGAGGGCGACGAGGAGTTCGTGGACGGCGGCGGAGGTCTCGACTTCGAGGAGGGGGTTGCCGCGGTGGGCGGCGCGGGCGATGCGGGCGATGGCGGCGCGGGCGGCGGTGGTCTCGGTGAGGGGGACGAGAGGCCGGTCGGGTTCGATGAGGCCGAGTTCGGTGTAGGCGGTGACGGCGGGGCCGGTGAAGTCGACGAAGCTCTCGTCCCAGCCGTTGTCCGGTCCGGCGCCGTAGTGGTGCGGGACGCCGGGGCTGAGCCACAGGAGTGCGGGGGCGGTGACGGGCAGGGCGCGGCCGTCGGGGGTGCGCAGCCAGCCGGTCCCGGCGCTGATGACGACGGCGACGTGGTGGTCGAGGGTGCGGGGTCCGACGGCGGGGAGGGCGCCGTGCTGGAGGCCGACGCCGAGGCAGACCAGTCCGAGCCGGTGGTGGACCGGGCCGGGCGTGAAGTACCGCATCCAGGTGTGGTACACGCGTCCGGGGCCTCCTTTCCGCTGCCGGTTCGTCGCACGCAGCGCCGATCTTCGCCGATGGGCCCCTCGCCCGCCAGAGGGCGGGCGCGATCGGCCGGAAGGCGTGGTCCGGCACGGCGGCGGGCGCCGGTGAACGGGAGCGCGGGGGCACAGGTGCCCGTTCTCCCCGGTGATCACCGGCCGGTGGCGGTGACCACCGGGGCGGGCCCTGTGGGGGGCTGTTGGCCGAGGTCGTGCACGGTGAAGCCGTCGAGGACGAACTCCGCGGTCCCGCTGTCGCCCACCTTCCGCAGGCCCACCCATGCCTCGCCCGTCCGCGGTGCGGTGAACTCGTGGGTGTGGGTGGTGGGCCGGGTGGCGACGGGCAGGGGCGTGCGGGTGAGTTCCCGCGCGGCGGGTTCGTCGACGGCTGTGATCCAGGCGTACTGGCCGGCCGTCTCGTTCTCGTAGCGGAACGCCACCCGGTAGCGGTGTCCAGGGGTGAAGCGGACGGTGTGCGGGACGGTGCGGTAGACCAGGCCCGTGTTCTCGCCGCGTGATTTGAGGGACTGGGTGCCGTCGATGACGTCGTCGACGGCCTTTCCGTTCCAGCCGCGCTGGGTGTAGGGCGCGTGCCGTTGGGCGATGTGGGTGCGCGGGTCGGTGACTCCGCCCGCGTCGCCCTTGACGAACGGGCCCCACCCTTGGGGTACGTGCTCGAAGTCCTCGTGGACGAGGGTGCCGTGCGTGGGGGTGCGGCGCCCTCGTTGCACGGCCACGATCCGTACGTTCGCGAAGCGGACCCGGGCCCCGCCCGCGGCGGCCGTGAGGGACAGCGTCACGGCTCCCCCGCCGCGGGGCACGGTGAAGTGGGTGAACATCCGTTGGTAGCGGGTGCCGTGTTTGCGGTCCGCCGCCATGTGGTTGCCGGCGGTGGAGGTGTCCGTCCAGTTCACCGCCGTGATCCCGTCGGCCGTGCGGACGCGCAGGGCCGCCCGGCGCCGCTCCCCCGCCCTCGCTCCGACCTCGACCTGTACGGACGCGGCGTAGGTGCCGGGCCTCAGCCGGGCGGCCCGCTGGCTCACGGTGGCCGCCGGGCCGGCGCCGATGACGAGTTCCCACTCGCCGCGTTCGCCGAGGGCCACGGCGGCGGGCCCGGTGACCGTCCAGGCGTCCAGGGTCCCGGAGTTGAAGCCGGGGTCGCGCAGGGAGGTGCCCTCGCCCCAGGCGGGGTCGCGGCGGGTGCGGGCCCGCTCGCGGGTGAGGACGTACGGCTGGTCCGGTGCGGCGTGGACGGTGATGTTTCCGTCGTGCACCGGCAGGTCGAGGGGGTCGGCGCGGCCCTGGTCGGTGAGGCGGTGCAGGACCACGCTGCTCAGTCCGGCCCAGCCTCGGGGCAGGGTCCAGGTGGTGGCTCCGCCCCGGGGGTTGTAGTGGTAGAGCTTGGCGGGGTCGGTGGCTTCCCGTGGTTCCCACGGCAGGAGGTAGGTGTCGCCGTCGTAGACCGTGCGGCCGTCGGTGGTGATCCGGCGGGTGCCGTCCCCGCCGGGCCGGGAGGTGACGGTGGTGTGCGTCGGGCCGGCGAAGGTGATGCGGTGCTCTTCCCAGGTGTGGACGGGGAAGGCCTGGAGGTATTTGGCCGGCAGGTTCTCGGTCCAGATGCGGCGGTAGAACGGCGCCCAGTCGGTCCTGCCCTGCCACCCTTCGAAGGTGCCGAGTTTGGCGGTGCCCAGGAGGGGCCATTTGTCGGCGAAGACGTCCTTCTGGTGGTGGCGGACGAAGCGGATGAGCCGGGAGTTGATGCCGCGTGAGGTGTCGGGGCCGTAGTCGGTCTCGCACGCCCAGTGGGCCCACAGGGCGGAGCGTTCCAGGCCGTGGCCCCATTCGGTGGTGATCTGCCAGCCCTGGTCGCGCAGATGACGCTGGAGGCGGTCGGAGTTCCAGCCGGATTCCCGGAAGACGTCGATGTAGAGGGTGTTCAGGGCGGGGTCGGTCTCGTCGCGCAGTTGCCGGAAGCGGCGGGCGATGTCGCCGGAGACCAGGTCGCGGCGGGGATCGATGCGGTAGGACTGGTCGAGCCAGTCCCACTGCCGGTCGTTCTTGTCGACGAGGGTCTCGGAGAAGGCGTGGGCGACGGGGTAGGACTCGGTGGTGTTGACGTGGACGGCGAAGTCGCTGTGCCAGGTCTTCCCGGCGCGGACGAGGGAGTTGAGGTCGTCGAGCCCGCCGGCGCGGTGGTTGTGGTTGCCGCCGTAGTCGGGGTGCGCGGAGTCGTGGCCCTCGGACTGGTAGCCCTTGAGGAGGGTGAACTGGCGCAGCCCGTCGGTGGCGAGGCAGATCCGTTTGACGTTGTCGAGGGTGGTGAGGAAGGGGTTCGTGGCCTGGCTGGCGAAGTTGAACGCGATGTGCGGGACGACCCGCAGGTGCTGTTCGTCGGCGCCGAGGGGGTTGACCATGATGTCGCGCAGGGCGATGGCGGCGTCCTGCCAGTCGACCTTGCCGTCGCCGTTGCGGTCGCCGGTGAGGACGACCGTGGCGTAGGGCAGTGGTTCGGTGGCCTCGACGGGTGCGGTGGCGGCCCGGTGTGTCCACTGGCCGCAGCCGATGCGGGTCTCGGTGTGGCCGGGGCGCTTCACGGTCTGCCGCCACAGGCGGCCGTTCTCCCAGGCGGTGGCGCGGTCGGGGGTGTCCCAGACCGTGTTGGTCTCGAGGGCGGCGGCGAGCAGGTCCGTGCTGACGACGGCGTACGCACAGCCGGTGGGGGCGGGTTCGGCGGGGGTGTCGGCGGTGACCTCGATGAGGGTGTCGCCGCTCTTGTCCTTGTCGAGCTCGACGCGGGCGGCGAGGAGCGTCGCGCCCGGCTGGGTGCTGCGGACGGCGAGCAGCGCCAGCCCGGGGATGCGGAGGGTGCCGACGCGGAGGGCGGCGGTGTCGGTGATGCGGGTGACGCGCCAGTCCACCCGCCGGTCGCTGACCTTGATTTCGATGGTGATCCGGGTGCCGCCGCTGAAGGCGAGGGCGTACGTCGCCAGGTCGCCGGAGGGGGCGAGGGCGAGGGTGACGTCCGGGGTGTGCGGGGTTTCGTCGATGAGCAGCGAGGTGACGGGGTCCTCCTGCCCGTACAGCACGGCTCGGGTGGCGCGGTCGGTGTAGGAGAGGATGCGGGGGAAGGTGGTGTCGAGCCGTACCTCCAGCGCGGTGGAGCGCAGGGTGGTCCCGCCCGGGGTGCGGGCGTGGGCGGCGCCGGCGGCGGTGAGGGCGGTGCCGAGGCCGGCGAGTGCGGTGGTGACGACGACGGCCCGTCGGCTGGGGCCGGTGGTGTCTCGGGGCTCCGCCGGTGTCTGCACGCCTTCCGGATCCACGCTGCTCGCTCCTCCGTACGCCGTTGGGCCATGTCACGTCGCGGGTCGCGGCACTGGGACGGCTCGCGACGAAGTACCGACACCGTGGGGCGGTAGTGGCAGGTGGGACCATGGACAAAAGAGAGCGGCTGTTGGACAAATGCGGGCCGGGTGGCCCGGGTGCGTGGACAATCGGCCCGGACCGGGCAGGATCACCGCATGATCGCGAAATTTCAGTGCACCGTCATCGACTGTCCGGACCCGGCCGCGCTGGCGGCCTTCTACGCCGGGATCCTCGGCTGGCGGGTCGACGACAAGGACCCGGAGTGGGTGTGGCTGACCGCCGAGGACGGCCGTCGGATCGCCTTCCAGCTCGCTGAGGACCACCGGCCGCCGCGCTGGCCGGATCCCGACCATCCGCAGCAGATGCATCTGGACTTCGACGTTCCCACGATCGAGGACATGGAGCGGGCGCAGCGTGAGGTGATCGCGCTGGGGGCGACGTTCCTCCACGACAGCGGGGGTGAGCGGTCCGGATTCCGGGTGTTCTCCGACCCTGCGGGCCATCCGTTCTGCCTCTGCTACGGGCAGGAGCTGAAGGCCGACGGGCAGGGCTGACCGGGGGGCCGACGGCCCCCCGGAGAGTCAGCGCAGGTTCGCCGCGGTGGCGCGCAGGGCGTCGCCGGCGCCCTGGACGATCGGGTCGCCGTGGCCGAAGCAGGCGGTTTCGATGTCGAGGGCGGCCTGACGCCGGAAGGAGGCGATGGACCGCTCCCGGTCGACGTTGAAGATGCCGAGTATCGCGGCGCCCTCGTGGGAGGCGATGGTGTCGCCGGTGAACAGCGCCTTGGCCGCCGGGAGGTGCACGGCGACGCTGCCCGCCGTGTGGCCGGGGACGTGGACGATCCGCGCTTCCTGGCCCCAGTCCAGGGTGTCGCCGTCGACGAGCTCGCGGTGGACGGGGGACGGCGGGGCCGGAGGGACATGGGGGGTGATGGACGCGTGGAGGGGGACTTCGAAGTCGAGGAGGACGGGCGGCGGTTCGGGGGCCTCGCCACGGATGACCGGGGCGTCGGCGGCGCCGGCCAGCACGCGCGCGCCGGTGGCTGCGGCGAGGGCGGCGGCCGAGCCGGTGTGGTCGCCGTGGCTGTGGGTGAGCACGATCTCGCGCAGGTCGCCGGGGGCGCAGCCGAGGCCGGCGAGGGCGTCGAGGATGTCCCCCTCGGATCCGGCGATGCCGGTGTCCACGAGGGCCCAGCCGTCGGGCAGCCGCACGGCGTAGGCCTGGCCGACGGCGAAGCGCAGCATCCGGATGTCCGGGGTGACGTGAGTGATGTCCATGGGGATGACGTTAATGATCACGGAGCCGCACCCAAATGGTTTGAGCCCAGGGCGGATTGAGCCCGGGGCGAACGGCCGCCCGCGTGCGGGGCCCTACGAAGGGGTCGGGCGTCGGTCCAGGGGGAAGAGGGCGGTGACCTCCCAGCCACCCTCCGGCGCGGGGCCCGCGTGCAGCCGGCCGCCCATGGCCTTGGCCCGTTCGCTGAGGCCGACCAGGCCGAAGCCGCCGCCCCGGGCCTGTTCCGCGAGCCCGGCCGCGCTCTTGCCGTCGTCGGCGACGCGCAGCTCGACGCCCTCGGCGACGCCGCGCACCCCGACGCGTACGGCCGTGGCGTCGGCGGCGTGCTTGCGGATGTTGGTCAGGGCCTCGCGGACGACGCGGTGGACGCCCGCCGCGACCTCCCCGGGGATCCAGGACTCCATGCCCTGTTCGATGTAGAGGACGACGGGCGGGCCGGTGCGGGCGAACGCCTCGGTCAGGGCCCGCACCTCGGGCAGGCCCGCGACGGGTTCGGTCTCGGCGTCGCCCTCGCGCAGGACACCGACCAGCCGTCGCATCGCGCCGAGGGCCTCGCTCGCCGAGGTCTCGATCCGCTGGAACGCCGCGGCGGCGGCCCGGCCGTCGAGGGAGGTGAAGCGGGCGGCCTGGGCCTGCACGGCGATCCCGGTGACGTGGTGGGCGACGAGGTCGTGCAGTTCCCGGGCGAGTTCGAGCCGTTCGGCGGTGCGCACGGCCGCGAGGTCGCGCACCCGCTGCCCGGACTGGTTGCGCAGCAGCAGGGAGTAGGTGCCGACGACGACGGTGAGCACCGCGAACAGGGCAGTGAAGCGGCCCGGGTGGAGGTCGCGCATGGGGGCGGCGACGCAGGCGGTCGCAAGCATCGGGCCGAGGACGGCGGCCTTCTGGGTGGTGGAGCGCTGGACGACGGCGGTCAGCAGGACGAGCAGGGCGATGGCCTCGCCCATGCCCCACACGACGGTCGGGTGCGGGCCGGCCGTGAGGGCGACGGTGGTGCCCCAGGAGACCGCGACGGCGACGGCGGCCCGTACCTCCAGCGGGATCCAGCCGTAGGGGACGGCGCACAGACAGACGGCGACGCCCGAGGCCAGGACCACGGCGTGCGGTGGGCTGGGCTGCCGGGCGAGGGTGACGGACTCGAAGCCGACGAGGAAGAGCAGGAAGGCCCCGAGGGCCGCCTTCGCGACCACCGCGCGCCGGGGGTGCCGGGCGGCCCACCCGGCCACTGTGTTCATGAGCCGCCCGTGGCCAGCCCGCTCTCCCAGGCCCAGGCCGCGATCTCGACGCGGTTCCGGGCGTCGAGCTTGAGCTGCACATTGGCCAGGTGGGTCTTCACCGTGGACAGGGAGACGAACAGTTCGGAGGCGATCTCGGCGTTGGTGGCGCCGCGTGCCAGACAGCGGACGACGTCCGCCTCGCGTTCGGTGAGCGGCTCGGACGGCTGCCGGGCCGGGCTCGCCGTGGCGCCGGGGGCCATGTCGCGCAACAGCCGGACGGTGATGGCGGGCGAGATGAGGGAGTCGCCGACGGCGGCGGCGTGGACGGCCTCGACGAGCATGGCGGGGCTGGCGTCCTTCAGGAGGAAGCCGGAGGCGCCGTTGCGGAGGGCGGTGTGGACGTATTCGTCGAGGTCGAAGGTGGTGACGATGACGATGCGCGGAATCCGGCGGCGCTCGGGGTGCGCGGCGGCGAGGGCGGAGAGTCGGCGGGTGACCTCCAGGCCGTCCAGCTTGGGCATGCGGATATCGAGGAGCAGCACGTCGGGCTCGTGTTCCTCGACGGCCGCCAGCGCGGCCTCGCCGTCCACGACGTCGGCGACGACGTCGATGTCGGGCTGGCTCTCCAGGATCATCCGGAAGCCGGTGCGGACCATTTCCTGGTCGTCCGCGATGACCACGGTGATCGCCATGCTGTCCCCTTGCCTGCGTTTCGCCTGCGTTCTGCCTGCGTTCGGCTCGCGTGCCGGTCGGTACGCGGGGAGGCCGCCCGCTCGGGTGTGATGGGTCGTCGGTGCCGGAAGGGTGCGC
Source organism: Streptomyces syringium (assembly GCF_017876625.1). Taxonomy (NCBI): domain Bacteria; kingdom Bacillati; phylum Actinomycetota; class Actinomycetes; order Kitasatosporales; family Streptomycetaceae; genus Streptomyces; species Streptomyces syringium. The sequence continues at coordinate 2,031,331 of NZ_JAGIOH010000001.1, forward strand.
GCCCCGGGCCGGGGCGGTCCCTCCATGTCACCGGGGGCGTCGTGGTGCCGCAACCGCAGCGTGGCCGCGGAGGACGGGCCCGGCTCAGGCGTCGGCGCGGCCGGAGCGGCGGACCGCGAAGCGGACGGCGTACGCCCCGCCGCCGAGGGTCAGCAGGACGGCGCCCGCGAGGGCGGGGGCGCCGATGTCGTGCCGGCCGTTGATGGCCGCGCCGGCCTGGACGACGCGCTTGACGGGGTTGCTGGAGGTGGCGAGGCGCGTCCCGTGCTGCGTGCCGTCGTCCTTGCCGCTGACCGCGGCGCCGTTCTCACTGTCGTCCGTGCGGCTGCCCGTGCGGCTGTCCGCGTGATCGCCGCTCGCGTCCGTGTGACGCTCCGTGCGGAGGTCGGCGCGGGTCGCGTCGCCGGCCGGGGCGGCGTGGGTCGCGGGGGCCGCGGCCGTCCTGGCACCGCGCCGGTAGTCCTTCAGCGTGTCGCCGGTGGCGGCGGGACGGTCCAGGTCGGAGCCGTCGGGCGTGTAGCGCAGGGAGCCGGAGGCGAAGTCGTAGTAGTGGGTCAGCCGGGACCCGTCGAGCGCGGCACGCAGGGTGGGGTGGGTGCCGTCGCCGCCGAGGATCCGCAGGTGCAGGCGGCCCGCGTCGGCCGCCGGGCGGGTGGCGTCGAGGGTCCGCCGCGTGCCGCGGGAGATCACGTCGACGCTCGCGCCGGCGCTGCCGGAGTGCAGGCGTGCCCGGCTGCCGTCGGGCAGCAGCACCTGCTGGGTGACCGTGCGGGCGGCGGGCCGGTGGTCCTTGTCCGCCGCGAAGGCGCCGGCCACCGGCCAGAGCACCGCGCCGGTGGCTGCGGTGAGGACGGTGACGGCGACGATGCGGGACTGGGCGGACACGGAGTGCCTTCCGTTCGTACGGCTCGGACCGCGGTGCCGGGCTCCGGAGGATCACGCCGGTTCCGGTCGCCTTTCGGCAGCCGCCGCACCACGCCCCTCACGTTACGGACATTTATCCGTCCCACACCTCGACTGTCCGACCCATTCTCGGCCCGTCCCACCTCGGCCGAAAGGATGAGGAGGACCCGTCCGCGTCATACCGAAGTCGCGCGGGCGGGCCGTCTCACGTCGTACCCGGTGCTCGGGCAGCGGCTCGCCGACGAGGCCGCGAGCGCCCTGGAACACCAGGTCAGCGGGGTTGGTGCGGGGTCAGCCGCCCAGGCTCGCGGCGGCGCTGCGGATGTCGGCGGCGAAGGTGCTCACCTCGGAGTAGACACCGGGGTAGCCGGGGCGCGCGCAGCCCTGGCCCCAGCTGACGATGCCGACCTGGACCCAGGCTCCCGCGTTGTCCTTGCGGAACATCGGACCGCCGGAGTCACCCTGGCAGGTGTCGACGCCGCCCTGCTGCAGGTACCCGGCGCATATCTCCTCGTCGTCGACGAGGTTGCTGTAGGCGTTCTTGCAGGTGGCGTCGTCGACGAAGGGGACGGTGGCCTTGAGCAGGTAGCGCTGCTGGCTGCCGCCCTCCCGGTTGGCGCCCCAGCCGGCGATGGTGAAGTCGCCGGAGTTGTACGCGTCGGTGTCGGCGGTCTTGAGGGTGGGGAGGTCGATGGGCTTGGCGAGCTTGATCAGCGCCCAGTCCTTGCCCTGGCCGTCGTAGCCGGGGGCCTGCAGGACCCGGGTCGACTTGACCTTGATCGCCGAGGTGGAGTTGAGGTCCGCGACACCGGCCGTGGCGGTGATCGAGGTGTTCGCGCCGCTGCCGCTCACGCAGTGCGCGGCGGTGAGGACGATCTGCTTGGTGTAGAGGGAACCGCCGCAGCCCATGGACAGCCGCACCATCCACGGGAACTCGCCCTGCTGGGCACGGGTGCCGCCGACGACACCGGGGGTGGGGCTCGGGCCCGGGTCCGGGGCCGCCTGCGCGCTGCCGGGCTGGAGGCTGAACACGGCGAGGGCGACCGCACCGACCGCTGCCGCTCTCTTGAACGCCTTGAGGTAATTGCGCAACGTGCTTCCTTTCGTGGGAGGTTGCGCTCCCACCGGGATCATTGTCAGGATCATGTCAATCCGATATCCGGACATGCCCTTTCGGAGCGCGGTGCGATTATGAGGGCGTGTGACAGCAGCAACAAGGGTGGCCTTTCGGCCAGTCGAGTTCAGTCAGGTCCGGTCTCAGCCAGTCTCATGCGGTCACATTCGGGCGCAGCCGTCTCGGGCAGGTCTCGCTGCGTCCCCTTCCGTGCGGAGCCCCCGCCCGTAGAGTGGGACAGGGCCGGTGGACCTGACGGCGGGGGGCACGGGGTGGGGTCGGACATCGAGATCGAGCACGGATTCCCGCACCTCGAGACCGTGCGCACCGCGATCACCGCGCTGTACAAGCGGCTCTCCCCCGATACGGTGCGGACCTTCGGTGCGAGCGTGCTCCCCGTCGACGTGGCCTTCTCGGCCGACGAGGACCCGTATCTGGGGGTGCAGCGCGTCGCCGGCGCGATGGTGCGGCATCTGCGACTGCCCGATGCCCGGATGATCGTCTCGTTCCGTGAGATGCGGCACGCGGGCAGCATCGAACTCGCCGCCGGGCCCGAGTACTTCATCGAGCTCAACTCACGCTTCAAGTCCCACCGCGAGGACATCGGCGCGGCCCTCGCGCACGAGGTGATGCACGTCTATCTGCACCGCCTGGACCTCGCCTTCCCCGGCACCCGCGACAACGAGATCCTCACGGACACCGCGGCCGCCTATCTCGGCGCGGGCTGGCTGCTGCTCGACGCCTACCGCGAGTCCTCGGTCTCGACGCAGAAGCTCGGCTATCTCACCCCGGAGGAGTTCGGCTACGTCCTCGCCAAGCGCGCGCTGGTCTTCGACGAGGACCCCTCCCCCTGGTTCACCAGCCCGCAGGCGTACGAGGCGTACACCAAGGGCCTGGCCCGGGCGCGCCGGGACGAGCGGCGCCCGCCGCTCGCCGCCGCCGGGCGGCTCGGCCGCCACCGCTACACCCGGGACCGCCGTACCGCGCGCGGTTCGGCTGCCGAGGGTTACGCCTTCGAGGGCCATGACCCGCCGCGCGTCAGCTTTCCCTGCCCGACGTGCCACCAGCGCATCCGGCTGCCGGTCCAGGGACGGCTGCGCGCGCGGTGCGGGCTGTGCCGCACGGTGCTGGACTGCGATACGTAGTGCCGTGCGGCGGGCCTTGGCGGACCTGCGAGCGGCATCCGGGCACGCGACCGCACGGCGGAGGGCCGTCCCGTGACGGGCACGCCCGGACGTCTGCGACAGCGCGGCGAGCGTGCCGGGCTGTCCCGAGCCGGCGTCAGACTCGACGGGCCGTCACCCCCGGTCGCCGGACGGGCCGGCGGGCGACCACCAGCGGCGCAGCACCTTCTCGGCGGGTTTGCCGTGCGGGGTGTAGGCGAGCCGTTCGGCCGTCTCGCCGCTGTCGGGCCAGTCGTCCCACATCCACCAGCAGACCCCGGCCCACCACGGCTTCTTGTCGAAGGCCGACAGCAGCGCCTCGTAGGCGGCGGCCTGTTCGTCCTCGCCCGCGCGCTTGCTGATCGTCCAGGAGTAGGGGGCGGTGGTGGTGCCGCGCTGGCTGACGTAACCGGCCTCGGTGAAGAGGATCTTGCGGTCCCGGCGGGCGGCGAAAGCCTCCAGTTCCCCGATGATCGGCTGCCATGCCCGGCGCAGCCGCGCGGGGTCGGCGGTGGCCTTGCCGGCCAGCGGCCAGTAGGCGTCGATGCCGATGACGTCGAGGTCCTTCCAGAAGGGGACCTTCTGGTACTCGTCGTAGTTGGCGGCGTAGGTGAGCGGGCCGCGGTAGCGCTCGCGGACGGCGGCGATGACCCGCCGCCAGCGCGGGCCGTCGCCGGAGGTGCCCGCGAGTTCGGTGCCGACCGCGAGCTGCTCGGCGCCGGTGTCGGCGGCCAGGCGCGCGTAGTGGGTGATGAAGTGCTCGTACGCGGCGAACCAGGCGTCGGGGTCGCGGGGCCGGATCCCGGCCCGGTCGCCGCCCCGCACGAGGTCGACGTGCGGCTTGAGCATCGTCTTGAGGCCGGCGGCGTGGGCGAGGCCGATGATGTGGCGCAGGCTGTCGTCGTCGGCGGTCTCGTCCGTGGTGCGCAGCTTCGAGTCGGTGACACGGCCCTGGTACCAGGTGGGGGTGAAGGTCACCCAGCGGGCGCCGGTGGCCGCGATCTGCCGCAGATAGCCGGCGGCTTCGGGGCTGCTGTAGTCGTCGGTGTTCCACGAGGGGAGGGTGATGCCGCGCAGTCCGCTCACCTTCCTGGCGTCGGGTGTTCCGCCGCGGGCGGTCGCCCGGCCGGTGGGCGCGTCCCGTCCGGCCGTGCCGTCGGACTGGCACGCGGCGAGGAAGAGGACGGCCGCCGCCAGCAGGGCGGCCGTCCCCTTCTTCGCACTCACTGGCTGAGGTCCGCGGGGGCGACGAAGGTGTAGCCGAGGGCGCGGATGCCCTCGATCGTCTGCTTGAGCGGGCCCACCGCGAAGTACGGGTGGTAGAAGAAGCTGGCCACGCCGTCCCGCACCGCCAGATTGGCCTTGGCGGAGTTGATCAGGTCGGCGGGCAGCCGGGCCGGGTGGTTGTTGTACGGCTCGGGCTCGTAGTTTCCGAGGTTCTCGGGGAGCACGGTCGTACCGTAGACGTCCTTCACCGCGTACGGGAAGAACTGGCCGATGTACCGGCCGGGATTCACGGTGCCGCCACTCAGCGTGCCCGCGAAGTACAGCGACCGTTCGAGGCGGGCGGAGAAGTTCTTGCCGAAGACGCGGTAGTCGGTGGCGGAGGCGGCGTAGTGCGGGGTGGTCCACAGGGTGGGCCTGGGCAGCCCCGCGGCGGTGAAGGCGGCGAGGCCCGCGGTGATGCGGCTCTGGGCCCAGACGGTGGAGTCCTCGGGGACCGGCCCGTCGTAGACGACGTTGTCGCCGGCGTCGACGTGGGCGCGGAAGAACTCGAAGTCGTCGCCGGTGACGCCGTTGTACGGGTTGGCGACGTTGCCGTACTGGTGGGTGTTGCCGTGGTTCATCAGGACCGCGCCGCGTTCGAGCATGTACTTGATGGCGGCGACGAGTTGGGGGCGCTGGGCCAGGGTGGAGGTCTTGGGTACGCCGTTGTTGTAGGCGCCCTTGGGGTCGGTGTAGACGGGGATGACGTTGATCCCGTAGGGGACCTTCGCGGAGTGGAGGTAGTCGGCGATGGTCCGCAGCTGGGCCGGGTCGGCCTCGGGGCTGATGTCCTCCAGCCGGACGAAGGCCCGGTGCCGCTCGGCGGTCTGCGGGGCGAGCACGTCGAAGAGCAGGTCCTCGAAGACGATGACGCGGTCGGTCTCGGAGACGTAGCTGAACGGGATCTCGCCCACGTAGGTGAGGTTGCGGGACCGGATCGCCCACGGGCTGGTGTCGCCGGAGATGGCGTCCGTGGCCTCGGCGAGCTGGGTGACCTGGGGGAAGCCGGGGCCGGTGGAGAGGGCGGGGTGCAGCACTCCGCTGTCGAAGCCGGTCGGGATCTTCCGGGTCAGTCGCTGGCCCTTGTAGTCGACGCGGTCGATCCGCCCGACGGTGCCGCCCTGCTCGTAGTACGAGTTGGTGGGGTCCCAGCCGTAGGCCTGCTGGAAGGCGGAGACGCCGACGGCGTTGGCCATGCCCCAGATGTTGTCGCCGATCCAGGTCACGGGCCGGCTGGTGGCCAGGGCGTCCTGGTAGAAGGCGGCGGGAATCGCGTCGGGGATGGAGCCACCGTAGTAGGTGGAGCCGAGGTAGACCGTGGCGGTGTACTGCTCGACCATGCCGCGGGTGTAGGCGGAGACGGGCTTGGCGGTGACGGTGCCGAAGTGGCCGGCCAGGTTGGCCGCGGCCATCGCGTACAGCTCACCGAGGTGCCCGTAGGGGCCTGCCGTGTCGTACAGGACGAGGGCCGTGGTCCCGGCGGGGACGGCGGCCTGGACGGCTCGCGTCACCGCCTTGGCGGGAGCGGCCGGCTTCGTGAAGAGCGCGGTGCGGGTGGTGGTGGCCCCGGACGAACTCGTGGGCCGCGCCGCGGGATTGACGACGGGCTTGACGGCGGGAGTGATGGCGGGCCTGTCCACGGGCCGCGCCACGGGCCCCGCCGCGGGCTTGGCGGGTGCGGTCGGCACGGTGGGCTCGGTGGGCTCGGCGGGCCGGACGGCGAGGGTGCCCGCGCGGCGCTTCTTGTCGTTGGCGAGGCGGGCCTTGGCCCAGGCCTTCAGCTCCGCGGCTTTGGGGCCGGACAGCGACACCGGGTTGATGCCCTTCAGATGCTGCGGCCACCGGCGGTCACCCGGGTCCTTTGCCGCTTGTGCGCCGGAAAGCGCTATGCCGCCCCATAGGGCGGCGACAATCACGAAGACGATGGAGATCCGGGAAATCCCCGATCTCCTTCTCATTTTCCTCACCGTGCGGTTCCCCCCTCTTTCACGAACCCTTGCCGCCACCTCCGGGAGTTCGGAGGCCCGACAGTTGACAGATTCTTCTTGTGAGGTTTGACCGGTGTCAATAGACAACACCGATCCAGAGCTTTCATTTCCCGACAGCGGGATTGGTACAGACCATAGATCACATCCGTCACACACTCGCCTCAGCAGGCCTAATAACCGTTAGGTCCGGAGAATTTGAGATTCCGTTCAAACAACTCCCACCAAGTCCGACAAGAAGACCGGTTGAGTCTGATACTTTCCCTGCGCACGCCTCAAGCGAGGCGAAAAATGGGGGGGAACCCATGTACGGAAAACCCGCTCTGGGGACAGTCCTGCCTATGGCCGGGCTGACGGCGGCTCCTGAGGCGCTGCCGGGCATCCCCTTTGCCCGGGGACTGCAGGAAGCCGCCGGGGCCGGATTCCTGCTCTACTGCGCGATCGCGCTGACTCTTATATCGGTCAAACTGTGGTTCGCCGTGCGAAATCTCGGTGAACGGTCATGATCTCCGAAATCCTCATCTGGGCCAGCATTGCCATCATCGTGATGGCCGGCGGCTACAACACCACGCTCTTCGTTCTCTCCAGACGCCGAATCCGACGCAAACGCGGTCCCCGGGAGGAGCGTTTCTATATCTTTCTCCTCGCCTGTCTGAACGAGGAGACGGTGCTCGCCGAGAGCCTCGCCCGCATTACTGCCCTGCCAGCCGGTAAATTCATCGCCCTGGTCATCGACGACGCCTCGGACGACGGCACCGCCGCCATCGCGCGGGCCGCCGACCCCGAGCGGGTCCATCTGCTCCAGCGGCATTTGCCGGACGCCCGTAAAGGAAAAGGCGCGGCTCTCAACAACGGCATTCGCCACCTCCGCGAGTCGGGCATCCTCGACGGCCACGACCCGCGCGACGTCATCGTCTGCGTCGTCGACGCGGACGGCCGGCTGGACCAGCACGTGGTCCAGTCGGTCGACCCCTTCTTCGACAACCCGCGTACCGGGGGCACCCAGATCGGTGTCCGGATGTACAACCGGGACAAGGGCCTGCTCGCCCGGCTCCAGGACATGGAGTTCGTGATCTACGGCGACATCTTCCAGAAGGCCCGCCGCTACATCGGCAGCGTCGGCATGGGCGGCAACGGCCAGTTCATGCGGCTCGCCGCGCTCGACAGCCTCATGGGCGAGGACGGCAGCGGCCCGTGGAGCGACTCCCTGACCGAGGACCTCGACCTCGGGGTGCGGCTGATCGCGCACGGCTGGACCAATCAGCACTGCACCGCCGCGGCGGTCTCCCAGCAGGCCGTCCTCGACGTACGCCGTCTGGTGCGCCAGCGGTCCCGCTGGTTCCAGGGCCATCTGCAGTCGGCGGGGCTGGTGCCGACGATCCTGCGCGACATCCCCACCCGGCCCGCGCTGGACCTGCTCTACCACCTCTCCAGCCCGGTGCTGATCCTGCTCACCTCACTGCTGCCGCTGTCCTTCCTCGTCGCCACGGCCGGCACCGTCGTCGGTTCCGTCCAGGCCGGACACCCGCTGATCTCCCCGATGTGGATCCTCGGGCCGTACGTCCTGTCCTTCACGGCGGCGTACGCGTACGGGTTCGTCTACCACCGGCGCGAGCGCGACCTCGGGCTGCTGCGCGCGATCCTGCTCTCGCACGTCTTCATCTTCTACGGCTACATCTGGTTCGCCGCCGGATGGATGGGCCTGTGGCGGATGCTCACCGGCAAGCAGACCTGGCTCAAGACCGCGCGCACCTAGGGCCTGTCCGGCGGTTCTTCGCGGGCTCCCGACGCCCGGCACCGGTGGCACCTGCCACCCGGAGACCCGCCGGACAGACACCCGGCCCCGCGCACGTCGACCCCACGCGTATCGACTCCGTGCACGTCGGCGCCGCGCGCACCCACCGCCCGACATCCGCCCGCAGTCACCACCCTGCCTAGGGAGACCGTATGTCCCCGAACATCATCAGCGCGCCCGTACGGGCCATGCTCGTACTGGGCACCCGCCCGGAAGCCATCAAGCTGGCGCCCGTGGCCCGTGCCATGGCCGCCTCCCCGCTCTTCGACCCCATCGTCGTCACCACCGGCCAGCACCGCGAGATGCTGCACCAGATGCTGGACCTCCTTCGGGTCGAGGTGCGCACGGAACTCGACGTGATGCGCGACCGGCAGGAGCTGTCGAAACTGACGGCCCGCCTCGTCGACGGCCTCGGCGAGGTCGTCCGCGAGCACCGCCCGGACCTCGTCATCGTCCAGGGCGACACCACCACCGCGCTGACCGGCGCGCTCGCCGCGTTCTACGAACACATCCCCGTCGCCCACGTGGAGGCCGGGCTGCGCACGGGGGTGCTGGACAACCCCTTCCCCGAGGAGGCCAACCGCCGGCTCATCGGGCGGCTCGCCCGCTGGCACTTCGCGCCCACGCCCCGCGCCGCCCGGCACCTGACCGCCGAGGGCGTCCCCGCCACCCAGGTGTTCACCACCGGCAACACCGTCATCGACAACCTGCTGTGGGTGCTGGAGGAGGGCACCGGGAACAACCTCTTCCGCACCGGGCTGCGGCGGGCCCTGCTCACCCTGCACCGCCGGGAGAACCAGGGCGACAAGATGCGGGCCATGGGCAAGGCCATGCGACGGCTCGCCGACCGCGGTGACGTGGAGATGGTGGTGCCGCTCCACAAGAGCCCGGCCGTCCGTGACGCGCTGCTCCCGGAGCTGACCGACCACCCGAACATCCGCGTCGTCGAGCCGCTGGGCTATCTCGACTTCTCCGCTACCCTCGCCGCCTGCGACCTCGTCCTGACCGATTCCGGCGGCATCCAGGAGGAGGCACCGTCCCTCGGCAAGCCGGCCCTGGTCCTGCGGACGACCACCGAGCGGCCCGAGGCCGTGGAGGCGGGCGCGGCACGGCTGGTGGGCACCGAGCCGGAAGTCATCCTCAACGCGGCCATCCACCTATTGGATGACGCGGAGGCGTACGAGCGGATGGCGACCGCCGGCAATCCCTTCGGGGACGGGCACGCCACCGACCGGATCGTGGCCCAACTCGCCGAGGACTTCGGGGCGGACGCGGAAACGGAACCGCCGTCGGGTCCGCTGATCGCCAGTCGGCCCGACGGTCCGGGGTCATACTCGACGGCATGACGAGAGTTCACCGGCTCCTCGGTCTCACCCTGCTCGCCGCCGCCGTGCTCGTGGGCGCCGCCTTCGCGGTGGCCGGGCTGTGGGGAGGCGGTGACGACGCACCGGACCGGCCGTGGGCCGAGGGCTCGGTCCACGGCCCGTGGCGGTCGGTGTTCGACGGCCACGGGGACAACGTGGGCAGCGACGACGCCCTGACCCTGTCCCCCATGCCGTCCCGGGTGCCCGAGGAGACCCACGCGGGGCTGATCGTCTCCACCGCGGTGTACACGGACGTGGACTTCCGGTCCAGGATGCGGACGGTCGCCCAACTGCGCGTGCCGCGGCCCAATCCGTGGGAGGTGCCGTGGCTGGTCTGGGCCTACACCGACCCGGAGCACTTCTACTACATCACCCTCAAGCCGAACGGCTGGGAACTGGGCAAGCGCGACCCCGCCTATCCCGGGGGCCAGCGCTTCCTGGCGACGGGGGGCGGGAAGTACCCGATCGGCTCGTGGTCCGACGTCCGGGTCGCCCAGCGGGGGGCCCGGATGGAGGTCAGCGTCGACGGCCGGGGCCTGGTCGCCTTCGAGGACCGCGAACGCCCGCTGCTGAAGGGGAACGTGGGGGTCTACACGGAGGACGCGCGCGTGGAGTTCCGGGATCTGGTGGCCCGGGAACCGGCGGGCTGACGAGGGGCACGGGGGCCCGTCGCCTGCCCCGTGCTCGTCGGGGGCTGAGTCCCGGAAAGAGCGCGGCACCCGCCCCCGGTCGGGGAAAGGCGGGTGCCGCGTGTGTGGGGCCCGGCGGGCCGAAAGCCGCCGGGAGTCGGGCCGCGTCAGACCGTCAGCGCGCGGTCCGTCGGGCGGACCGGAGCCGGCAAGGCGCTGGTGCCGGTCAGGAAGCGGTCCACGCCGCGGGCCGCGGAGCGGCCCTCGGCGATGGCCCAGACGATGAGCGACTGGCCGCGGCCGGCGTCACCGGCGACGAACACGCCGGGGACGTTCGTGGCGTACTCGCCGTCGCGGGCGATGTTGCCGCGCTCGTCCAGCTCCAGGCCGAACTGCTCGACGAGGCCGTTCTCGCGGTCGGTGCCGGTGAAGCCCATGGCGAGGGTGACGAGCTGGGCGGGGATGCGGCGCTCGGTGCCGGGCTTCTGCTCGAGCTTGCCGCCCGTGAACTCGACCTCCACCAGGTGCAGCCACTGGACGTTGCCGTCCTCGTCGCCCTCGAAGTGGGTGGTGGAGACGGAGTAGACCCGCTCGCCGCCCTCCTCGTGCGCGCTGGTGACCTTGTAGAGCATCGGGAAGGTGGGCCAGGGCTGGCCGGGGTTCCGCTCCTCCCCCGGCTTGGGCATGATCTCCAGCTGGGTGACGGAGGCCGCGCCCTGGCGGTGGGCCGTGCCGACGCAGTCGGCGCCGGTGTCGCCGCCGCCGATGACGACGACGTGCTTGCCCTCGGCGCTGATCGGGGAGACCGTCAGGTCGCCCTCCTGCACCTTGTTGGCGACGGGCAGGTACTCCATGGCGAAGTGGATGCCCTTGAGGCCGCGCCCGGGGACGGGCAGATCGCGGGAGGTCGTGGCACCGGCGGCGATCACGACGGCGTCGTAGCGCTTGCGCAGCTTCGCGGCGTCGATGTCGCGGCCGATCTCCACCTCCGTACGGAACTTGGTGCCTTCCGCGCGCATCTGCTCGATACGGCGGTTGATGTGCCGCTTCTCCATCTTGAACTCGGGGATGCCGTAGCGCAGCAGACCGCCGATGCGGTCGGCGCGCTCGTACACGGCCACGGTGTGGCCGGCCCGGGTCAGCTGCTGGGCGGCGGCGAGGCCGGCCGGGCCGGAGCCGATGACCGCGACGGTCTTGCCGGACAGCCGCTCGGGCGGCTGCGGGGTGACGTCACCGGAGTCCCAGGCCTTGTCGATGATGGTGACTTCGACGTTCTTGATGGTGACGGCGGGCTGGTTGATGCCCAGCACGCAAGCGGACTCGCACGGCGCGGGGCACAGCCGGCCGGTGAACTCGGGGAAGTTGTTGGTGGCGTGCAGCCGCTCGCTGGCCGCCTGCCAGTCCTCGCGGTAGGCGTAGTCGTTCCACTCGGGGATGAGATTCCCGAGCGGACAGCCGTTGTGGCAGAACGGGATGCCGCAGTCCATGCAGCGCCCGGCCTGCTTGCTGATGATCGGCAGCAGTGAGCCGGGGACGTAGACCTCGTTCCAGTCCTTGACGCGCTCGCCGGCGGGGCGGGTACGGGCGACCTCGCGGCCGGTGGTCAGGAAGCCCTTGGGGTCAGCCATGAGTCGCCGCCTCCATCATCTTCTCGTGGGTCTCCGTCTCGGAGAGCCCCGCTCGCTCGGCGGCGTCCTTGGCGGCGAGCACTGCCTTGTAGGTGGCCGGGATGACCTTGCTGAAGCGGGTCACGGCCGTGTCCCAGTCGGCGAGGAGCCTGGCCGCGACGGTGGAGGCGGTCTCCTCGTGGTGGCGGCGCACGACGTCGTGCAGCCACCGCTGGTCGTCGGCGTCGAGGGTGTCGACGGCGGCGGTCAGCTCCTTGTTGACGTTGTGGGGGTCCAGGTCGATGACGTACGCGACGCCGCCGGACATGCCGGCCGCGAAGTTGCGTCCGGTCTCGCCGAGGACGACGGCCCGGCCGCCCGTCATGTACTCGCAGCCGTGGTCGCCCACGCCCTCGGCGACGACGGTGGCGCCGGAGTTGCGGACGCAGAACCGTTCGCCGACGCGGCCGCGGAGGTACATCTCGCCGCCGGTGGCGCCGTAGGCGAGGGTGTTGCCGGCGATGACGGAGTACTCGGCGAGGTGGTCGGCGCCGCGGTCGGGGCGGACGACGACGCGGCCGCCGGAGAGGCCCTTGCCGACGTAGTCGTTGGCGTCGCCCTCCAGGCGCAGGGTGACGCCGCGCGGCAGGAAGGCGCCGAAGGACTGGCCGGCGGAGCCGGTGAAGGTGATGTCGATGGTGTCGTCGGGCAGCCCCGCGCCGCCGAACTTCTTGGTCACCTCGTGGCCGAGCATGGTGCCGACGGTGCGGTTGATGTTGCGGATCGCGACCTGGGCCCGGACGGGCTGGGCGTCCTCGGCGGACCGGGCGGCGAGGGCGTCGGCGGACAGCTTGATCAGCTCGTTGTCGAGGGCCTTGGCCAGGCCGTGGTCCTGCTCGGTGACCCGGTGGCGGACGGCGCCGGCGGGCAGCTCGGGCACGTGCAGCAACGGGGCCAGGTCCAGGCCCTGGGCCTTCCAGTGGGTCACGGCCTTGGCGGTGTCGAGGAGTTCGGCGTGGCCGACGGCCTCCTCCAGGGTGCGGAAGCCCAGCTCGGCGAGGAGTTCACGGACCTCCTCGGCGATGAACTCGAAGAAGTTGACGACGAATTCGGCCTTGCCGGAGAACCGCTCGCGCAGCACCGGGTTCTGGGTGGCGATGCCGACGGGGCAGGTGTCCAGGTGGCAGACGCGCATCATGACGCAGCCGGAGACGACCAGGGGGGCGGTCGCGAAGCCGAACTCCTCGGCGCCGAGGAGAGCGGCGATGATCACGTCGCGGCCGGTCTTGAGCTGGCCGTCGGTCTGCACGACGATGCGGTCGCGCAGGCCGTTGAGGAGCAGGGTCTGCTGGGTCTCGGCGAGGCCGAGCTCCCAGGGGCCGCCGGCGTGCTTGAGCGAGGTCAGCGGGGAGGCGCCGGTGCCGCCGTCGTGACCGGAGATCAGCACGACGTCGGCGTGGGCCTTGGAGACGCCCGCCGCGACCGTGCCGACGCCGACCTCGGAGACCAGCTTCACGTGGATACGGGCCGCGGGGTTGGCGTTCTTCAGGTCGTGGATGAGCTGGGCGAGGTCCTCGATGGAGTAGATGTCGTGGTGCGGGGGCGGGGAGATCAGGCCGACGCCGGGGGTGGAATGCCGGGTCCTGGCGACCCAGGGGTAGACCTTGTGGCCGGGCAGCTGGCCGCCTTCGCCGGGCTTGGCGCCCTGCGCCATCTTGATCTGGATGTCGTCGGAGTTGACGAGGTACTCGCTGGTGACGCCGAAGCGGCCGGAGGCGACCTGCTTGATGCTGGAGCGCCGGGCCGGGTCGTAGAGGCGGTCGGGGTCCTCGCCGCCCTCGCCGGTGTTGGACTTGGCGCCCAGCTGGTTCATGGCGATGGCGAGGGTCTCGTGGGCCTCGCGGGAGATCGAGCCGTAGGACATGGCGCCGGTGGAGAAGCGCTTGACGATCTCGCTGACGGGCTCGACCTCGTCGAGGGGCACGGGGGTGCGGTCGGTCTTGAGGGAGAACAGCCCGCGCAGGGTCATCAGCCGCTGGGCCTGCTCGTTCACGCGCTCGGTGTACTGCTTGAAGATGTCGTAGCGCCGGGAGCGGGTGGAGTGCTGGAGGCGGAAGACCGTGTCGGGGTCGAAGAGGTGCGGCTCGCCCTCGCGGCGCCACTGGTACTCGCCGCCGATGTCCAGTCGGCGGTGCGTCGCGGCGATGCCGGTGGCCGGGTAGGCCTTGGCGTGGCGGGCCGCGACCTCCTGGGCGATGACGTCCAGTCCGGCGCCGCCGATCTTGGTGGCGGTGCCGTGGAAGTAGGTGTCGACGAAGGTCTCGTCGAGGCCGACGGCCTCGAAGACCTGCGCGCCGCGGTAGGAGGCGACGGTGGAGATGCCCATCTTGGACATCACCTTCAGCACGCCCTTGCCGAGGGCGTATATGAGGTTGCGGATGGCGGTCTCGGGCTCGATGCCGGGCAGGAAGGTGCCGGCCCGGACCAGGTCCTCGACGGACTCCATCGCCAGGTAGGGGTTGACGGCGGCGGCGCCGTAGCCGACGAGCAGCGCGACGTGGTGCACCTCGCGGACGTCACCGGCCTCGACCAGCAGGCCCACCTGGGTGCGCTGCTTGGTACGGATGAGGTGGTGGTGGACGGCGGAGGTGAGCAGCAGGGAGGGGATCGGTGCGTGCTCGGCGTCGGAGTGCCGGTCGGACAGGACGATCAGGCGGGCGCCGTCCTCGATGGCGGCGTCGACCTCGGCGTGGATCTCGGCGATCCGGGCGGCGAGTGCCTCGCCACCGCCGCTGACCCGGTAGAGGCCGGAGAGGGTGGCGGCCTTGAGGCCGGGCAGGTCGCCGTCGGCGTTGATGTGGATGAGCTTGGCCAGCTCGTCGTTGTCGATGACGGGGAAGGGCAGGGTGACGCTGCGGCAGGACGCGGCGGTCGGCTCCAGCAGATTGCGCTGCGGGCCGAGGGAGGAGATCAGCGAGGTGACCAGTTCCTCGCGGATGGCGTCCAGCGGCGGGTTCGTGACCTGCGCGAAGAGCTGGGTGAAGTAGTCGAAGAGCAGCCGGGGGCGCTCGGAGAGGGCGGCGATGGGCGAGTCGGTGCCCATCGAGCCGATGGGCTCGGCACCCGACTTGGCCATGGGCGCGAGGATGACGCGCAGCTCTTCCTCGGTGTAGCCGAAGGTCTGCTGGCGGCGGGTGACCGAGGCGTGGGTGTGCACGATGTGCTCGCGCTCGGGGAGGTCGGCCAGGTCGATCAGGCCGGTCTCCAGCCATTCGGCGTAGGGCTGCTCGGCGGCGAGCTCCGCCTTGATCTCGTCGTCCTCGATGATGCGGTGCTGCGCGGTGTCGACGAGGAACATCTTCCCGGGCTGGAGGCGGCCCTTGCGGACGATCCTGGCGGGGTCGATGTCGAGGACGCCGACCTCGGAGGAGAGGACGACGAGGCCGTCGTCGGTGACCCAGTAGCGGCCGGGGCGCAGACCGTTGCGGTCGAGGACGGCGCCGACGAGGGTGCCGTCGGTGAAGGTGACACAGGCCGGGCCGTCCCAGGGCTCCATCAGGGTGGAGTGGTACTGGTAGAAGGCGCGCCGGGCCGGGTCCATGGAGGCGTGGTTCTCCCAGGCCTCGGGGACCATCATCAGCACGCTGTGCGGCAGTGAGCGTCCGCCGAGGTGGAGGAGTTCGAGCACCTCGTCGAAGGAGGCCGAGTCGGAGGCGTCGGGGGTGCAGACGGGGAAGATCCGCGCCAGGTCCCGGTCCCCGAACAGCTCGCTCGCCAGCTGGGACTCGCGGGCCCGCATCCAGTTGCGGTTGCCCTTGACCGTGTTGATCTCGCCGTTGTGGGCGACGAAGCGGTACGGGTGGGCGAGCGGCCAGGAGGGGAAGGTGTTGGTGGAGAACCGGGAGTGCACCAGGGCGATGGCGGTGGCGCAGCGGCGGTCGGAGAGGTCCGGGAAGAACGGCTCCAGCTGCCCGGTGGTGAGCATGCCCTTGTAGACGATGGTGCGGGCGGAGAGGGAGGGGAAGTAGACACCGGCCTCCCGCTCGGCGCGCTTGCGCAGGACGAAGGCCTTGCGGTCGAGGGCGACGCCCTCGCTCCTGCCGTCCGAAACGCTGTGCTGGCCCGAAACGAAAAGCTGCCGGAAGGCGGGCATGGTGGCGCGGGCGCCGTTGCCGAGCAGCTCGGGGGCGACGGGGACCTCGCGCCAGCCGAGGACGGTGAGGCCCTCCTCGGCGGCGATGGTCTCGATCTGTGAGACGGCGGCGTCGGCCTGCGGGCCCGTCCCGTCCGCATCGGCGGGCAGGAAGGCGATGCCGACGGCGTAGGCGCCGGCCTCGGGGAGGTCGAAGGTGACGCTCTCGCGCAGGAAGGCGTCGGGGACCTGCATAAGAATGCCCGCGCCGTCGCCGGAGTCGGGCTCGGAGCCGGTGGCGCCGCGGTGTTCCAGATTGCGCAGGACGGTGAGGGCCTGCTCCACGAGCGCATGGCTCGCCTCGCCGGTCAGGGTCGCGACAAAGCCCACGCCACAGGCGTCGTGCTCATTGCGCGGGTCGTACATCCCCTGCTGGGCGGGGTGGGATGCGGCAAAAAAGGGGCGCATCGGCTCTCCCGTCGTCGTCATGGCATTTGCGGTGCCGAGGGACGACGTTGGCCCTCTGCGAAAGAATTTGGTGCAGGTTACAGGATGGCCCGCTTCTCGAAAAGCGGGCTACTTCGTTCCACCATGTGGACACCGTGTGCGCGGGGCGGGGTGTCCCTGGAGTGGTGGGAACACCCGGCCCGGCCCGTACCGGACGTCGGCGCAGCCGGTGGCGACATTGCCTGCGGCGCTTCCGGTCTATGCCCGGACCGCGCGGACTTGAAACAGCGAGGTTACCCGCATGTTATGCGGCTGCGCGCATAAAGCATCACCCCAAGGTGGCGCCGAAGGCAATACCCAGGACGTACGTCACACCCGCCGCGGCCCCGCCCAGCAGCAGCTGGCGCAGCCCGCTGAACCACCACGACCGCGCCGTCACGCGCGCCACCACGGCACCGCAGGCGAACAGCCCCAGCAGGGCGAGCAGCACCGCGGGCCACAGCTGGGTGGCGCCCAGCAGATACGGCAGGACGGGCAGCAGGGCACCCAGGGCGAAGGAGCCGAAGGACGAGACGGCAGCGACCGTCGGCGACGGGAGGTCGGAGGGGTCGATGCCGAGCTCCTCGCGCGCGTGGATCTCCAGCGCCTGCTCGGGGTCGGCGGACAGCTGCCGGGCGACCTCCCGCGCGAGGCGGGGCTCGACGCCGCGCGACTCGTACAGCGCGGCGAGCTCCTGGAGCTCGTCGGCGGGGTGCTTGCGCAGCTCGCGCCGCTCCACGTCCAGCTCGGCCAGCACCAGCTCGCGCTGGGAGGCGACCGAGGTGTACTCACCGGCCGCCATGGAGAAGGCACCGGCCGCGAGCCCGGCCAGCCCGGTGATCACGATCGTCTGCGAAGAGGCGGAGCCGCCCGCGACGCCCGTCATGAGGGCGACGTTGGAGACCAGTCCGTCCATGGCCCCGAAGACCGCGGGGCGCAGCCAGCCACCGTTCACATCGCGGTGCGTGTGGTTGTCGCGGTGCGCTATGTGCGGTGCCTCTGCCGTATCGAGGACAGACATCTTCGTTCGTGCTCCCTTCCCCGGGGGAGGGCCTGCCGCCCGCCCCCCAATGAGTCGAAGGTACGCACGAATTGCGATGATCCGCTAGCAAGGAAGGCCGAACTTACCTCTCTGACCTGCGCAAACGCGGGAGGCCCGGAAAAATTACCGGGAAATGCCCGAGGGCCGCCGGACCTTGGCGGTCCGGCGGCCCTCGGGGGTGACGACGTCTCGGGTCAGAGCTTCTTGCCCGGCTTGTCGGCCGACGCGTCGCCGGCGGCGGGGGCGGAAGCGTCCCCGGAAGGGGCGGCGGGGGCGCCCGAGGGCTTCTCACCGGGCTTCTTGACCGGCTTGCGGGGCAGCTCCTTGACGAGCTTCGGAGCCGGCTTCCCGGCGGCACCCTCGGCCTTCTCGGCCTTCTCCGCCTTGACGGACGCGGCGTCGGGGCCGTCGTCGGCGGCCGCGGGCTCCACCACGGTCTCCCGGCCGGGCCGTCGCTTCGCAGAGATGATCATGTAGACGACCGCGGCGAGGAACAGGACGATCGAGGTCCAGCCGTTGAGCCGCAGGCCCAGCACGTGGTGGGTGTCGTCGACGCGCAGGTACTCGGTCCAGAAGCGGCCCGCCGTGTACGCGGCGACGTACAGGGCGAAGGCCCGGCCGTGGCCGAGCGTGAACCGGCGGTCCGCCCAGATCACCAGCGCCGCGACGCCGAGGCACCACAGCGACTCGTACAGGAACGTCGGGTGGTACGTCCCAGCGATCCGCCCGATGGCGGGGTCCGCGTCGATCTTGAGCGCCCACGGCAGGTCCGTGGGCTTGCCGTACAGCTCCTGGTTGAACCAGTTGCCCCAGCGGCCGATGGCCTGCGCCACCGCGAGGCCGGGCGCCAGCGCGTCCGCCCACGCCGGGAGCGGGATCCCACGGCGTCGGCAGCCGATCCAGGCGCCCACCGCGCCGAGCGCGACGGCACCCCAGATGCCGAGCCCGCCCTCCCAGATCTTGAAGGCGTTGACCCAGTTCCGCCCCTCACCGAAGTACAGCTCGTAGTCGGTGATCACGTGATAGAGGCGGCCGCCGACGAGCCCGAAGGGCACCGCCCACACGGCGATGTCGGCGACCGTCCCGGTCCGCCCACCGCGCGCGATCCAACGCCGGTTGCCGAGCCAGACGGCGACGAAGACGCCGATGATGATGCAGAAGGCATAGCCGCGCAGCGGGACCGGTCCGAGGTGGATCACACCGGTCGACGGGCTGGGAATGTAAGCGATGTCCATGGCAGCACCGACGCTACCTTGCCGGGACGCGGCCCCGGCAACCCACCCGGCGCAACGGCTGCGTAACGGCCCTCCGGCCGCCCGGCGTCACAGGAGCCCTCACCTCCGCCGGGAGCGGCCCGCAGGGGCCCGTGGCCGCCTCAGTTCTTGGCCGCGCCCGCGACCATCTGCCGCAGCTTCTCGGGGGTGAGCGGGTTGGCCTGGTCGCCGTAGATGCTCTTGCCGTCGAGGAGGACGGTCGGGGTGGCGTGGAAGGCGGACTTGCCGAAGGCCTCGTGGGACTTCTTCACCCAGCTGTCGTGGGTGCCCTCGTTCACACACGTGCGGAAGGCCGGGGAGTCCAGGCCCGGGATCCGGCGGGCCAGCTCCAGCAGACGGGCCTTCTTGCCGAAGGCGTCGTCGGTCTCCGCGGGCTGGTTCTTGTAGAGCAGGTCGTGGTAGGCGGAGAACTTGCCCACGTCCTGCGCGCACGCCGCCGCGTTCGCCGCGTTGAGCGAGCCGGAGCCGCCGAGGTTGTTGTCGATCAGTGTGACGAGGTGATACTCGGTCTTCAGCCGGCCCTTGGCCTCCAGGGCGTGGATCGTGTCGCGGAAGCCGTTCTCGAACTGGGCGCAGCCGGGGCAGCGGAAGTCCTCGTAGACGGTGAGGGTGGACTTGGAGGCGGGCTTGCCGACCGGGATGGTGACGGCGTCCTTGCCCATGGCGCCCTGCGGCTGGACGGGCGGGCCCGCGCTCTCCTTCTCGTCCTTGCCGGCATTGGCCACCAGGGCGCCGACCCCGGCCGCGATGCCCAGGACGCCCACGACCACGGCCCCGGCGATCAGGGCCCGCTTGCGCTTGGCGCGGGACTCCTCCCTCTGACGCTGTTCCTGCAGCCGCTCACGGGCGCTGCGCTTTCCGTCGCTGTTCTTCTGGCTCACATCCCGCTACAACGAACCGGGGGCGCGCCCATGCGCGCCCCCGGCCTCGTTTTCCTTCAAACGGATTACGCGCGCCCCGCCACGCCCGCGGCGAGTTCACCCGCCAGTGCGCGCACTCCGGCCAGGCCCGTCTCCAGGTCGGGCGCGTCCAACAACCGCTTCACGAAGGCGGATCCGACGATGACGCCGTCGGCGAACCGCGCGACCTCCTCGGCCTGCCGGGCGTTGGAGACACCGAGTCCGACGCAGACGGGCAGCTCGGTGACCGCGCGGGTGCGCCGCACCAGTTCCTCGGCCTCCAGCCCGACGGACGCGCGGGTGCCGGTGACGCCCATCAGCGAGGCCGCGTAGACGAAGCCGCTGCCCGCTGCCGTGATCTTGGCGAGCCGCTCGTCGCGGCTGCTGGGCGCGACGACGAACACGGTGGCCAGGCCGTGCTGTTCGGCGGCCTTGCGCCACACCTCGGACTCCTCGACCGGCAGGTCCGGCAGGATGCAGCCCGCTCCCCCGGCCTCGGCGAGGTCGGCGGCGAACCGCTCGACACCGTAGGCGTCGACGGGGTTCCAGTAGGTCATGCAGAGCACCGGGGCGCCCGTCGCGGCGTGCGCCTCGCGGACCGTGCGGATCACGTCGACGATTCTGACGCCGCCGCGCAGGGCGATGTCGTCGGCGGTCTGGATGACCGGGCCGTCCAGGACCGGGTCGCTGTGCGGCAGCCCGACCTCGACGACGTCACAGCCGCCCTCGACCATGGCGGTGATGGCCCGGACGCCGTCGTCCACGGTCGGGAAGCCGGCCGGGAGGTAGCCGACGAGCGCGGCGCGCCCCTCGGCCCTGGCCGTGGCCAGTACGGAGCTGAGCAGTTCGATGTTGCCCGCCATCACTTCGCCCCCGCAGCGTCGTTGTCGTACAGCCCGAAGTAGCGCGCGGCGGTGTCCATGTCCTTGTCGCCGCGCCCGGAGAGGTTGACCAGGACGAGGCCGTCCGGGCCGAGCTCCTTGCCGAGGTCGAGGGCGCCCGCGAGCGCGTGCGCGCTCTCGATCGCGGGGATGATGCCCTCGGTGCGCGACAGCAGCCGCAGTGCCTCCATGGCCTCGTCGTCGGTGACGGCGCGGTACTCGGCGCGGCCGAGGTCCTTGAGGTAGGAGTGCTCGGGGCCGATGCCCGGGTAGTCGAGCCCGGCGGAGATCGAGTACGGCTCGGTGATCTGGCCGTCCTCGTCCTGGAGGACGTAGCTGCGGGAGCCGTGCAGGATGCCGGGGGTGCCGGCGGTGAGGGTGGCCGCGTGCTCGCCGCTCGCCACGCCGTGGCCGCCCGGCTCGCAGCCGATCAGCCGGACGCCGGTGTCGGGCAGGAAGGCGTGGAAGAGGCCGATGGCGTTGGACCCGCCGCCGACGCACGCCACGGCGGCGTCCGGCAGGCGGCCCGTCCGCTCCAGGATCTGGCGGCGTGCCTCGACGCCGATGACCCGGTGGAAGTCGCGGACCAGCGCCGGGAAGGGGTGCGGGCCGGCGACGGTGCCGAAGAGGTAATGGGTGCGGTCGACGTTGGCGACCCAGTCGCGGAACGCCTCGTTGATGGCGTCCTTCAGGGTGCGGCTGCCGGACTTCACCGCGACGACCTCGGCGCCGAGCATCCGCATCCGGGCGACGTTGAGCGCCTGGCGCTCGGTGTCGACCTCGCCCATGTAAATGGTGCACTCCAGGCCGAAGAGCGCGCAGGCGGTGGCGGTGGCCACGCCGTGCTGTCCGGCGCCGGTCTCGGCGATGACCCGGGTCTTGCCCATGCGCTTGGTGAGCAGCGC
The DNA here is from genome assembly GCF_017876625.1 of Streptomyces syringium. NCBI lineage: Bacteria > Bacillati > Actinomycetota > Actinomycetes > Kitasatosporales > Streptomycetaceae > Streptomyces > Streptomyces syringium. Next base: position 2,052,776 of record NZ_JAGIOH010000001.1, read on the forward strand.
CTGGCCCAGCACGTTGTTGATCTTGTGGGAGCCGGTGTGGTTGAGGTCCTCGCGCTTGAGGAACACCCGGGCGCCGCCCGCGTGTTCGGCAAAGCGCGCCACCTCGGTCAGGGCGCTGGGCCGACCGGTGTAATTGACCATCAGTTCATTGAGCTCGGCCGCGAAGGCGGGGTCCGCCTTCGCCTTCTCGTACTCCGCGGCGACCTCGTCGACGGCGGCAACGAGCGCCTCGGGGATGAATTTGCCACCGAAGGCGCCGAAGTAGCCCTCGGGGCTCGGGATGTGACCCTCCGGGTCCGGGATGAAGAAGTCAGACGACATCCGACGTACTCCTCAGTCGGGGCCCGCGGGCCCCGCTAGGTCTCGATGGACGGGCATCACGCTATGCGGAGAGGACGACCACCGACCGCGGCTTCCGCGCCGCGGCTAGGCCGTGGTGCGGTGGGTGCGGTCCGTCGTCGTGCGCAAGGTGGGGCGACGCCATCGCATGCCGTTGGTCTGGCCCGGCTCACAGCCGATGTGGTAGCGCACCCGGCGGCCGTGGACCCGGCGGGCGGGCGCGCGGCAGCCGCGGGGGCGGCAGCCGCGGGCGAGTCGCGCGTACGCCGCCATGCCGACGGGGGCCGAGTGCGTGCTCGGCCCCGGACGGCTGCGGCGGCGGATCATGGGAGGGGTCAGCCCCTGCCGTGCCGGAGGGCGGGGTGCGCGCCGGCGGCGACGAGGTCGGCGACCGCGCCGCGCGGGTCCCGGCCGGTGACCAGGGACTCGCCGACGAGCACCGCGTCGGCGCCGTCGTTGGCGTAGGCGATGAGGTCGTGCGGGCCGCGTACCCCGGACTCGGCGATCTTGACAATGTGATCCGGGATCTCGGGCGCGACGCGGGCGAAGTTGTCGCGGTCGACCTCGAGGGTCTTGAGGTTGCGGGCGTTGACGCCGATGATCCGGGCGCCGGCGTCGACCGCGCGCTGGACCTCTTCCTCGTCGTGCACCTCGACCAGCGGGGTGAGGCCGATCGACTCGGCCCGCTCGATGAGGGAGACCAGGGCCTCCTGCTCGAGGGCGGCGACGATCAGGAGCGCCAGGTCGGCCCCGTACGCGCGGGCCTCCCACAGCTGGTAGGCGGTGACGATGAAGTCCTTGCGCAGGACCGGGATGTCGACCCGGGCCCGGACGGCCTCCAGGTCGGCGAGCGAGCCGCCGAAGCGCCGCTGCTCGGTCAGCACGCTGATGACGGCCGCGCCGCCCGCCTCGTAGTCCGCGGCGAGGCCGGCGGGGTCGGCGATCGCGGCGAGCGCGCCCTTGGAGGGGCTGGAACGCTTGACCTCGCAGATCACGGTGACGTTCTCGCCCTTGAGGGCCGCTACGCCGTCCTTGGCCTGCGGGGCCTTGGCGGCCCGCTGCTTGAGCTCGTCGAGGGTGACGCGCGCCTGCCGCTCCGCGAGGTCGGCACGGACACCGTCGATGATCTCGTCGAGCACACTCACGCGAGCGGCCCCCTTCCGGACTCGGATGGTCTGGGCTGGCGGCTGGAATTCACCCCACCAGGACTTGCGATGGTACTTGCCGGAGGGCGAAGGACTCGCATCCGGTTGACGCAGGTCCCGCCAGGTGGACATTCATGGGATCAGTGCCGACCCGAACGGCAGATTCCGTACGACGGTGAAGAGCAGGACGAGGCCGCCCAGGGCCCACCAGAGACCGTGGCGGGGACCCCTGGCGGAGGCGGTGGGGGCGGCGGGGGCCGCCCGCAGGGCCCTGACCAGCCACCCGGCCCAGAACACGGCGAAGGCGGCGTAGCCGGCGACGGCCAGGGCGTTGGCGCCGAGCGCGGTGGCCAGGTCGCCGTGGGCGAGGGCGTGGACGCCGCGCAGCCCGCCGCAGCCGGGGCAGTACAGCCCGGTGTGGCGCAGCAGCGGGCAGGCCGGGTAGTGGCCGGGCTCGTTGGGGTCCACGGCAGCGACATAGACGGCGGCCGCGGCGAGCGCCGCCGCGACGCCGAGCGGGGCGGCGAGGCGCTGCGTCAGGGGCTCGGGCGGCAGGGGCTGCCGGGGCTGCCCGGTCGGCAGGGTGGCGCCGGGTGCTGCTGGATCCCGAGGACGGCTCGCGTGGTCCCTCACCCTGTCGAGTCTCCCCCGGGAACGACGAAGGCGCAGCTCAGGGCCGCGTACGGACAGCCGTACGGGCCCGGGCCGCGCCATGGGCGCCCGCGGGTGCCGCCCGTGGTGCCGGGCGGCGGCGAGAAGTTCTGCGTGGGACGAGGCGGAGGTCAGCCCTGCGTCTGAGCGTGCGACTGCGGGGCGGCGGGGCGCTTGCGGGTCTGGCCGAGGCCCGCGGCCCGCATGGCCATGCCGACGACGCCACCGAGGGCGATCACGATCATCCCGGCCCAGAAGCCCATGGGCTTGGCCATCACCGTGAACGCGCCGGAGATGCAGAAGCCGATGAAGGCGATGATGACACCGGTCCAGGCGGCCGGAGTGTGTCCGTGGCTGCTACCCGACATGAGTATGACTCCTCGTTGCTGTATCGCGCCTGCGGGCGCAGAGAGAACGCTCGATGCCATTGTCCCCGACGGCCGGGGCTGCCTTGAGCTGGGGTGGGCGTGTCTGTCCCGGCTACTTCCGGGAGGTGTCCCCGGTGGTTTCGCCGGTGGGGTCCTCGCCGCGGTCGAGGGCCTTCCACAGCTCCTCGGGGCGGTCCGGATCGGGGGCGGTGCGGGCGCGGCGCGGGCGGGGCGTGCCGTCGCGCTCGTAGCGGCCGGACATGGCGGGCCAGTGGCGGCCGTAGCGCAGGGCGAGCAGCCCGGCGAGGAGCAGCAGCACGCCGCCGGCGAAGGCCACCCACGGCCAGGCGGTGTGGGTGACGTTCTCGATGGCGCCGTCGGTGAGGCCGCCGATCTTGCTCGCCTTCTCCTCCAGGGCTGCGGTGTCGGAGACACCGCCGAGCGCGCCCGCGATCACCCCGGCGCCGCTCAGGGCGAGCAGCGCGGCGACGGCGATCCGGCCGGCGCCGCGGACGGCGAAGACGGCGACCAGGGCGGCGAGACCGACGATGGCCAGCGCGCCGGGCAGGCCGCTGACGTCCTGGCCGGTGGCCTGCCGGACGACGCTGCCCTGGGCCACGGCGGCGGTTCCCTCGGCCCAGGTGCGGCCGCCGGAGAGGAGGACGAGTGCCGCGCCGAGCGCGCCGAAGAGCAGGGCGGCGCCGACACTGCGTCTGGCGCCGCTGCCGGTGCGCGGGGCGGGCTGGGCTACGGGGCGGGGGTGGGGAACGGCTGCGCTCACGGTTACCACTATCCCCCGCCCGGGCGCCGGACCCCAACGCGGGGGCCTGGCCGGCCGTGGCGGCTCAATCGCCGGACGGGCTGCTGTGCTGCGTCCTCAATCGCCGGACGGGCTTGAATCAAGCCCGTCCGGCGATTGAGGACGCGCCCGCAGGGCGCTCGCCGCCGCAGGCGGCACAGACGGCCCGCAGGGCGAAGATCCGCCGACCCCTAGCCGGCGGCCAGCCGATTGGCGGTGTGGACGGCACGGAGCACGGCCGCGGCCTTGTTCCGGCACTCGGCGTCCTCGGCGGCGGGGTCGGAGTCGGCGACGACGCCCGCGCCCGCCTGGACGTAGGCGGTGCCGTCGCGCAGCAGCGCCGTGCGGATGGCGATGGCGGTGTCGGAGTCGCCGGCGAAGTCGAGGTAGCCGACGCAGCCCCCGTACAGCCCGCGGCGGGCGGGCTCCAGCTCCTCGATGATCTGCATGGCGCGCGGTTTGGGCGCGCCGGAGAGGGTGCCGGCGGGGAAGCAGGCGGTGAGCACGTCGAAGGCGGTCCGGCCGGCGGCGAGGCGTCCGGTGACCGTGGAGACGATGTGCATCACATGGCTGTAGCGCTCGATCGACATGAAGTCGACGACCTCGACGCTGCCGGGCTCGCACACCCGGCCCAGGTCGTTGCGGCCGAGGTCGACGAGCATCAGGTGCTCGGCGCGCTCCTTGGGGTCGGCGAGGAGTTCGTCGCCGAGCGCGGCGTCGGCCTGCGGGCTCGCCCCGCGCGGGCGCGTGCCCGCAATGGGGTGCACCATGGCGTGCCCGTCCTCGACCTTGACGAGTGCCTCGGGGCTGGAGCCGACGACGTCGAAGGCGCCGCCGTCCTCGTGGGGGAAGCGGAAGAGGTACATGTACGGGCTGGGGTTGGTGGCCCGCAGGACCCGGTAGACGTCGAGGGCGGAGGCGGTGCAGGGGGTCTCGAAGCGCTGGGAGGGCACGACCTGGAAGGCCTCGCCCGCGCGGATGCGCTCCTTGATGTCCTCGACGGCCGCCATGTAGTCGGCGCCGCCCCAGCGGGCGGTGTACTCGGGCAGTTCGGAGGGCGGCAGGACGGTGGGGCTGGTGGGGGTGGGCCGGTGGAGGTCGGCGGCCATCGCGTCGAGCCGGGCGACGGCGCCGGCGTAGGCCTCGTCGATGCCGGTGTCGAGGTCGTTGTGGTTGATCGCGTTGGCGATCAGCAGCACGGTGCCGTTCCAGTGGTCGAGCACCGCGAGGTCGGAGGTGAGCAGCATCGTCAGCTCGGGCAGCCCGAGGGTGTCCTCGCCCAGCTCGCCGATCTTCTCGAGGCGGCGGACGATGTCGTAGCCGAGGTAGCCCACCATGCCGCCGGTGAAGGGCGGCAGCCCGGAACCCTCTATGAGGTCGCGCGGGGTGTGCAGGGCCGCCACGGTGTCGCGCAGCGCCTGAAGCGGGTCGCCCTCGGTGGGGACGCCGACGGGCGGGGTGCCGAGCCAGTGGGTCTGCCCGTCGCGGACGGTGAGGGTGGCGTCGCTGCGGACACCGATGAAGGAGTAGCGGGACCAGGTGCGGCCGTTCTCGGCGGATTCCAGCAGGAAGGTGCCGGGCCGTTCGGCCGCCAGCTTGCGGTAGAGGCCGACGGGCGTGTCGCCGTCGGCGAGGAAGCGTCGGGTGACCGGGATGACCCGACGGTCCTTCGCGAGCATGCGGAAGGTGTCGGCGTCGGGGGTGGTGGTACCCGTCGTCGCGGCGCGGGGGGCCGGGACGCCTGAGGTCGTGGCAGCCATGGCAGCGGAGCCTACTTGGCCAGGGGCAGGACGTCGGCATCGAAACAGGTGCGGTCACCGGTGTGGCAGGCGGCGCCGACCTGGTCGACCTTGACGAGGAGGGTGTCCGCGTCGCAGTCCAGGGCAACGGACTTGACATGCTGTACGTGCCCGGAGGTGTCGCCCTTGACCCAGTACTCACGGCGGCTGCGGCTCCAGTAGGTGCAGCGGCCGGTGGTGAGGGTGCGGTGGAGCGCCTCGTCGTCCATCCAGCCGAGCATGAGCACCTCGCCGGTGTCGTACTGCTGGGCGATGGCGGGGACCAGGCCGTTGGCGTCGCGCTTGAGGCGGGCGGCGATGGCGGGGTCCAGACGGCCGGATCCGGACGGTGTTCCGGACACTGCTTCGGACGGTGCTCCGGGAGAACGGGGGCCGGTGGGGTTGCTGGGGAGGGCGTTGCCGGTCATGTGGCCATTCTGCCGCTTCGCGCCGGGGTTGCCGTAACCCACTGGCCGGGCTGTCAGTGGCATGCGGCATGCTTCGCCCATGACCTCTCCGCCTCCGCCGAACACACCCCGATCGCCCGGCGACGGTGGTGGGTTCGGCCCACCGCAGAGTTTCGGCCAGCCCTACGGGCAGCAGGTCCCGCAGGGGGCGCCCGGTCAGCCGGGCCGGCCCTACGGGCAGCCGGGGTACGGCGCCCAGCAGCCGTACGGCGGGCAGCCGGGCTTCGGGCAGCAGTACGGGCAGTTCGCGCCTCCCATGCCGCCGCCCCCGCCGCCCTCCGGCGGCAATGGCGCGAAGGTCGCCGCGATCGTGGTGGCCTCGGTGCTGGTGGTGGGGCTGGCCGTCGGCGGGGTGATCCTCTCGCGGAGCGGCGACAAGGACGACAAGCCGGCCGCGCGGGGGACGTCCTCGCCGAGCGCCTCACCGTCGGCGCTCCCTTCGGCGTCCCAGGACTCCACGGGCCTCTCCCCGGGCGAGGGCGGCGCGGTGGACGGCGGCAGCTCGGCCGGCCCGAGCCTGCCTTCCCTGCCGCGCCAGGTGCCCTACGTGGTCCTCAAGCCCGGCCAGTGCTACGACCACCCGGCGCTGAGCAGCGGCGTCACCAGGGTGGAGACGCGGTCGTGCGACGGCGCGCACGACGGCGAGGTGGTGGCCAACGAGACCCTGACGGGCACGTTCGCCACGCAGCGGGACATCCAGGAGAAGGCCGTGGAGCTGTGCGGCACCGAGGCGGAGAAGCGCGTGCGCTCCATAGCCGACGGCCGCCGTTACTACTCGTACACGCTGATGCCCGCCAAGACGACCTACGACCGCGGGCAGAACCAGCTGTCCTGCACGATCACCCTCAGCAATGCCCGGGGTGGCGCGAAACTGACCGCACCGCTGCCGGATTGAGGGCCGGTGGGGGCTCGGGGGCAGGCGCGGCGCCATGGCACTGCCGAGGTGACGGTCGTAGGCTGACGGCATGTCAACCCACGCCCAGCGCGAACGCCTCCTCCTCGCCGACCTGTTGGAGACGGCGGGTCCGAACGCTCCGACGCTCTGCGACGGCTGGCGGACCCGTGATCTCGCGGCGCACGTCGTGGTCCGCGAGCGCCGCTCCGACGCGGCGGCGGGCCTGGTGTTCAAGCCACTGGCCGCCCGTCTGGAGCGGGTGCAGGCCGAGTTCGCCGCGAAGCCGTACGAGGAGTTGCTCCAGCTGATCCGTACGGGCCCGCCGCGCCTGTCGCCGTACGCCCTCAAGCAGGTCGACGAGGCCGCCAACACCGTCGAGTTCTACATCCACACCGAGGACGTCCGCCGCGCGCAGCCGGAGTGGACACCGCGGGTGCTCGACCCGGTCTTCTCGGACGCGCTGTGGAGCCGGGTCGAGCGGATGGCGCGGATGCTGGGCCGCCGGTCGCCGGTGGGTCTGGTGCTGCGGCGGCCCGACGGCCGTACGGCGGTGGCCCATCGCGGCACGCCGGTGGTCACGGCCACCGGGGAGCCCGGCGAACTGACCCTCTTCGTCTTCGGCCGCCAGGACGCCGCCCGGGTCGAGCTGGAGGGCGACAAGGACGCGCAGGCGAAGCTGCTCGAGGCGAAACTGGGAATCTGAGGCCTCGGGGGGCCGGCCCGGACACCGACTCGGACACCGTCTCGAAGAAAGGTTCCCGCCATGGCTTTCGCCCGCAGAACCCGCATTCCCGGCGACCGTGCGGCCGCACTGCCACCGGCCGGCGTCTCGCTGGGGCTGCTGCTGTTGCGCCTCATGCTCGGCATCATCATGGTGGGCCACGGCACGCAGAAGCTCTTCGGCTGGTTCAACGGTCCCGGTATCGACGGGACGGCGCAGGGCTTCGGCGACGTCGGCTACCCGGCCCCCAGGACCATGGCCGTCATCGCCGGGCTCAGCGAGACACTCGGCGGCCTGGGGCTCGCCCTGGGCCTGCTCACCCCACTGGCGGCCGCCGCCGTGCTGGGCACGATGATCAATGCGCTGGATGTGACCTGGGACGGCGGATTTTTCCTCCCGAAGGGAGTGGAATTCACCCTTTTGGTCGCCTTGGCGGCAACGGCTCTGGCGCTGACGGGACCGGGCCGGTACGCGGTGGACCGCTACCTGCCGGTACTGCGGGCGAACCGGCCGGCGTACGGGGTGGCGGCGATCGCGCTGGCGGTGGTGGCGGGGGCGGTGGTCCTGCTGATCCGGGACTAGTGCCTGTCCGGCGGATCGCCGTGATCAGCGAGCGGCTTTCCCCCACCCGCCGCTTCCCGGAACCGGGGCTCCGCCCCGGACCCGCGTCCTCAATCGCCGGACGGGCTGAAAATTCAGCCCGTCCGGCGATTGAGGACAAAGACAGCGCGCCTAGCGCACGGGGTGCCCCGCGTCGCGCAGGGCCGACTTGACCTCCGGGATGCGCAGCGTGCCGAAGTGGAAGACCGACGCGGCCAGGACCGCGTCCGCGCCCGCCTCGACGGCCGGGGCGAAGTCCGCGAGCTTGCCGGCGCCGCCGCTGGCAATGACGGGGACGGTGACGTGCCGGCGCACCGCCGTGATCATTTCGGTGTCGTAGCCGCTCTGCGTGCCGTCGGCGTCCATCGAGTTCAGCAGGATCTCGCCGGCGCCCAGCTCGGCCGCCCGGTGGGCCCACTCCACGGCGTCCAGGCCCGTGCCGCGCCGGCCGCCGTGCGTGGTGACCTCGAAGCTGCCGGACGGGGTGCGGCGGGCGTCCACGGACAGCACCAGCACCTGACGGCCGAAGCGCTCGGCGATCTCCCGGATCAGCTCGGGCCGCTCGATGGCCGCGGTGTTGACGCCGACCTTGTCGGCGCCGGCCCGCAGCAGCTTGTCGACGTCGTCGGCGGTGCGGACGCCGCCGCCCACGGTCAGCGGGATGAAGACCTGCTCGGCCGTGCGGCGCACCACGTCGTAGGTCGTCTCGCGGTTGCCGGAGGAGGCGGTGATGTCGAGGAACGTCAGCTCGTCGGCGCCCTCCTCGCCGTAGATCCTGGCCATCTCGACCGGGTCGCCCGCGTCGCGCAGATTCTGGAAGTTGACGCCCTTGACGACCCGGCCGTTGTCCACGTCCAGGCAGGGGATGACTCGGACCGCCAGGGTCATGTGCTCAATGCTCCTCGGTAAGCTTCTACTTCTACTTCGACCAGGACGCGCGAGTCGACGAAGCCGGAGACCACGGCGAGGGTCGCCACGGGCCGTACGGCGTCGAAGAGTTCCTTGTGGGCGCGGCCGACCGCGTCCACGTCCCGCGCGTGGGTCAGATACATGCGGGTGCGGATGACGGACTCGACGCCGAGGCCGAACTCGCGCAGCGCGGCGAGCGCGTTGCCGAAGGCCGTGAGCGTCTGTTCGTACGGATCGCCCTCGCCCTGCAGCACGCCGTGCACCAGCGGCATCGTCCCGGCGACGAGGACCCGGTCCCCCGCCGCCACGGCACGTGCGAAGCCGATCGACTCCTCCCAGGAGCTGTCTGTCTGCACGCGCCGCGGGGCTGGGGATTCGGTCATACGGACACTGCCTCCAGGGCTTCTTCCAAGGTGAACGCCTTGGCGTAGAGCGCCTTGCCGACGATGGCACCTTCGACGCCCTCCGGTACCAGAGTGGCGATCGCCCGCAGATCGTCAAGGGACGAAACGCCACCGGAGGCGACGACCGGCTTGTCGGTGGCCGCGCAGACGCCCCGGAGCAGCTCCAGATTGGGGCCCTGGAGGGTGCCGTCCTTGGCGATGTCGGTCACGACGTAGCGGGCGCAGCCCTCGGCGTCCAGCCGGGCGAGGGTCTCGTACAGGTCGCCGCCGTCGCGGGTCCAGCCGCGGCCGCGCAGGGTGGTGCCCCGGACGTCCAGGCCGACGGCGATCTTCTCGCCGTGCTCGGCGATGACCTTGGCGACCCACTCGGGGCTCTCCAGGGCGGCGGTACCGAGGTTGACGCGGGTGCAGCCGGTGGCGAGGGCGGCGGCCAGCGAGGCGTCGTCGCGGATGCCGCCGGACAGCTCGACCTTGATGTCCATCGAACGGACGACCTCGGCGACCTGCGCACGGTTGTCGCCGGTACCGAAGGCGGCGTCCAGGTCCACCAGATGCAGCCACTCGGCGCCCGCCCGCTGCCAGGCGAGGGCAGCGGACAACGGGTCGCCGTACGACGTCTCGGAGCCGGACTCGCCATGGACGAGGCGGACGGCCTGGCCGTCACGGACATCGACGGCCGGGAGGAGTTCGAGGCGGTTGGCGCTCAAGGCATGTTCCTAGTCAGCAGGGGCGGCAGGGCTAGAGGGTGGCGAGCCAGTTGGTCAGCAACTGGGCGCCGGCGTCGCCGGACTTCTCGGGGTGGAACTGGGTCGCGCACAGCGGTCCGTTCTCCACCGCGGCGATGAACGGCTCGCCGTGCGTGGCCCAGGTGACCTGGGGCGGCCGGATGTGGTCCGCGGTGATCTCGAAGCCCCACTCGCGCACGGCGTAGGAGTGCACGAAGTAGTAGCGGGTGTCGGCGTCGAGGCCCGCGAAGAGCCGGGAGTCCGCCGCCGGGGTGACGGTGTTCCAGCCCATGTGCGGCACGACGGGGGCCTTGAGCGGCTCGACCGTGCCGGGCCACTCGTCCAGGCCCTCGGTCTCGACGCCGTGCTCGATGCCGCGCTCGAAGAGGATCTGCATGCCGACGCAGATGCCCATCACGGGCCGGCCACCGGACAGCCGGCGCCCGACGATCCAGTCGCCGCGGGCGGCGCGCAGGCCCTTCATGCAGGCGTCGAACGCGCCGACGCCGGGGACGAGCAGCCCGTCGGCGGTCATCGCCCGGTCGTAGTCGCGGGTGATCTCCACCTCGGCGCCGACGTGCGCGAGGGCACGCTCGGCGGAGCGGACGTTGCCGAATCCGTAATCGAAGACGACGACCTTCTTGCGGTCGCTCATTCCCAGACCCCCTGCAGTCGCAGCACACCGGCCACCAGGCACATCGCGGACGCTATGCCGAGCAGCACGATCAGGCCCTTGGGCATGCCCTGCTTGGCGAAGGAGATGATCCCGCCGACGAGGAACAGGCCCACGACGATCAGGATGGTCGAGAGGCCGTTCACAGTGTCTTTCCGTTCGCTTCTCCGCCCGCGCGGCGCAGCGGTGCGGGCATCAGGGTCATCTGCGGGCCGGTGGCCGCGCGTGCGTCGCTCACAGCGCGCCCTTCGTAGACGGGAGAATTCCAGCCGCGCGCGTGTCGCGCTCGCTGGCGTAGCGCAGGGCGCGGGCGAGGGCCTTGAACTGGCACTCCACGATGTGGTGGGCGTTGCGCCCGTACGGCACGTGGACGTGCAGAGCGATCTGGGCCTGCGCGACGAAGGACTCCAGGATGTGCCGGGTCATCGTCGTGTCGTAGGCGCCGATCATCGGTGCCATGTTCTCGGGCTCGGTGTGCACGAGGTACGGGCGGCCGGAGAGGTCCACGGTGACCTGGGCGAGGGACTCGTCCAGCGGGACGGTGCAGTTGCCGAACCGGTAGATGCCCACCTTGTCGCCGAGTGCCTGCTTGAAGGCGGCACCGAGCGCGAGGGAGGTGTCCTCGATGGTGTGGTGGGTGTCGATGTGCAGATCGCCGTCGGTCTTGACCCGGAGGTCGAAGAGGCCGTGCCGGCCGAGCTGGTCGAGCATGTGGTCGAAGAAGCCGACGCCTGTCGACACGTCGACCTGCCCCGTGCCGTCGAGATCGATCTCGACGAGCACGGACGTCTCCTTGGTGGTGCGCTCAACGCGGCCCACGCGGTTCATCGGTTTGTCTCCTTGCGAATGGCACGTACCGCGTCGAGGAACGCGTCGTTCTCCGCCGGGGTGCCCGCGGTGACCCGCAGCCAGCCCGGTACGCCGTTGTCCCTGACCAGGACGCCGTGGTCGAGGATGGCCCGCCACGCCGCGTGGCTGTCCTCGAAGCGTCCGAACTGTACGAAATTGGCGTCGGACTCCGTCACCTCGCAGCCCATCGCGCGCAGCTCGGTGACGATGCGGTCGCGCTCGGCCTTGAGCTGTTCGACGTAGGCGAGCAGCGTATCGGTGTGCTCCAGGGCCGCGAGGGCGGTGGCCTGGGTGACGGACGACAGGTGGTACGGCAGGCGGACGAGCTGGACGGCGTCGACCACGGCGGGGTGGGCGGCCAGATAGCCCAGGCGCAGTCCGGCCGCGCCGAAGGCCTTGGACATGGTCCGGGAGACCACGAGGTGGGGGCGGCCCTCGATGAGCGGCAGCAGCGAGGGGTGGTGGCTGAACTCGCCGTAGGCCTCGTCCACGACCACGATCGAGGGCTTCGCCGCCTGCGCGGCGTCGTAGAGCCGCAGGACGGTGCCGGCGTCGACGGCGGTGCCGGTGGGGTTGTTCGGGGAGCAGATGAAGACCACGTCGGGCCGCTGTTCGCCGATGGCCCGCACGGCCGCGTCGACGTCGATGGTGAAGTCGGCGGTGCGCGGTCCGGCGGTCCAGCCGGTGCCGGTGCCGCGCGAGATCAGGGCGTGCATGGAGTACGAGGGCTCGAAGCCCATCGCCGTGCGGCCGGGGCCGCCGAAGGTCTGGAGCAGCTGCTGCAGGACCTCGTTGGAGCCGTTGGCCGCCCAGACGTTGGCGGTTCCGACCTCGTGTCCGGCGGTGCGGGTGAGGTACTTCGCCAGCTCGGTGCGGAGCTCGACCGCGTCCCGGTCGGGGTAGCGGTTGAGGTGCCGGGCCGCCTCGGTGACGCGCTCGGCGATGCGGGCGACGAGGGGCTCGGGCAGCGGGTAGGGGTTCTCGTTGGTGTTCAGGCGGACGGGCACGTCGAGCTGGGGCGCGCCGTAGGGCGACTTGCCGCGCAGTTCGTCCCGGACGGGGAGGTCGTCCCAGGGGGACGTGGTGGGATTGCCGGTCACTTACTTCGGCACCTTCCAGCCGAACCGCGCCTTGAGCGCGGCTCCGTGTGCGGGCAGGTCCTCGGCCTCGGCGAGGGTGACCACGTGGTGGGTGACCTCGGCGAGCGCGTCGCGGGTGTAGTCGACGACGTGGATGCCGCGCAGGAAGGACTGCACGGACAGGCCGGAGGAGTGGCAGGCACAGCCACCGGTGGGCAGGACGTGGTTGGAGCCGGCGCAGTAGTCGCCGAGCGAGACCGGCGCGTACGGGCCGACGAAGACCGCCCCGGCGTTGCGCACCCGGGCGGCGACGGCGGCGGCGTTCTCGGTCTGGATCTCCAGGTGCTCGGCCGCGTAGGCGTCGACGACGGCGAGGCCCTGGTCGAGGTCGTCGACGAGGACGATGCCGGACTGGCGGCCGGCGAGCGCCTCGGTGATCCGCTCCTGGTGCCTGGTGGCAGCGACCTGCGTCTTGAGCTCGGTCTCGACGGCCTCGGCGAGCGCCTCGGAGGGGGTGACGAGGACGGCGGCGGCCAGCACGTCGTGCTCCGCCTGGCTGATCAGGTCGGCGGCGACGTGCGCCGCGTCGGCGGTGTCGTCGGCGAGGATCGCGATCTCGGTCGGGCCGGCCTCGGCGTCGATGCCGATACGGCCCTTGAGCAGGCGCTTGGCGGCGGCGACCCAGATGTTGCCGGGGCCGGTGACCAGCTGCGCGGGGCGGCACTCGTCGGTGCCGTAGGCGAACATGGCGATCGCCTGGGCGCCGCCGGCAGCGTAGACCTCGTCAACGCCGAGGAGGGCGCAGGCAGCGAGGATCGTGGGGTGCGGCAGACCGCCGAAGTCCTTCTGCGGCGGCGAGGAGACGGCGAGCGAGGCGACGCCGGCCTCCTGCGCGGGGACGACGTTCATCACGACGGACGAGGGGTAGACGGCATTGCCGCCGGGCACGTACAGCCCGACGCGCTCGACCGGGACCCAGCGCTCGGTGACGGTGCCGCCGGGGACGACCTGGACCGTCCTGTCGGTGCGCCGCTGCTCGCGGTGGACGATGCGGGCGCGGCGGATGGACTCCTCCAGCGCGGCCCGGACGGCGGGATCCAGCCGCTGGAGGGCGCCGGTGATCTCCTCGGGGGCGACGCGCACCCGGTCGATCCGGACGCCGTCGAACCGCTCCGCGTAGTCGATCAGGGCCGCGGTGCCGCGATGATGCACGTCCTCGCAGATGGGCCGCACCTTTTCCAGGGCGGCCTCGACGTCGAGTTCGGCTCGGGGCAGCAGGTCGCGGTCGACGCCCGAGGCGGTACCGCGCAGATCGATTCGGGAGATCACACCGCCAATTGTCTCAGACCCGTCCCGGCACACGGCGCGCCGTACCACTCAGTGATACGTCGCGTCGGGGCCGTTCGCCGTTGACGGGTGCCCGAAGAACAGTTGATCATCACTATCGGCGTTCAAGCGGGCACAGAGCGGGAATGGGGACCTGTACAAGTGGTACAGGTGACGGGAGGGAAACGGCCGTGACCGAGCCACGTGACGGCGAACCGCCCACCGGGCTCGATCTCACCACCGCCGAGTGGGGCATGTGGCAGGCGTTCCGCAATGGCAGCACGCACGATCTGCGCACCCCCTATCCCGAGCGCAACGACCCGACCGGCCCGCACACCTGGGGGCCCGAGCGCAGTGTGCGCGCCCGGGTCGTCGCCCTGCTGCTCCTGGACGGCCCGCCCGCCCAGCCGGGCCGGGTCTGCGCCCTGAAGCTCAACGGCGTGCACGTCACCGGCACGCTGGATCTCTCGGGCGGGACGGTCGTCCCGTATGTCGAGATGCACAATTGCCGTTTCGAGCAGCAGATCCTGTTACCGGAGAGCCGTTTCACCACCCTGCGGCTGGTGGGCTGCGCGATCCCCCGGCTGGAGGCCGCCCGGCTGACCACCGAGGGCGATCTGCATCTGCCGCGCTGCATCATCCCGAGCGGCATCCGGCTGACGGACGCGCACATCGGGTCGGATCTGCTGCTCAACCAGATGATGGTGCGCCGGGACCGGCGCGGGCTGTCCATCGCCGCGGACGGGCTGACCGTCGGGCAGGACCTCCAGGCCGAGATGATGCGTTCCGACGGGGAGCTGAGCATGCGCGGCGCGAAGATAGGCGCCTCGCTGAGCCTGCGCGGCAGCTCGCTGAACAACCCCTTCGGGCGGCGCGCCTTCAACGCCCCGCAGCTGACCGTGGAGCGCACCCTCTATCTCACGGCGGCCGGCGTGAGCGGTTCCCCCTTCACCGCCGCGACTCCCCCGTACGGCATCACCAACACCCCCGAGCACGGCACCCGTCTGCAGAGCTTCGAGTGCCAGGGCGGGGTGCGGCTCGACGACGGGCGGTTCGGCGACGCGGTGGACCTCAGCCAGGCCCGCTTCGTGATGGAGTCGGACCAGGAGCTTTCGCTGCGCCGCGTCCAGACGCCCGAGCTGCGTTTCCTCGCCGAGCGGCAGCAGCGCGGGCGGGTGGTGCTGTCGGGGGCGCGGGTGGCCAATCTGGTCGACCGGGCGGACAGCTGGCCGGGGCCCGGGGGCCTGGTGATGGCCGGGTTCTTCTACGAGCACCTGATACCGCTCGGCCACTTCCCGCTGGCCCGCCGGCTGGAGTGGGTGGCGGCCGCCACCCCGGAGTACGCCCCGGAGCCGTACGAGCGGCTGGCGGGCGCCCTGCGGGCCAGCGGTGAGGACGCGGACGCGCGCGCGGTGCTGCTCGCCAAGCAGCGCCGCAGACGCGAGACGCTGCCGCTGGCCGGCAAGGCGTGGGGGTACCTCCAGGACTGGACGGTGGCGTACGGCTACCGCCCCGGGCGGGCCGCGGTGTGGATGGCGGTGCTGTGGGCGCTGGGCACCGTGTATTTCACCTGGCGCCCGGTGGCGCCCCTGAAGGACGGCGAGGGGCCGGACTGGAGTCCCGTGCTGTACACCCTGGATCTGCTGCTGCCGGTCATCGACCTGGGGCAGGGCAATTTCTGGAAACCCGTCGGGGCCGCCCAGTGGGTGGTGACGGCCTTGATCCTGCTCGGCTGGGTGCTGGCCACCACGGTCGCCGCCGGGGCCTCCCGGTTGCTGCGCCGTCAGTGAAACCGCGGCCCGGGGAAATCCCGGCCGCCTTCGCCGCCGTCCGGGGCCATTAGGCTTACCGGCTGTGACCACCGCGCGCCTTCCGCTCTTCCCGCTGAACTCGGTGCTGTTCCCGGGACTCGTCCTCCCGCTGAACGTCTTCGAGCAGCGGTACCGTGCGCTGATGCGCGACCTGTCGGCCCTGCCGGAGGACGAGCCGCGCCGCTTCGGCGTCGTCGCCATCCGCGACGGCAGCGAGGTCGCGCCCAGCGCGCCCGGTCTGCCCGAGGGCGCCCGCCCGGAGCCGGGACCGGCCTCCGGCTTCGGCGCCGACCCGATCAAGGCGTTCCACCTGGTGGGCTGCACGGCGGACGCGGCGACGATCCGCGAGCGCGAGAACGGCACGTACGAGGTGCTGGCCACCGGCACCACCCGCTTCCGGCTGCTGTCCGTCGACGCCTCGGGCCCGTATCTGACGGGTGAGGTCGAGACCATCGAGGAGGAGCAGGGCGAGGAGGCGGGCGCGCTGGCCTCCGGTGTCGTGCGGGCGTTCCGGGCCTACCAGAAGCGGCTGGCGGGGGCGCGCGAGCGCTCACTGAACGGGGAGGCGGACCTGCCCGGCGAGCCGTCGGTGCTGTCCTATCTGGTGGCGGCCGCGGCGGTGCTGGACACCCCGGCCAAGCAGCGGCTGCTGGAGGCCCCGGACACGGCGGCCCGGCTGGCGGCGGAGCTGAAATTGCTGCGCGCGGAGACCGCGGTGATCGCTAAGCTCCCGTCGCTCCCGGCCACGGATCTCACCCGGCGGCCGACGAGCCCCAACTGAGCCCGGCGGAACCCCGGCGGTTCTCCGGCGAGTCAGCAGCGGATCACCAGCGGAAGGGGTCGGCCTTGGCGAAGAAGGCCAGGAAGCAGCAGTCCGGTGCCACGCCCGCGACCGTCGCCCTGGAGAAGGCGGGCACCGTCTTCTCCGTGCGCGCCTACGAGCACGACCCGGCCGCCCCCTCCTACGGCGAGGAGGCCGCCGAGGCGCTCGGCATCGATCCGAGCCGGGTGTTCAAGACCCTGGTGGCCGAGGTGGACGGCGTGCTGACCGTGGCCGTCGTGCCCGTCTCCGGTTCGCTCGACCTCAAGGCCCTCGCGGCCGCGGTCGGCGGCAAGCGGGCGGCGATGGCCGACCCGGCGGCCGCCGAGCGCACCACGGGGTACGTGCGGGGCGGGATCTCGCCGCTCGGCCAGCGCAAGCGGCTGCCGACGGCGCTGGACGCCTCGGCGGGGACGTATCCGACGATCTGTGTCTCGGCGGGCCGGCGCGGGCTGGAGGTCGAGCTGTCGCCCGACGACCTCGCGGCGCTGACGGGCGCGGTGCTCGCGCCGATCGCCCGCCCCTGAGCCACCCGTACGCTCCCGCGCTTCTTGCCGTGGGCCTGGACTGTTGCGCGTCCCTCCGTTACGACCGAGGGGCGGGCCGCCGTACGCGCGTCCCGCCCAGGGAGGGGACCGCTCATGTCGAAGCGCACCCGCAAGCGCCGCTGGCGTCTGAAGAAGAACCGCGCGAACCATGGAAGGCGTCCGGCGTAGCGCGGGGCGCCTGCGGCGGGCGGGCCGAACCGCGGCGGCAGGCGCCCTGCGGGCGCGTCCTCAATCGCCGGACGGGCCGGGAAGGGCTGAGCCCAGCCGAAATCAAGCCCGTCCGGCGATTGAGGACACCGCCGCGCAGCGGTGGTGCGGGCGCCACCGGCAGCCCGCAGGGCGCTACGGCTTCGGCGGAAGGCCGGGCGCGGCCCAGTCCGGTTCGGGGTCGCGGGGGCCGAACGCCGCTGTCAGGCCGAGGTGGACGGCCATCGCGGAGAGGGGCCAGAACAGCAGCGCCCCCTTGGCGGCCAGCCGGAGCGGGGCGTCGAAGACCACGCCCCGGCCGGCGGCCCGGGCGCTCGCGGCCACATCGGAGCTCGGGCCGAGCCACACCCCCAGCCGCCAGCCGATCGCCGACGCGAGCAGCGAGCCGAGCGCCAGGCCGATGACGAGGGGGATCCCGCCGCGGCGGCGGAACCAGAAGACCAGGGCCGCGCTCACCGCGCCGAAGCCCACCGCCAGCAGCACGAACGTGCCGTCCGCGCCGATCGCCTGCTCGCCCTCGGTGGCCTTGAGGTAGACGGCCTTGCCGTCCGAGATCAGCGGCACGCGCGGCGCCAGCCACACCCACAGCAGTCCCAGCAGCACCCCGGCCACGCTCACCACCGCGGCGACGACCGCGGCCTGGCGCAGCTCGACGTGGAGCCCCGGGCCGTCGGCGGCCCCGTCGGCAGCCCCGTCGGCGGTTTCCCGGTGCACGAGCCCGTGCGGCGGGACCTGCGAGGGATCGTGCGAGGAGTCGTGCGGGGGTTCGTGCGGCGTCAGCGGTGCGGTCACCTTGCCATCGTGCCAGGTCGACGACGTGCCGTCGGCGGCAGGACCGCCGCTGCGGCGCGTCACCGCACGGCCGCCCGGCGGTACGCCCAGGTGGCGACGGCCAGCGAGACCACGCCCACGGCGGCGCACACCCCGAGGTCCGCGGCCACCAGCAGCCAGTCGGGCCGCTCGTCGAAAGTCCGCGCCAGGGCCTCCACACCGTAGGTGGAGGGCAGCAGATCGCGCGCGTAGCCGATGGGGGCGGGCAGGTGCGCGGCCGGGAGCACGCCGAGCAGCAGCGCCGCGGACATGCCCAACTGGCCGCACAGCGTCGCCAGCTCCTGCCGGGGCGCGAGCAGCCCGAGCGCCGCGCCGAGCCCGGCGAGGGCCGCCCCGGCCAGCGGGATCACCGCGACGAGCACCCACAGGTGGGTCATCGGCAGATGGAACAGCGCGCTTCCGACGACCGCCGTGACGGCCGTGCCGGGCACGGTGAAGGACGCGTACGCCGCCGCCGCGCCCAGCACCACGGCCGCGGGCGGCACCGGGAGGGTCGCGTAGTGGTCGAGGCCGCCACTGGCGCGCAGCTGCCCGAAGTACTGGGCGAGGAGGTTCAGCGCGACGAACGCCACGACCAGCACGCTGGACCCGGCGACCACGGCCCGCGCCTCGTCCCCGCCGTCCACGACCCCGCGCATCAGGACCATGATCCCGACGGACTGGAACGTCGCGACGAACAGCAGCGGGATCCGTGCCACCCGGGCACGCGAGAGCTGCGCCCGGTACACGGCGACCAGGGCGGGCAGCAGCCGCGCCCGGGGAGCGAGCGGGGCGGCGCCGTCACCGTCGCCGTCGGACCAGGGGCGGGCGCGGTCCTCGGAGCGTGCCGGGTCCTCGGCTCCGGCCCGGCCGGACACCACCTCTGCGGATACAGCAGTCACCCGGCACAGCTCCTGTTCGGTCCGGTCCAGTGGCCCGTCATGAATGGGTCACCCCTTCACCAGTCCCTCCGTGCGGTCGCCGCCGAGCGCCAGATAGACGTCCTCCAGGCTCGGGGTGGCCAGCGTGAAGTCGTCGAGTGCGGCGAAGGCGGGGCCGCCGGTCACGGCGGCCACGGCGGCCCGCGCCTCGGCGGGGCCGAGCCGCAGCGACCAGCGGCGGCCCGACTCGTGGGCCGCGTCGCGCAGCGCCGCGACCTCGGGGATGTCCAGCGGGGGCTCGGCGCGCCAGACGAGTTCGACGCGGACCTCGTCGCCGACGAGCTCCTTGAGGCCGGTGGGGGTGTCGCAGGCGATGATCCGGCCGCGTTCGAGGACGGCGACCCGGTCGAGGACGGTCTCGGCCTCGATGACGTTGTGGGTGACGAGCAGCACCGTCGCGCCGCGCTCGGCGCGCCGCCGGTCGACGGCGGCCCAGACGGCGCGGCGGGCGACGGGGTCCATGCCGGTGGTGGGCTCGTCCAGGACGAGCACGGGCCGTTCCCCGACGAGGGTCGCGGCGAAGCAGGCGAGCCGGCGCTGGCCGCCGGAGAGCTTCTTCAGCGGCCGCCCGGCGATCGGGGCGAGGCCCAGCTCGTCGATGACGGCGTCGCGCTCGGCGCGGGCGTCGCGCAGGGCGAGGCCACGCAGCCGCCCGGTGGTCTCCGCGGCCAGGGACACCGTCAGCTCGTCGAGCGCGGTGGACTCCTGGCCGAGGTAGCCGACGAGCCGGGAGGCGCGCTCGGGGTGGCGTACGAGGTCGTGGCCGAGCAGGTCGACGCTGCCCGCGTCGGGCCGCAGCAGACCGGTGAGCTGGCGCACGAGCGTGGACTTGCCGGCGCCGTTGGGGCCGAGCAGTCCGAAGATCTCGCCGCGCCGGACGTCGAGGTCGATGCCGTCGGAGGCCCGCACGGCGGCCGCGCCGGGGGCGCCCCGCCGGCCGCGCGCGGCGGGGTAGGTCTTGACCAGGCCGCGCACGGTGCACACCGCGTCGTCCGTCGCCCGCCCTGGGGAGCCCCGCTCCGCCTGTTTCGCGCCCATCCTCACGAGCTATGAGGGTACGCGCTCCGGCGCCCGCGGCTTGCTTCGGGGTGGCGCACCCGGGGTACGTTCCGCCCGCCGGTCCCCGGCCCCGCGGGTGGTCGCCGTCACGGCGGGAAGGAGCCCCGGGACGTTTTCCGGCTCAGTCCCCGGCCGGGGCGTGCTCTGCCGCCGTGCGCGCGTCGATCTCGCGCCAGAATCCCGCCCGGATCGCATAGCGGTCGTGCTCGTCGATCTGGTCGTCCTTGTGCGCGAGCAGCCCGAAGCGGGCCGCGTACCGCAGCAGCTCGCCATCGATGCGGTGCGGGATGCGCGGGTACTCGGTGGAGAGGTGCTGGAGGTGGACGGAGTCGGTGAGGCGCTCGGTCCAGCGGCGGGCGAAGACCTGGCCGACCTCGAAGGGGTCGCCGCCGACGGTGGTGATGTCCTCCTCCCGGTCGGCCCAGCGCTGCTCGGCGCTGGTGAGCTGGGCGAGCATGGGGAGGGAGGCAGTTTCGGGCGGTTCGCCCAGGCCGTTTCCGGCGCCGCGCTCGACCCAGCCCTTGTCGGAGGACCAGCGGAGGGTGGCGTTGGGGGCGGGGGCTGTCCCCTGGCCCGCTTGCCCGGCGGCCTGGCCCGGCCGGTCCCCGCCGTTCTGGGATGCCGGTCCGGCGAGGCCGCGGGCGAGGCCGGCGAGGTCCTTCGGGGTGGGCACGCCCTTGCTGCCGGGGGTCTCGGAGCCGCGCTCGGACTCGGGGCAGGTGTCGGGGCAGGGCTCGGCGGGGGTGGCGGGCCGGGTGCCGTTGCGCCGGTCGGGGCGGGCCTCGGCCGCGCGGCTCGCGGCGGCGGCAGCGGCGGCCGCCGCGGTCTCGGGGAGCGGCGCGGAGAGGATCGCGGCGATCTCGGGGCGCGGCGCGGGCTGCGGGGCGCAGATGCCGGTGAGTTCCTTGGCGCGGACGGCCCGGGTGATCCAGGTGCGGTCCAGGACGCGGCGCTCGTCGGCTTCGGCGACGAGGTCCTCGGACTGGTTGTAGTCGCCGTCGGCGGCCTGGACGGCCCACAGGTGGACGGCGACGCCGTGTTCCTTGGCGGACATCAGGCCCGGGAGGAGATCGCCGTCGCCGGTGACGAGCACGATGTCGGAACAGGCACGGTTGCGGGCCAGCTCGGTGAGCTCGGCGTGCATGGCCGCGTCGACGCCCTTCTGGGCCCACCGGCCGTCGCTGCGGGTCAGGGCCCCCAGCCGGACGGTGACCCGGGGCATGACGCGGAGCCTGCGGTGCTCGGGCTGCGGCACCCGGTCGGGGGCACCGTCGAACCAGTAGATCCGCAGCAACGGGCGCTGCGTCTCGGCCTCGGCCCGCTCGCGCAGCCCCTGGATGAGGGTCGCGTGATCGACGGTGATGCGGGACCGGGCGGGTTCCCCGGCCAGCAGGCTCGCGGCGGCGCCCAGCAGATAGCCGGCGTCCACCAGGACGACGCAGCGGTCCACGTTCCACCCTCTTTCTGTCAGTTTTCTGTCAGTCCAGAAGTGCGGTCGCCCCCCGGCACGGTCGTGCCCCTGGTTTGCCTTGGCTTTCCTTGGAGTCTGCCCGACCGCACGGGGGTTATCAGTCCGAACTGGATCATCGGCGTGGCGGATACGGGCACAGATCGATAAGTGCATCTATCACGCACGGTAATTACCCGAAATGCACGGTTCGCCGGCGCGTGCCAGTGTGTTCGGCGGGGGGCAACCCCGACTTGGAGGCACAGCAGCATGGCCAAGAACAGGAAGCAGAACCGGGAGCAGCAGAAGAGCAGTGCGGCCGAGCGCGGTACGCAGCAGGCGAAGAGCTCCTCGATGGAGGACCGGGCCGATCAGCGGCAGTCCCAGGTGACCCCGGGGGACATGGCGCGCAAGGGCCGCCAGAAGCGCTTCGGTCACAACTGAGCGGCCGCCGGACCGCCGGGCGGGGCACGCGGGCGGGCGACCGCGGGCCGTCCGGCCGGAACCGGCCCGGCGCCTTGAAGTGCGAGTGGGGCGCGTCCGGTTGACCCGGGCGCGCCCCACGTTGCCATATGACGGAATTGTCAGCCTGTCCCGGTGGCACCCCGGTCAGGCCCGGCCCGATCCGCTCAGCCCGCCAGGCAGGAGGGGCCGAGCAGCACCTTGAGGTCGCCGAAGAGCGCCGGGTCCGGTGTCACCCGGTGACGGTCCAGGCGCAGCACGGTCGTCTTGCGCGCGCCCTGGAGCTTGATCCGCACCTCGGTGGAGCCGCGGTGGTGGGTGAGGACCTGGCCGAGCTTCTCCACCAGCGGCGGGGTGACCTTGACCGTGGGGATCGTGATGATCACGGGGGCGTTGGTCCCGGCGTTGGACAGGTCGGGGACCATCAGCTCCATGGCGACCAGACGGGGGATGTCCTCGCGCTTGTCGAGCCGCCCCTTGACGAAGACGACGGCGTCCTCGACGAGCTGGGTGGAGACCAGCTGGTAGGTGGCGGGGAAGAACATGCAGTCGATCGAACCGGCCAGGTCCTCGACGGTGGCGATGGCCCAGGCATTGCCCTGCTTGGTCATCTTGCGCTGGAGGCCGGAGATGATGCCGCCGATGGTCACGATCGCGCCGTCGGCGTGCTCACCGCCGGTGAGCTGGGAGATCGCGGCGTCGGCCTTGTCGTTCAGGACGTGCTCGATGCCGAAGAGCGGGTGGTCGGAGACGTAGAGGCCGAGCATCTCGCGCTCCTGCGCGAGGAGGTAGGACTTCTCCCACTCGATGTCGGAGAACTCCACGTCGAGCCCGAAGCCCGGCTCGTCGCTGTCCGCCTCGCCCATGCCGCCGAAGAGGTCGAACTGACCCTCCGCCTCTTTGCGCTTGACCTGGACGACATTGTCGATCATCGGTTCGTAGTGCGCGGTGAGACCCTTGCGGGTGTGGCCCATCTCGTCGAAGGCGCCGGCCTTGATCAGCGATTCGACGGTGCGCTTGTTGCAGACGACGGCCTCGACCTTGTCGAGGAAGTCGGGGAAGGAGCTGTACTTCCCCTTGGACTTGCGGCAGCGGATGATCGAGTCCACCACGTTCTGTCCGACGTTGCGGACGGCGGTGAGGCCGAAGAGGATCACGTCGTCGCCCTGGGCGGCGAAGTTCGACTCGGACTCGTTGACATTGGGCGGCAGCACCTTGATGCCCATGCGACGGCACTCGTTGAGATACGTCGCCGACTTGTCCTTGTCGTCCTTGACCGAGGTCAGCAGGGCGGACATGTACTCGGCGGGGTAGTTGGCCTTGAGGTAGGCGGTCCAGTAGGTGACCAGGCCGTACGCCGAGGAGTGGGCCTTGTTGAACGCGTATCCGGCGAAGGGGACCAGCACGTCCCACAGGGCCTGGATGGCCTCGTCGGAGAAGCCCTTCTTCTTGGCGCCCTCCTTGAAGAAGACGAAGTTCTTCGCCAGCTCGTCGGGCTTCTTCTTGCCCATCACGCGGCGGAGGATGTCGGCCTCGCCGAGCGAGTACCCGGCGATGATCTGCGCGGCCTTCTGCACCTGCTCCTGGTACACGATGAGGCCGTAGGTGACGCCCAGGACCTCCTTGAGCGGCTCCTCCAGCTCCGGGTGGATCGGAGTGATCTCCTGCTGGCCGTTCTTGCGCAGGGCGTAGTTGGTGTGCGAGTTCATGCCCATCGGGCCCGGCCGGTAGAGGGCCGAGACGGCGGAAATGTCCTCGAAGTTGTCGGGCTTCATCAGGCGCAGCAGCGAGCGCATGGGGCCGCCGTCGAACTGGAAGACGCCGAGCGTGTCACCGCGGCAGAGCAGTTCGTAGGTGGTGGGGTCGTCCAGCGGGATGGCCAGGAGGTCGATGTCGACGCCCTTGTTGGCCTTCACCATCTTGACGGCGTCGTCCATGATCGTGAGGTTGCGCAGGCCGAGGAAGTCCATCTTCAGCAGGCCGAGCGACTCACAGCTCGGGTAGTCCCACTGGGTGATGGTCACGCCGTCGGAGTGCCGGACCCAGACGGGGACGTGGTCGGTGATCGTCTCGCTGGACATGATCACACCGGCCGCGTGCACACCCATCTGGCGGACCAGGCCCTCGACGCCCTTCGCGGTGTCGATGACCTTCTTGACGTCCGGCTCGTTCTCGTACATCCCCCGGATCTCGCCCGCCTCGCCGTAGCGCGGGTGGCTCGGGTCGGTGATGCCGTTGAGGTCGATGCCCTTGCCGAGGACATCGGCCGGCATCGCCTTGGTGAGCCGGTCGCCCATCGCGTAGGGGTAGCCGAGGACGCGGGCGGAGTCCTTGATCGCGTTCTTCGCCTTGATCTTGCCGTACGTACCGATCATGGCGACCTTGTCGGCGCCGTACTTCTCGGTGACGTACCGGATCACCTCACCGCGCCGGCGCTCGTCGAAGTCGATGTCGACATCGGGCATGGAGATGCGCTCGGGGTTGAGGAACCGCTCGAAGATCAGTCCGTGCTCGATCGGGTCGAGGTCGGTGATGCCCATGGCGTACGCGACGATCGAACCGGCCGCCGAGCCCCGGCCCGGGCCGACCGCGATGCCGTTGTTCTTGGCCCACATGATGAAGTCGGCGACCACGAGGAAGTACGCGGGGAACCCCATCTCGATGATGATGCCCATCTCGTACTCGACCTGCTTGAGCCGGTCCTCCGGGATGCCGCCGGGGTAGCGCCGGGCCATGCCGCGCATGGTCTCCTCGCGGAACCAGCTGACCTCGGTGTGCCCCTCGGGCACATCGAACTTCGGCATCAGGTTCCGCTCCTGGAACCAGCCCTCGGTGTCGATCTGGTCGGCGACCAGGCGCGTGTTGGCGCAGCCCTCCTGCCAGGCGTCGGAGGAGTCGATGGCGTACATCTCGTCCGTCGACTTCAGGTAGTAGCCGGTGCCGTCGAACCGGAAGCGGTCCGGGTCGGAGAGGTTCTTGCCGGTCTGGATGCAGAGCAGGGCGTCGTGGGCGCTCGCCTCGTGCGCGTAGGTGTAGTGGGAGTCGTTGGTGACCAGCGGGGGGATGCCGAGCTTCTTGCCGATCTCCAGCAGGCCGTCGCGGACCCGGCGCTCGATCTCGATGCCGTGGTCCATCAGCTCCAGGAAATAGCGGCCCTTGCCGAAGATGTCCTGGTAGTCGGAGGCGGCCTTGAGCGCCTCGTCGAAGTGGCCGAGGCGCAGCCGCGTCTGCACCTCGCCGGAGGGGCAGCCGGTGGAGGCGATCAGGCCCTCGGACCACTGGGAGATGGTCTCCTTGTCCATCCGCGGCCACTTCGTCAGCCAGCCCTCGGCGTACGCGTCGGAGGACAGCCGGAAGAGGTTGTGCAGACCGGTCTTGTTCGCCGCCCAGATGGTCTTGTGGGTGTAACCGCCCGAACCGGAGACGTCGTCGCGCTTCTGGTGCGGCTGGCCCCACTGGACGCGTCGCTTGTTGCGCCGCGACTCGGGCGCCACGTACGCCTCGATGCCGATGATCGGGGTGACGCCCGCCTTCTTGGCCTGGTGGAAGAAGTCGTACGCACCGTGCAGGTTGCCGTGGTCGGACATGGCGATGTGCGTCATGCCCATCTCATTGCAGGCCTTGAACATGTCCGACAGCCGCGCGGCACCGTCCAGCAGGGAGTACTGCGTGTGTACGTGCAGGTGCGTGAAGGGCGGCTTGGTCACGGTGGAAGACCTCCGGCGAACGGTCGGCGACAGCGGGGGGAGACAGCTTTGAAGGTTACCGGCCCCCACCGACAATCGCGGGCACGCGCCGGTAGCCTCGCTCGTTGAGAGCGGCAGGACGCCTGTCCGTTTCACGACCCTCCCCCGGCTACCGCTGGGGTGCCCCCACCAGGAGGACCAGCGATGGCGCTCGAGCACGTCCGGGCCACGCAGCGCGGCGAGGACATACTCGCTGTTTTCGACACCGCCTTCGGCACGCTCCTCGCGGCCGACCCCGCGGCCTTCCGGGTGAAGTTCCGCAAGATGGCGGCCTCGGCCTTCGCCTTCTACCGTGGCACCGCCTGCCTCTTCTACGCCGACCTGGCGCGGTCCGGCGAGCACGAGGAGGGCGCCACCGGCCCGTATCTGGACGAGCGCACGAGCCGGGTGTGGATACACGGCGATCTGCACGCCGAGAACTTCGGCACGTACATGGACGCCAACGGCCGGCTGGTCTTCAACGTCAACGACTTCGACGAGGCCTATGTCGGCCCCTTCACCTGGGACCTCAAGCGCTTCGCCGCCTCCATCGCCCTGATCGGCTACACCAAGGCGCTCAGCGACGAGATGATCACCGAGCTGGTGCGCGTCTACGCCGCGTCCTACCGCGAGCGCATCCACGCGCTGGCCACCGGCGCCAAGAATGACGAGGTGCCGCCCTTCACCCTGGACACCGCCGAGGGCCCGCTGCTGGGCGCGCTGCGCGAGGCCCGCTCGCTGACCCGCTTCGGGCTGCTGTCCACGATGACCGGGATCCGCGACTTCGAGCGCCGCTTCCTGGCGGACGACGGCTCCATCGAGCTGGACGCCGCGACCCGCTACAAGATCCTCGCCGCCTTCGACGGCTATCTGGAGACGCTCCCCGACACCAGCCTGGCCCGCCCCGACTCCTACCGCGTCAAGGACGTGGTCGGCCGCCGGGGCATCGGCATCGGCAGCGCCGGCCTGCCCTCGTACAACATCCTCCTGGAGGGCAACAGCGACGCCCTGGAGAACGACGTCGTCATCTACATGAAGCAGGCGCAGACCCCGGCGGTCTCCCGGCACCTCACCGACCCGGAGGTGCGCGGCTACTTCCAGCACGAGGGCCACCGCACGGTCATCTCGCAGCGCGCCCTCCAGGACCACGCCGATCCGTGGCTGGGCTGGACCGAGCTGGACGGGGCCGGGCAGCTGGTCGCGGAGATCTCCCCGTACGCGGTGGACCTCGACTGGTCGGACATCGACGACCCGGCCGAGATCGCGGCCGTCGTGGCCGACCTGGGCCGGGCCACCGCCACCATGCACGCGGCGGCCGACGACCAGAGCGGCCACTCGCTGGTCCCCTTCTCCACCGAGCGGGCCATCGACGCCGTGATCGCCGCCGACGAGGACGGCTTCGGCGACCTGCTCGTCGACTTCGCCCACTCCTACGGCGCCCGGGCCCGCGCGGACCACCAGATCTTCGTGGACCTCTTCCGCAACGGCCGGATCCCGGGCCTGTAGGACGCAGCGGGCTCCGCCCGCGGGGCCCTGGGGCGATTCGGGCCCTACCGGCCGTTCCGGCCCCTGATGAGGGGCTTAGTCCCCCTTTATCGCGGACCGTGCCAGACTTGTCAGTCATGGACATTTCGGCGGCACGGTTGCGGGCATTGCGCGCGGCGCTGTTCACAGCGCTGTGCGTGACGCTGTCCGCGGCCTCCCATGTGCTGCTGTCCGGCACGCCGCTGCCCCTGCGAGCCGTCGCCGCGGCGTCCGTCGCCGTCTTCGCGCTCGCCTACGCGCTCGCGGGCCGGGAGCGGGGCTTCGGGCACATCGCCGCCCTCCTCGTGCCGCTGGAGCTGGCGGTCGACGCCGTCTTCACCACCGGGCAGCGGACCTGCTACGGCACGGACGGACGGCCCGTGCCGGGCGCCCTCACCGCGCTGTGCGGCGGTGGCGGGGTCGACGGGCCGTTCGCCCCCGCGGGCGGCCCGGGCACGGCGTCCTGGCTGCTGCTCGCGGCGCACGTGGTGGTCGGGCTGCTCGCCGCCGCCTGGCTGCGGCGCGGCGAAGCGGCGCTGGCCCGGCTGCTGCGCGCCGTCGCGGCCCTCGCCTTCCGCCCCCTGCTGCTGGCCGTCACGACGGCCGCCCCCCTCGCGCGCCCCGGCGGCCCGCGGGTACGGGCCGTGCGGCGCGCGCGCGTGCCGCTCGCCCCTCCCCTGCTTCTGCACTCCGTCGTGCGTCGCGGTCCCCCGCCCGGTCTCGCCCCCGCCTGAGCGGTACGGATCCCTTACGCAGACAGCACGGACAGCACGGAGAAGTCGGATCATGAGCAAGCGCAACAACTGGGAGAACAAGCAGTCGGCCCGCGAGCGGCTGCGCGCCGAGCGGGAGCGGCAGGCCAAGAAGGACAAGACACGCCGCCAGCTCGTCGTCGGCGGGGCGGTCGCCGCGGTCCTGGCGGTCGTGGCGGGCATCGCCGTGGCCGTGACCCAGCTCGGCGGGGGCACGGACTCCGACTGGGCGGCGGCGGCGAAGAAGGAGCTCGTCAAGCCCGCCAACACCGCCGGCGACAAGGGCACCGAGATCGTCATCGGCGACAAGAAGGCCAAGCACACCCTGGACCTCTACCAGGACATGCGCTGCCCGATCTGCTCGGTCTTCGAGCAGAACGTCGGCGGCACGGTCGACAAGGACGTCAAGGACGGCAAGTACAAGGTCTCGTACCACGTCGCCACGTTCCTCGACCGCAACTTCGGCGGCGACGGCTCGAAGAACGCGCTGAGCGCGCTCGGCTCGGCCCTGAACGTCGGCCCCGAGGCGTTCAGCGCCTACAACAAGGCCCTCTACGCCAAGGCCAACCACCCGCAGGAGACGAAGGACGACTACGCGAAGGACGACGTCCTGCTGAAGATCGCGAACGAGGTCCCGGCGCTCAAGGACAACGCGGAGTTCCGCAAGAACGTCGAGGACGGCACCTTCGACAAGTGGGCGCTGGAGGTGTCCGCCGAGTTCGACAAGGCCAAGGACGTCACCGGCACCCCGACGCTCAAGCTCGACGGCAAGAAGCTGACCACGGACGGCAAGAACGTCCCGATCACCCCGGAGCAGTACACCAAGGTGGTCGACGCCGCGCTGAAGTCCTGACCCTTCCCCCGGGGTGTCCCGTCCCCGCCGTCGATGCCGAATCTTGACACGACACATACCCACGATCGTGGCAAACTTCGGCTTCATGGAGGGGACGGGAGTTCGACTGAGAGCACTGCGCGCGGCGCTCTTCACGGCTTTCTGCCTCACGCTGTCCGCCGCCTCCCATGTGCTGTTCTCGCGGATGCCGCTGCCGCTGTCCACGGTCGCCGTGCTGGCCGCCGCGTTCTTCACGATCGCCTACGCGCTGGCCGGCCGGGAGCGGGGCTACGGGCAGATCGCCGCCCTCCTCGTCCCCCTGGAGCTGGCGGCCGACACCGTCTTCACCGCCGGGCAGCACACCTGTTACGGCCGGGCGGGCGGTCCGATCGCGGGCCCGCTGCGCTCGATGGGCGTCGATCTGGTCTGCCGCGGCGGCGACTTCGGCACCCCGCTGGCCAGGATGGCCGCCCGGAGCGGCACCGGCCCGCTCCCCGCGGTCCCCGCGGCGGGGTCCGCCACCCCGTGGCTGCTGCTCGCCGGGCACATCGCGGTCGGTCTGCTGGCCGCCGCGTGGCTGCGCCGCGGCGAGGTGGCGCTGGCCCGGCTGCTGCGCGCCGTCGCGGGCCTCGCCTTCCGCCCCCTGCTGCTGGTCTTCGCCGCAGTGGCCCCTCTCGCGCGCCCCGCGGGCGCGGGCCCGCGGCCCGTGCGCCACGCGCGCGTGCCCCGCTCGCTGCCCCTGCTCGTCCACTCCGTCGTGCGACGCGGTCCGCCCCTGTGCCCGGCAGTCGCCTGAGCACCAGCGTTCCCCTTCATTCGTACGTTCATCACCCGGAGAAGACCTCATGAGCAACCGCAACAACCAGCAGAACAAGCAGGCCGCCCGCGAGCGGCTGCGCGCCGAGCGGGAGCGGCAGGCCAAGAAGGACAAGACGCGCCGCCAGCTCGTCGTCGCCGGGTCGATCGTCGTCGTGCTCGCGATAGCCGGCGGCATCGGCTACGCGGTGACCAACATGACCAACGGCAGCAAGAACAACAAGGTCTCCGCCAAGGCGTGGAAGGCCGCGTCCGACAAGACGGACTACAAGCAGCCCGCCAACACCACCGGTGACAAGGGCACCACGATCGTCATCGGCAAGAAGGACGCGAAGAACACCCTCGAGATCTTCGAGGACATGCGCTGCCCGATCTGCGCGGACTTCGAGGCCGCCACGGGCGACACCATCCTGAAGGACATCAAGGACGGCAAGTACAAGGCGCAGTTCACGATGGGCGCCTTCCTCGACGACAACCCGCAGATCGCGGGCTCCGGTTCGCGCAACGCCCTGAGCGCGCTGGGCGCGGCGCTGAACGTCGGCCCGGACGTCTTCCTCGAGTACAAGAAGGCGCTCTTCGACAAGAAGAACCACCCGCAGGAGACGGACGACGCCTACTCCGACGACGCCAAGCTGATCGAGATCGCCCAGTCGGTCAAGGAGCTCAAGGGCAACAAGGACTTCGACGCCGCCGTCGAGAAGGGCACCTACGACAAGTGGGCCCTGGCCGTCGCCGACAACTTCAAGAAGGCCAAGGACGTCACGGGCACGCCCACCTTCAAGCTCAATGGCGAGAAGCTGACGGGCGCGGGCGGCGGCGCCCCGGGCTCGCCCCAGGAGTTCAACTCGCTGGTGGACGCGGCGCTGAAGAAGTAGCCGCGTACCGGCGGCCACGGTAATGATCCGTGGTCGCCGGGCCGACGGGCGGGCGAACTCTTGGAGTCCGTCCGCCCCATGGCCTTACCTCCGGTTTTACCGGAAAGTAATATGACGGTCCGTGACCTCATCTGACCCGATATCGCGCCGCACGGCCGTCACGGCCGTAGCCGCCACCACCACCGCGGCCCTGCTGCCCCTGGCCACCGCCCCCGCCGCCCAGGCGCGGCCCGCCGTGCCCGCGCCCGCCGCGGCCCCCGCCGCCCGGGCCACCGCGGCCACCGGCTTCCTGCACGGCGTCGCCTCCGGCGACCCGCTCCCCGACGGTGTCCTGTTGTGGACGCGGGTCACGCCCGCCCCCGAAGCCGTTCCCGGCTCGGGGCTGGGGCCGGACGTCGAGGTCCGCTGGGAGGTGGCCGAGGACGCGGCCTTCGCCCACGTCGTCGCGCACGGCAAGGCCACCGCGACGGCCGCGACGGACCACACCGTCAAGGCCGATGTCCGCGGCCTCCGTCCGGCCACCGACTACCACTTCCGCTTCACCGCCGGCGATGCCGTCTCCCCCGTCGCCCGCACCCGCACGGCCCCCGCCCACGACGCGGCCACCGCGGGCGTCCGCTTCGGCGTGGTCTCCTGCGCCAACTGGGAAGCGGGCCACTTCTCCGCGTACCGCCATCTCGCCGGGCGAAGAGACCTGGACGCGGTGCTGCACCTCGGCGACTACATCTACGAGTACGGGACCGGCACCTACCCCGCCGCGAAGTACACCGTGCGCCCGCACTCCCCCGCCCACGAGATCGTCAGCCTGGCCGACTACCGCGTCCGCCACGGCCGTTACAAGACCGACCCCGATCTGCAGGCGCTGCACCAGGCGCACCCGACCGTGGCCATCTGGGACGACCACGAGTTCGCCAACGACGCCTGGTCGGGCGGCGCCGAGAACCACACGCCCGGCGCGGAGGGCGACTGGGCCGCGCGCATGGCCGCCGCGAAGCAGGCCTACTTCGAGTGGATGCCGGTCCGCCCGTCCATGGAGGGCACGACCTACCGGCGGCTGCGCTTCGGCAAGCTCGCCGATCTGCATCTGATGGACCTGCGCTCGTTCCGCTCGCAGCAGGCCAAGGGCGGCGCGGTCGACGACCCCGAGCGCAGCATCACCGGCCGGGCCCAGCTGGACTGGCTCAAGGCGGGCCTGGCGTCGTCCGACACCACCTGGCGCCTCGTCGGCAACTCCGTGATGATCTCCCCGGTGGCCTTCGGCGCCCTGCCCGCCCATCTGCTGGAGCCGCTCGCCAAGCTGCTCGGGCTGCCCACGGGCGGCCTCACGATCAGCACCGACCAGTGGGACGGATACACCGACGACCGGCGCGAGCTGCTCGCCCACCTCGCCGACCGCGCCATCCGCAACACCGTCTTCCTCACCGGCGACATCCACATGGCCTGGGCCAACGATGTGCCCCGCACGGCCGCGACGTACCCGATATCGCCGTCCGTGGCCACCGAGTTCGTGGTCACCTCGGTGACCTCGGACAACATCGACGACCTGCTGCACGTGCCGCCGCACACGGTCTCCCTCGCCGCCGCCACCGCGATCAAGGCCGCCAACCGGCATGTGAAGTGGCTCGACATGGACTCGCACGGCTACGGCGTCCTCGACATCACCACCGAGCACGCCCAGATGGACTACTACGTGCTGTCCGACAAGAAGGACCCGAAGGCCACGTCCTCCTGGTCCCGCTCCTACCGGACCCGCACGGGCACCCAGCGTGTCGAGCGGGTGAAGACGCCCGCGGGCTAGGGCCCCTGGAGAGAGGCTCTACTCCCCGAGGCCGTCGAGGAAGCCGAGCGCGACCTTCCAGGCGGCCTCGGCCGCCTCCGCGTCGTAGTCCGCCAGCTCGGGGTCGGTGAACAGGTGCCCGGCCCCGGCGTAGCGGTAGACCTCCACGTCCGCGCCCGCCCGCTGCATCCGCAGGTACCAGGCGTTGAGCCAGTCGTGCGGCTCGAACGGGTCCGGGTCCGCGACGTGCAGCTGCACGGGCAGCTCGTCGACGGACGCGTCCTCGGCGAGGTCGGAGGTGCCGTGCAGGAGCAGCAGGCCGCGCGCCTTCTCGTCGCCCAGCGCGAGGTTCTGCGCGATGGATCCGCCGAGCGAGAAGCCCGCGTAGACGAGTCCCCGGTCGGACAGCGGCGCGACCGCGGTGATGGCCCGGCGCAGCAGCTCCTCCTGGCCGATCTCGTCCTTGATCTTCATGCCGTCCTCGACGGTGTCCGTCGTCCGGCCGTCGTAAAGGTCCGGAACGTGCACCTCGTGACCGGCGGCGCGCAGGCGCTCGGCGGCGGCGTGCACCGCGGGCCGCAGCCCGAAGGCTGAATGAAACAGGACAATCGTGGTAGGGGACGCCACTGGAGTCACTTCCTTACGGGTGGATCGCGTGCCCCCAT
This sequence comes from Streptomyces syringium, assembly GCF_017876625.1. Lineage (NCBI taxonomy): Bacteria > Bacillati > Actinomycetota > Actinomycetes > Kitasatosporales > Streptomycetaceae > Streptomyces > Streptomyces syringium. The sequence goes on from NZ_JAGIOH010000001.1 coordinate 2,085,575, forward strand.
CGTGCCAGTTACGGTCGGGAGGACGCCCACCGGAGAGCAGCGAGGACCCGCAGGCCGGAAGGAGCCACACGTGTCCATGGAGGACGTGCTGCGTCCGATCATCGTCGTCGGTGGGGCGGTGCTCATCACGGCGGTCGTCGGCTGGGTGGCCGACCAGATACTGAACCGGATCGCCGCCCGACACCCCGAGATGCCACTGTGGGGCCTGCTGGGCCGCTGCCGGCTGCCGGTGCGCCTGGTGCTCTGCGCGGCGCTGCTGCGCGGCAGCTACGAGTCCTCCGGGGTGGCCGACGGGCATGAGGCCGGAGTGGGCCAGACGCTGACCCTGGTGCTGATCGGCGCGTGTGCCTGGCTGGTGATCCGGGTGGCCACCGCCGTGGTCGAGTCGACGTACGCCCGCTACGCCGCGCACGCGGTGGACCCGGCCCGGGTGCGCCGGGTGCGCACCCAGGTCACGCTGATCCAGCGGATCGTCGCGGCCGCCGTCTGTGTGGTGGCGGTGGCGGCGATGCTGCTGACCTTCCCGGCGATGAAGACCGTGGGGACGTCGATGCTGGCGTCGGCCGGTGTGATCGGCATCGTGGCCGGTGTGGCGGCCCAGTCCACGCTCGGCAATCTCTTCGCCGGGCTGCAGATCGCCTTCGGCGACCTGGTCCGTATCGGTGACACGGTCGTGGTCGACGGCGAGTGGGGCAAGGTCGAGGAGATCACGCTCACCTATCTGGTGGTCACCACCTGGGACGAGCGGCGGATCACCATGCCGGTGTCGTACTTCACCAGCAAGCCGTTCGAGAACTGGTCGCGCGGCAACCCCCGGATGACGGGCACGGTGTTCTTCCACCTCGACCACTCGACCCCGATAGACCTGCTGCGCGACCACCTCCACAACGTGCTCAAGAGCAGCCACGAGTGGGACGAGCGGGCCTGGGGCCTGGTGGTCACCGACACCACGCCCTCGACCATCCAGGTGCGGGCGCTGGTGACGGCCAAGGACGCCGACGACATCTGGACGCTGCGCTGCCTGGTGCGCGAACAGCTCATCGAGTGGCTCCGGCGGGAGCATCCGTACGCGCTGCCGCGCATCAACACCGCGCCGGCACCGGGCCTGGACGAGGCCCCCTCCCGCCGGCAGGCCCCGCCCACGGCGGACGACATCGGCCCGGGGCCGGGGATGAACTAGGGCGTGTGGTCCGGCGGCTTCGGCTGCGGGCCGCGTGTGCCACCTGCGGCGGCGAGCGCCCTGAGGGCGCGTCCTCAATCGCCGGACGGGCTGGTTGTGGCTGAGCTCAGCCACAACCAGCCCGTCCGGCGATTGAGGACACCGCCGCGCAGCGGAGGTGCACCCCAGGAGGCGCTAGCCGCGCAGGCTCCGGACGTCCAGGTGGCGCAGCACCCGGTCGACGACCTCCGGGTCGGCGCCGGGCTCGCTGCGTGCGGCCAGCACCTCGTGCCGGGCGGCGGAGAGCATCTCGTTCTGGATGCGCTGGACGGTGCGGATCCGCTCGACGCGCTGGGCGTGGGCCTCGCGGCGCTCCTCGTCCACCATGTCGGGGCTGATCCGGGCGCCCACCTCGTAGGCCCGCCGGTGGAGCTGTTCGACGAGGTCCTCGGGGAGGTCCTCGTCCTGTTCGATCTCCTTGAGCCGGCGCTTGGCGGCCTTGGAGACACGCACGGCGAGCTGCCGGGACAGCTCCCGCTCGGCATCGGTGTCGGACTCCACGCCGAGCCGCTTGACCAGCCAGGGCAGGGTGAGCCCCTGGACGACGAGGGTGGCGACGATGACGGCGAAGGCGATGAAGAGCATCTCGTCGCGGGCGGGGAAGGGCAAGCCGTCGTCCGTGCGCAGCGGGATGGCGAGGGCGAGCGCGACGGAGGCGACGCCGCGCATCCCGGACCACCACATCACGACCGTCTCGCGCCAGCTCATCGGGATCTCCTCGTCGTAGTCCCTGCGCCGGTGCAGCTTCTTGGCGAGCCACGCGGCGGGCAGCAGCCACAGCAGGCGCACACCGATGACGACCGCGACGACGACGGCTCCCGTCCGGAGCATCTCGCCCCAGCGGCCGGAGGCGACGTGGAAGACGTTGTGGAGCTCCAGGCCGATGAGCCCGAAGGCGACGCCGGTGACGAGGGTGTCGACGACCTCCCAGAAGGTGTGCCCGGCCAGCCGTCCGAGGACGTCGTCGGGGTCCGTGGCGTACTCGGCCAGGAAGAGCGCGGTGACGAGCACGGCGAGCACGCCGGAGCCCTTGAACTCCTCGGCCAGGACGTAGGAGACGAACGGCACCAGCAGGGTGAGCCCGATCTGGAGCGTCGCGTCACCGAGGACGTCCATGAGCTTCTTCGCCGCCCAGCCGAGGCCCAGCCCGACCGCCAGGGCCACCACGGCGGACAGCACCAGCTCCGCGACGGCCTTCGGCAGCGAGAAGCTGCCGCTGACGGCCGCGGCGATGGCCACGTGGTAGAGCACGATGGCGGTGACGTCGTTGAAGAGCCCCTCGCCCTCCAGGATGGAGACCAGGCGGCGGGGCAGCCCGAGGGAGCCCGCGACGGCGGTGGCGGCGACGGGGTCGGGCGGGGCGACGAGCGCGCCGAGCGCGACGGCGGCGGCGATGGGCAGGCCCGGCACGATGGCGCCCGCGACGGCCGCGACGGCGGCGGTCGTGACGAAGACGAGCGCCACGGCGAGCAGGAAGATCGGCCGCAGGTTGGCCGCGAACTGCCGCCAGGAGGTGCGCTGCACGGAGGCGTAGAGCAGGGGCGGCAGCACGAGGGGAAGGATGAACTCCGGGGGGATGTCCACGTTGGGCACGAACGGCAGCAGCGCGAGGGCGATCCCGCCCAGGGTCATCAGCACCGGTGACGGCAGCCCCAGCCGGTCCCCGAGCGGCACCATGACCACGGCCCCGATGAGCAGGACGAACAGCAGGGCGAGCTGGTCCACGGAGGCCCTCCGGGCGGGTGGGGAACAGACGTTCAGGCCCCAGCCTGCCATGGAACGGGGCAAACCCCATGATGCCGGGCGCCTTTCGGCGCCTCAGTGCGATCCGGATCGCACCTCAGAGCGACTTGGTCATCGCCCGGTGCGGGATGCCGCTGCCCTCGTCGAACTCCGGTCCGTACGCGGCGTACCCCAGGCGCTCGTAGAAGCCGAGGGCGTGCGTCTGTGCCTCGAGGTAGACCCGGGCCAGGCCCAGCCGTCGGGCCTCGTCCTCCACCGCCCGCACGAGCGCGGCACCGAGGCCCGTGCCCCGGGCGGCGCCGCCGACCGCGAGCCGGCCGAGGACGGCCGTGGTGTCGTCGTCGACGCCGGCGTGGGCGTACTTCCGCCGGGCGGGCCCGCCGTGCAGGAAGCGCACCGTGCCGAGGGGACCGGCCGGGCCGGTGGCCAGGAGATGGACCGCGTCGGCGTCGTACGCGTCCATCTCCTCCGCCTCCGGGATCCGCTGCTCCACGACGAAGACCTCACGGCGCACGGCGAAGCAGTCGGCGAGCTCCGCCGGGCCCGCCGGGCGGATGACGCAGGGGGCGTCCCGGCTCACGAGCTTTCGGCGCGCACGATGTCCAGGGCCCGCTGCAGGTCCTCGGGGTAGGCGCTCTCGAACTCCACCCATCGCCCGTCCTCGGGGTGCTCGAAGCCGAGCCGCATGGCGTGCAGCCACTGCCGGGTGAGGCCGAGCCGCTTGGCGAGGGTCGGGTCGGCGCCGTAGGTGAGGTCACCGACGCAGGGGTGCCGGTGCGCGGCCATGTGCACCCGGATCTGGTGCGTACGGCCGGTCTCCAGCTTGATGTCGAGGAGGCTGGCGGCCCGGAACGCCTCGATGAGGTCGTAGTGGGTCACCGACGGCTTGCCCTCGGCGGTGACGGCCCACTTGTAGTCGTGGTTGGGGTGGCGGCCGATGGGGGCGTCGATGGTGCCGCTCATCGGGTCCGGGTGGCCCTGGACCAGCGAGTGGTAGCGCTTGTCGACCGTGCGCTCGCGGAACTGCTGCTTGAGCAGGGTGTAGGCGCGCTCGGACTTGGCGACGACCATCAGGCCGGAGGTGCCCACGTCCAGGCGGTGCACGATGCCCTGGCGCTCGGACGCGCCCGAGGTGGAGATGCGGTAGCCGGCGGCGGCGAGACCGCCGATGACGGTGGTACCGGTCCAGCCGGGGCTCGGGTGCGCGGCGACGCCGACCGGCTTGACGATCACGACGATGTCGTCGTCGTCGTGGACGATCTCCATGCCCTCCACGGGCTCCGCGACGATCTGCACCGGCGCGGGCGCGGCGGGCATCTCGACCTCCAGCCAGGCCCCGCCGGTGACCCGGTCGGACTTCCCGGCCTCGGCTCCGTCGAGCTGGACCTTGCCCGCGGCCGCGAGTTCGGCCGCCTTGGTGCGGGAGAAACCGAACATGCGGGCGATGGCGGCGTCGACGCGCTCGCCTTCGAGGCCATCGGGGACGGGAAGGGCGCGGATCTCGGGAATGGTGCTCACCCGTCGAGTATGCCGGACGGGCCGGACCCGCCCGAACGCCCGTCCCGGGCGGCGGCGGCCCCGGTCCGCCCGGGACCGGGCCGCCGGGCGTGCGGCAGGCGGTCAGTCGTCGGTGTGGACGGTGCCGTCCGGGTCCAGGCCGCGGAAGGAGAGGATCACGATCAGGAAGCCGCCGCAGACGATCGCGGAGTCGGCGAGGTTGAAGACCGCGAAGTGCGCGGGGGCGATGAAGTCCACCACCCCGCCCTCGAAGCCGCCGGGGGACCGGAAGAGCCGGTCGGTGAGGTTGCCGAAGGCGCCGCCGAGCAGCAGGCCGAGCGCGATGGCCCACGGCAGGCTGTAGAGCTTGCGGGCGAGGCGCGCGATGACCACGATCACGGCGGTGGCGATCACGGTGAAGACGATGGTCATCGCCTCGCCGATACCGAAGGCCGCGCCGCGGTTGCGGATCACGTTGAACTGGAGCCAGGTGCCGAACACCTGGATCGGATCGTGGTGCTCCAGCTTGGCCACCACGAGGAGCTTGCTGAGCAGATCGAGCAGGTAGGCGAAAGCGGCGACCGAGACGAGCACGCCGATCCGCCGCTTGCCCTTGGCCGCGCTGTTCTCGCCGGCCGTCGCCTCTCCGGCCCCGTCGGCGCCCTCCGGCATACCGGTGGCCTGTTCCGCCTCTGTCACGTGAGTCCCTCGACGTCGTCCCACGCCAGGGCCCTGCCTGGCTGAGGTCGAGGGTACGGCACGGCGTGGGCGCCCGGTCAGCGACGTTCCTGACGCTGCTTGCACTCGACACACAGCGTGGCCCGCGGGAAGGCCTGCATCCGGGCCTTCCCGATGGGATTGCCACAGTTCTCACAGATCCCGTACGTACCGGCGTCGAGCCGCTCCAGCGCCCGCTCGGTCTGCTCCAGCATCTCCCGCGCGTTGGCGGCCAGGGCCAGCTCGTGCTCGCGGGTGATGTTCTTGGTGCCGGTGTCGGCCTGGTCGTCGCCCGCGCCGTCGCCCGAGTCGCGCATCAGGCCGCTGATCGCCTCCTGGGCGGCTTCGATCTCGGTCCGCAGCCGGAGGACCTCGCCCCGCAGGTCCGTCCGGGCCTCGGCCACCTCCTCGGGCGACCAGGGCTCCTCGCCGGGGCGTACGGCGAGGGCCCCGGCCTCCGCGGCGCCCGCCCGGGCCCCCGGCACCGTCGTCCCGGCCTGCGCCTCGCTCATGGTCTTCTTCACGGCCACCGTCCTGTCTCCCGTCTTCTTGGCGGATGCCGCTCGCGCGGCTTGAACGGCCGGGTCGGCCTGTACGGCCGTGGCCTCGGCGGGCGCGGCCTTCTCGGCCGCGGCCCTGGTGGAGATCTTGGTCGCGGCCTTGGCCGTGGTGTGGGTCTTGGTCGCGGCCTTGTCGGCGGTTTTGGCCGTGGTCTTGGCCGTGGTCTTGGCCGCGGTCTTGGACGCAGCCTTGGTGATCGTCTTCTTGGCGGCCTTCGCAGGCGCGGCCTTCGCGGTCGCGGTCTTCTTCACCGGTGCGGTCTTCGTCGTCGCCTTCTTGGCTACGGCCTTCGTGGCGGGGACCTTCGTGGCCGGGGCCTTCGTGGCTGCGACCTTCTTGGCCGGAGCCTTCTTCGCGGGGGCGGCCTTCTTGGCCGGAGCGGCCTTCTTGGCGGTGGCCGGAGCGGGAGCGGTCCTGGTGGTCTTCCCGGCCGCGGGCGCGGCCTTCTTGGCCGGTGCGGCCGTCTTCACGGACTTCTTCGCCACCATGGCCCGCGACCCCTTCACATTTTATGATCTTGCGCGCGAATCGTGCCGGAACGATAAATCGGCTCCGGGCACGCGGCAACGGGCCACGCCGGTCTCAACCCTTGTGCCCCGCACCCGGCCCTGTAATCGGCGGGCCGCGGCCGGCAGGGGAAATTCGGTCGGCCGTCCTCGGTGTGGCCCTTTACACTGGGCGCAGCGAAAGGCGTGGAAGGGACGAGTAGCGCCGCACGCAGCCATGAGCGATCCGGGGACGGTGCGAGCCCGGAGGTGTGCGCGGTGTGAAGATCACCCCCGAGCCGCCGGAAGAACGCCCCGCGGGGTCAGTAGAACCGGTGTCGCGGCCCAATGAGGGGGCCACAGGCGTGCTGCCTGCGGCCAAGGAGGGTGGTACCGCGGGAGCGAGTGGCTCTCGTCCCTCCGACGGAGAGCGCGACAGCGCAATGACGTTCCGCCGGAGGCAGACCCAGATGAATCCGCAGCCGCAGTACCGCCAGGTGCCCGCCCAGGTCGACCTACCCGCCCTCGAGCACGCCGTGCTCGACTTCTGGCGGGAGAACAAGGTCTTCGCCCGCACCCTCGAGCAGTCCGAGGGCCGCCCCGAGTGGGTCTTCTACGAGGGCCCCCCGACCGCCAACGGCATGCCGGGCGCGCACCACATCGAGGCCCGCGTCTTCAAGGACGTCTTCCCCCGCTTCCGCACCATGCAGGGCTACCACGTCGGCCGCAAGGCCGGCTGGGACTGCCACGGCCTGCCGGTCGAGCTGGCGGTGGAGAAGGAGCTGGGCTTCAACGGCAAGCAGGACATCGAGAAGTACGGCATCGCCGAGTTCAACGCGAAGTGCCGGGAGTCCGTGACCCGCCACACCGACGCGTTCACCGAGCTGACCACCCGCATGGGCTATTGGGTCGACCTGGACGACGCGTACCGCACGATGGACCCCGCGTACGTGCAGTCCGTGTGGTGGTCGCTGAAGGAGATCTTCAACAAGGGGCTGCTGGTCCAGGACCACCGCGTCGCCCCCTGGTGCCCCCGCTGCGGCACCGGCCTGTCGGACCACGAGCTGGCGCAGGGCTACGAGACGGTCGTGGACCCGTCCGTCTTCGTCCGCTTCCCGCTGACCTCCGGCCCGCTCGCGGGCGAGGCGGCGCTGCTGGTGTGGACGACCACCCCGTGGACGCTCGTCTCCAACGTCGCCGCCGCCGCACACCCGGACGTCACCTATGTCGTGGCCACCGACGGCAACGAGAAGCTGGTCGTCGCCGAGCCGCTGCTGGAGAAGTCCCTCGGCGAGGGCTGGACCGCCACCGGCCAGTCCTTCACCGGCCGCGAGATGGAGCGCTGGGCCTACCGCCGCCCGTTCGACCTGGTCGAGCTGGAGGACGCCAACTTCGTCGTCAACGCCGAGTACGTGACGACCGAGGACGGCACCGGCCTCGTCCACCAGGCCCCCGCCTTCGGTGAGGACGACCTCAAGACCTGCCGCGCCTACGGCCTGCCGGTCGTGAACCCGGTCCGCCCGGACGGCACCTTCGAGGAGGGCCTCGCCCTCGTCGGCGGCGAGTTCTTCAAGAAGGCCGACGAGAAGCTCGTCGCGGACCTCTCCGAGCGCGGTCTGCTCTTCAAGCACATCGCCTACGAGCACAGCTACCCGCACTGCTGGCGCTGCCACACCGCGCTGCTCTACTACGCGCAGCCGTCCTGGTACATCCGCACCACCGCCGTGAAGGACCGCCTTCTCGAGGAGAACGAGAAGACCAACTGGTTCCCCGAGTCGGTCAAGCACGGCCGCTTCGGCGACTGGCTGAACAACAACATCGACTGGGCGCTCTCCCGCAACCGCTACTGGGGCACCCCGCTGCCCATCTGGCGCTGCGAGGACAACCACCTCACCTGCGTCGGCTCGCTGGCCGAGCTCGGCGAGCTGACCGGCACCGACCAGAGCGCACTGGACCCGCACCGCCCGTACATCGACGACGTCACCTTCACCTGCACCGCCGACGGCTGCTCGCACACCGCCGTCCGCGTGCCGGAGGTCATCGACGCCTGGTACGACTCCGGTTCGATGCCGTTCGCGCAGTGGGGCTACCCGTACCAGAACAAGGAGATCTTCGAGAAGCGCTACCCGGCGCAGTTCATCTCGGAGGCCATCGACCAGACGCGCGGCTGGTTCTACACCCTGATGGCGGTCGGCACACTCGTCTTCGACAAGTCGAGCTACGAGAACGTCGTCTGCCTCGGCCACATCCTCGCCGAGGACGGCCGGAAGATGTCCAAGCACCTGGGCAACATCCTCCAGCCGATCCCGCTGATGGACCAGCACGGCGCCGACGCCGTCCGCTGGTTCATGGCGGCCGGCGGTTCCCCGTGGGCCGCGCGCCGCGTCGGGCACGGCACGATCCAGGAGGTCGTCCGCAAGACGCTCCTCACCTACTGGAACACGGTCGCCTTCCAGGCGCTGTACGCCCGGACCTCGGGCTGGGCGCCGTCCGCCGCCGACCCGGCCGCCGCCGAGCGGCCGCTGCTGGACCGCTGGCTGCTCAGCGAGCTCAACGCGCTGACCGACGAGGTCACGCAGGCCATGGACGCCTACGACACCCAGCGGGCCGGCAAGCTGCTGTCCTCCTTCGTGGACGATCTGTCCAACTGGTACGTGCGGCGTTCGCGCCGCCGCTTCTGGCAGGGCGACAAGGCCGCGCTGCGCACGCTGCACGAGGTCGTCGAGACGGTCACCCGTCTGATGGCCCCGCTGGTGCCCTTCATCACCGAGCGGGTGTGGCAGGACCTGATCGTGCCCGTCGACTCCGAGGCCCCGGCATCGGTCCACCTCTCCACCTGGCCGAAGGCGGACACCGCCCTCATCGACCCGACGCTGTCCCAGCAGATGCTGCTCGTGCGGCGCCTGGTCGAGCTCGGCCGCGCCACGCGCGCCGAGTCGGGCGTCAAGACCCGTCAGCCGCTGTCCCGCGCGCTGGTCGCGGCCGCCGGCTTCGAGTCGCTGGGCGCCGAGCTGCGGGCGCAGATCGCCGAGGAGCTGAACGTCTCGTCCCTGGCCTCGCTGAGCGAGGTCGGCGGTTCGCTGGTCGACACCACGGCCAAGGCCAACTTCCGTGCCCTGGGCAAGCGGTTCGGCAAGGGCGTCCAGGCGGTGGCCAAGGCCGTCGCCGAGGCGGACGCCGCCGCGCTGTCGCTGGCCCTGCGCGAGGGCACCGCCTCGGTGGTGGTCGAGGGGGAGGACGTCTCCCTCTCCCCCGACGAGGTCATCATCACCGAGACCCCCCGCGAGGGCTGGTCGGTGGCCTCCGACTCGGGTGCGACCGTGGCGCTGGACCTGGAGATCACCCCGGAGCTGCGTCGTGCCGGTCTCGCCCGTGACGCGATCCGGCTGATCCAGGAGGCCCGTAAGAACAGCGGCCTGGACGTCGCCGACCGGATCGCGGTCCGCTGGTCCGCGCCGGACGCCGAGACGGCCGGGGCGCTGGCCGAGCACGCGGGCCTGATCGCGGACGAGGTCCTCGCGCTCGACTTCGCCCAGGGCGAGGGCGACGACTCCTACGGCGAGTCGTTCGAGGACGAGGGCCTCGGCCTGACGTTCCGCCTCCGTAAGGCGTAACTCCCGGGCGGCGCCTGCCGCCTGACGACCCGACCCGGTGTGCCGGGGGCCAAGGCCCCCCGGCACACCGGGTTTTGTCGTACCGCGATGCGCACGGCGGGCGGGCGGCGACGAAAAACGGGCCGGGCCCGGGACATGAAGTCCCGGGCCCGGCCCGTTGTTTGCCGACGCGTGGCGCCGAGCGTTTAGTTGTCGTCCTCGTCGATCAGGAAGCCGCGCATCGGGGACGGAGCCTGCTGCATCGGCTGCTGGCCCTGCGGCCGGACCGGTGCCATCGGCTGCGTCATCGCCGGGGACATCTGCTGCTGACCGCCGTACGACGGGGCACCCGTCGCACCGCCGTGGCCGCCCATGGACGGGTTGCCGCCCATGCTGTGGCCACCCATGCCCGCACCGGCCGAGGCCATGGACCCGCTCATCGAGGGGGCCGCCGGCAGCGACGCGGTCGCCGGGGTACGGGGCGGGGCGAGCGAGTCGTCCGCCTGGTTCTCCAGCTGGCGCAGCTGGCTCTCCAGGTAGGACTTCAGCCGGGTGCGGTACTCGCGCTCGAAGCCGCGCAGGTCCTCGACCTTGCGCTCCAGCGTGGCGCGAGCGGACTCCAGGGAGCCCATCGCGACGCGGTGCTTTTCCTGCGCGTCCCGCTCCAGCGCGTCGGCCTTGGCGCGGGCGTCCCGCTCCAGGCCCTCGGCGCGGCTGCGTGCCTCGCCGACGATCTTGTTGGCCTCGGAACGGGCCTCCGCGATCGCCTGGTCGGCGGTCTGCTGCGCGAGCGAGAGCACACGAGCGGCACTGTCGCCGCCCGGACCCTGGCCCTGCTGCTGCATCTGCTGGCCGGGGCCGCCCATCGGGCCGTTCTGGCCCATGCCCTGGCCCATGGGACCGGGACCGTTCTGACCCATGCCGTTCTGACCCATCGGGCCGTTCTGCCCCATGGGACCGTTCTGTCCCATCGGACCGCCCATGGGGCCGCCCATCGGACCGTTCTGTCCCATGGGACCCGGACCGTGGGGACCCTGCGGGCCGTGGCCGTGACCGCTGGGGCCAGCCGGCAGCTGCGGGGCACCGCCCGGAAGCTGCGGCGGGCCGCCCATCTGCTGCTGCTGCGGCACCGGCTGCGGTCCGGATATGGCGGCGGGCACCGGAGCGCCCGGTCGCTGGTCCTGCTGCTCGGGCTTGCGCATTCCCTGCTGCTGGTTCTGCGCGGCGGCCCGCGTGGCCGCGGCCAGCTTGGCGCGCAGGTCCTCGTTCTCCCGCAGCAGACGGGTCAGTTCGGCCTCGACCTCGTCCAGGAAGGCATCGACCTCGTCCTCGTCATAGCCTTCTCGGAGACGGACGGTCGTGAACTGCTTGTTCCGCACGTCCTCGGGGGTCAACGGCATCTCTTCTTCACCTCAACGTAGTCGTCGGCAACCGGCAAGACCGTATCGTTCACACCAACACCCGCCTGACGACGGCGATCAGGATGTAGACGATGATCATCAATACGAAGAAGGACAGGTCGAGCGCCACGCCCCCGAGACGCAGCGGCGGAATGAACCGCCGCAGAAGCTTGAGTGGCGGATCGGTGACAGTGTAGGTGGCCTCCAGAACGACCACCATCGCCTTACCGGGTTGCCATGAGCGGGCGAACTGGAAGACGTAATCCATCACCAATCGGAAGATCAGCACAACCAGGAAGCAATACAGCGCGATGTAGATCACCTGCAGTGCGATGTCCATCTCCCGCGCTTCCCTCTCCCCTTGCCCGTACTCGGCCTGTTGGCCGTTTCACCCGGTTTGCCCGGTGTTGCGTCTCAGCTCTGGTTGAAGAACCCGCCCTCTGCGATACGGGCCTTGTCCTCCGCCGTGACATCGACGTTAGCAGGAGACAGCAGAAACACCTTCTGCGTCACCCGCTCGATGCTCCCGTGCAGACCGAAGACCAGACCGGCGGCGAAGTCGACAAGTCGCTTCGCGTCGGTGTCGTCCATCTCCGTCAAATTCATGATCACCGGGGTGCCCTCACGGAAGTGTTCCCCGATGGTACGGGCCTCGTTGTAGGTCCGGGGGTGCAATGTCGTGATGCGGTAGGGCTCCCGCTCGGACACAACCTTGGGCATGATCACCGGTGCGTTCTTCTCCAAAGAGTGGCGTTCTGGTGTGATGGACGCCACGGGGGCGATTCGCGCGGGTCGTCCCGTTTCCGCTACGAGCGGAGCGGGTTCGCGCTGGGCAGGGGGCTGGGCGACTCGAACCGGTTCGTCCGATTGCGTCTGTTGTGGCTGGTGTTGCTGCCGGCGCCGATCGGGTTCCGGCTCGGGCTCGAACTCGTCGTCGGGGTCGAACCCCGGGCCGTCGTACCCATCGTCCTCCACGAGGCCGAGGTAGACCGCCATCTTGCGCATCGCGCCGGCCATTCTCTGCGTCCTCCGCTCTGTGGTGGATCGGCTCCGCCAACGGGCGCCTTGGATCCACTTGGTCTGTCCGTCTTTTGACGGTAATGACCATATTTTCTGCTGTGGTCCGACTTCTTGGCGACGTTACCGGAGCCTGGGTCGGACTCCGAGTACCGCTGTGCCGACACGTACATGTGTCGCCCCGGCAGCAACGGCATCCTCGAGGTCCGCGCTCATCCCTGCTGACACCATGTTCGCAGCAGGATGGGCCGAGCGCAGGTCCGTTGCGATTTCCATCAGCCGGTCGAAGGCGGCCCGTTGCCGTCCCGCATATGGTCCGACGAGCGGAGCGACCGTCATCAGCCCGGCCGGCCGCAGCCCTTCGGCTTCGGCGAGAGCGTCGGCGAGCGCCGCCACTTCGTCCGGCGCGGCGCCGCCGCGATCCGCCGTCTTCCGCCCGGTCTGTCCCGACTCGGCGTCAAGTGCCACCTGAATCAGGCAGTCGAGCTTACGACCGGACCGGACGGCCGCCGCGGAGAGGGAGTTGACCAGCTTGAGCCGGTCAACCGACTGCACCACATCAGCGTAATTCGCCACGGACCGGACCTTGTTGGTCTGCAGCTGACCGACGAAGTGCCAGCTAAGGGGCAAATCCGAGCATTCGGCGGCTTTGGGGGCCGCGTCCTGGTCGCGGTTCTCCGCGACGTGACGGACACCCAGCTCGGCGAGGAGCCGGACGTCGCTCGCGGGGTAGGTCTTGGTGACCACGATCAGGGTCACCTCCTCCCGCTCGCGGCCGACGGCCGCGCAGGCGGAGGAGATACGTTCCTCCACCTGCGCCAGGTTCTGGGCCAGTTGCGTTCTACGGTCCGTCACAGCTCGGCGTCCAACCAGACATAACTCGCGAGTCGCCCCGTGGTGCGCTCGCGGCGGTACGAGAAATGGTCCTTCGACTCCAGCGTGCAAATGTGAGATTGTCCGCTGATCTGAACGCCGAGCCGGGCGAGTTGGGCCCGGACCCCGGCCGCGACATCCACCGCCGGGGTGCCCTGGCGGGTGGTGGCCCAGGCCTCGGGCACCGACTTCGCGACCTCGGCGCGCATCTCCTCGGGCACCTCGTAGCAGAGTCCGCAGACCGAGGGGCCGAGCCGGGCGACGATCCGGTCGGGTTCCGCGCCGAGCGCGGTCATCGACTCGACGACCGCCGGGACGACTCCCGCGACCAGGCCCGGGCGTCCGGCGTGGGCCGCTCCCGCGACCCCGGCGACGGGGTCCGCGAGCAGAACGGGGGTGCAGTCCGCGGTCAGCACCGCGAGGGCGAGACCCCGGCGGGCGGTCACCAACGCGTCGACGGCCGGGATCGGGGCGGTGGAACCGGAGCCGTGCCACGGCCCGTCGACCACGGCCACGTCCCGGCCGTGCACCTGGTTCATCCAGACCACCGCGGCCGGGTCGAGGCCGAGTGCCTTCGCCGTCCGCTCGCGATTGGTCGCTACGGCCGCGGGGTCGTCCCCGACCGCGCCGCCGAGATTCAGCTCGTCATACGGAGCGGCGCTCACCCCGCCCCACCTGTCGGTGAAGGCGAAGTGCGCGCCGCTCGCGTGCTCTTCGGATGTCACTGCGTGCTGTTGCCCTATCACTGGGGGCCGCTCACTCGCTGCCGCCGGTCTACTTCAGGAAGTCGGGAACATCCAGTTCCTCGGCGGTCGAGTCCTGGTACGGACGGGCCGGCGGGACCTGCGGCGAGGAGACCGGCGGCGCCGGGATCTCGTTGACCGGGCTCGGGTCGGACGGGACCGGCTCCTCGGTGCGCGGGGTCACGCTGCCGAGTCCGCCGAAGGACGGGCGGGACGGCTCGGACCGCTCGGCCGGCCGGCTCGGGGCCGACGTGGCCGGCGCGCTCTCCTCGCGGCCGCCGTAGGAGGAGCCGAGCACCTTGTCGCGGCTGCCCTTGGCCGGCGGCTGGCCGCCGTCGAAGCCTGCCGCGATGACCGTGACCCGGACCTCGTCGCCGAGGGCGTCGTCGATGACGGCGCCGAAGATGATGTTGGCCTCGGGGTGCGCGGCCTCGCTGACCAGCTGCGCCGCCTCGTTGATCTCGAAGAGACCGAGGTCGGAGCCGCCGGAGATGGAGAGCAGCACACCGCGGGCGCCGTCGATGGACGCCTCCAGGAGCGGCGAGGAGATCGCCATCTCCGCGGCGGCCACCGCGCGGTCGTCGCCGCGCGCCGAGCCGATGCCCATGAGCGCCGAGCCGGCCTCGGACATCACGGACTTGACGTCGGCGAAGTCGAGGTTGATCAGGCCCGGGGTGGTGATCAGGTCGGTGATGCCCTGGACACCCGAGAGCAGCACCTGGTCGGCCGACTTGAACGCGTCGAGCACGCTCACCTGACGGTCCGAGATGGACAGCAGTCGGTCGTTGGGGATGACGATGAGGGTGTCGACCTCGTCGCGCAGCCCCGCGATGCCGTCCTCCGCCTGGTTGGCGCGGCGGCGGCCCTCGAAGGTGAACGGGCGGGTGACCACACCGATCGTCAGGGCGCCCAGCGAGCGGGCGATGTTGGCGACGACGGGGGCGCCACCGGTGCCGGTGCCGCCGCCCTCGCCCGCGGTCACGAAGACCATGTCGGCCCCCTTGAGGACCTCCTCGATCTCCTCGCGGTGGTCTTCGGCGGCCTTGCGGCCGACGTCGGGGTTGGCGCCGGCGCCGAGGCCGCGGGTGAGCTCCCGGCCGACGTCGAGCTTGACGTCGGCGTCGCTCATCAGGAGAGCCTGCGCATCGGTGTTGATCGCGATGAACTCGACGCCCTTGAGACCGACCTCGATCATCCGGTTGATGGCGTTCACGCCACCGCCGCCGATACCGACGACCTTGATGACTGCGAGGTAGTTCTGCGGTGCTGCCACGTCGAAGGCCTCTCGCCTCGAGTTACGTATGCCTGGGGGCGGTTCTCAATGCCGACCCGAACCCTAACGTTGAAGTTTAGGGTTACCGGTGTCACTGTTGTCTGGGTTCTCTGAACAGGACACTAAGTCGACAAGCGGTGCGCGTTCAATGAACACGCCGAACCTCCCGTTTTTCTTTTCACCCTATGTGATCACCCATAGTCGTAGCCAACCAGGGTGCTGGCGGGCCCGGATCCGCGTCAACTCCCCGACGCCGCGGGAGCCCCGGGAGCGCTGACGTCGAAGTGGTCCGCACCCCGGGCGGCTTTGAGCAATGCCGTGAGCGTACGGGCCTTCGCGTCCCCCCGTTCACCACTCCCCCAGACGACCGTCCGACCGCCCGTCAGTTCCAGGGTGATGGAGTCGTACGAGCGTACGCGGATCGCCAGGGTGTCCCGGCGGACGGCGGGGGGCAGGTCCACGGCGACCCGGACCGCCTCCCGTTCGAGCCGCTCGGGGCCGAACCGACGGGTACCGGCCGAGTCCTCGGCCGCCATCGTCAGCCGGGGCACCCCCTTCGGGGCTTGATCGACTGTGGCGAACCGCACGCCCGTACCGTCGATTTCGATGAACTTCCCGCCCTTTTCGAGGACGGCTTTCGGCTGCCGCTCGGTCACTTTGAGACTGATTCCGTGCGGCCAGGAACGTTCGACCTCGACCCTCTCGATCCTCGGCAGCCGGTCGCGCAACCGGTCCGCGATGGCGTCGGTGTCGACGGCGGCGAGGGGGTCGCCGAACGGGACGTCGGCCTCCCGGCGGACCTCACCGGACGTCAGTACGGCGGTGCCACTGACCTCCACATGGGTGACCCGCAGCCAGCTGGAGCCGTAGAGCGCCCAGCCGGCGGCCGCACCGAGAGCCACGGTGACGGCCGCCCAGCCGAGCAGCCTGCGCCGGCGCGGGCGGAGCCGGAGGCGGGGGCGGCGCGCCTTCGCCTTGCCCGGCGGCCCGCCGGAGCGGGGCGGGCGAGGCGATTGCCGCGAACGCGGCGGCTTGCCGTTCTTGCCGCCACCGCGCCGGGCGGTCGTCGGTCCGGCCACGCTCCCCGCCTCCTGCTCCTACGGGCCGTCAGCGGGCCCTGCGTGCGGCAATCGCCTCGTACACCATGCCGACGAGCAGCTCGTCGGCGTCCCGGCGCCCGAACTCGGAGGCGGCGCGGGACATCTCGTACAGCCGGTGCGGGTCGGCGAGCACCGGGAGCACATGGCTCTGGACCCACTCGGGGGTCAGCTCGGCGTCGTCGACCAGCAGACCGCCGCCCGCCTTGACCACCGGCTGGGCGTTGAGCCGCTGTTCGCCGTTGCCGATGGGCAGCGGGACGTAGGCGGCCGGGAGCCCGACGGCGGACAGCTCGGCGACGGTCATCGCGCCCGCACGGCAGAGCATCATGTCCGCCGCGGCGTACGCGAGGTCCATCCGGTCCACATACGGTACCGGGATATAGGGCGGCATTCCGGGCATGTTGTCCACGTGCGGCAGGTCGTTCTTCGGGCCGACCGCGTGCAGGATCTGGATGCCGGAGCGCTGGAGCATCGGCGCGACCGCCTGGACGACCTCGTTCAGCCGGCGGGCGCCCTGCGAGCCGCCGGAGACCAGCAGCGTCGGCAGGTTGGGGTCGAGCCCGAACGCCGCGCGCGCCTCGGGCCGGACCGCGGTCCGGTCGAGGGTGGCAATGGTGCGGCGCAGCGGGATGCCGACGTAGCGGGCGTTGCGCAGCTTGCTGTCCGGGGTGCTCACCGCGACGGACGCGGCGTAGCGCGAGCCGATCTTGTTGGCGAGGCCGGGCCGGGCGTTGGCCTCGTGGACGATGATCGGCACGCCGAGCCGCTTGGCGGCCAGATAGCCGGGCAGCGCCACATAGCCGCCGAAGCCCACCACGCAGTCGGCCTTGGTCCGCTCCAGGATCTGCTCGGCGGCCTTGATGGTGCCGCGCAGCCGCCCCGGGACGGTGATCAGCTCGGGCGTGGGCTTACGGGGCAGGGGTACGGCGGGGATCAGCCCCAGTTCATAGCCCCGCTCGGGCACGAGCCGGGTCTCCAGGCCCCGCTCCGTGCCGAGCGCCGTGATCCCCACGGTCGGGTCCTGCCTGCGCAGGGCGTCCGCGAGGGCGAGCGCGGGCTCGATGTGGCCGGCGGTCCCCCCGCCGGCGAGTACGACATGCACCGAAATTCACCGCTCTCCGGACGGTCGCTTCTTGACGCGCCGTCTCATCGTCTTCCATCTCACCCCAGGCTGCCGCATGGCGAGCGCTGCCCGCGCACCGGGCTCGTCGCGCGCGAAGGCGATCAGCAGTCCGATGGCGAACATGGTCGGCAGCAGGGCGGAACCCCCGTAGGAGAACAGCGGCAGGGGGACACCGGCGATCGGCAGCAAGCCGAGCACCGCACCGATGTTGACCACGGCCTGCGCCGTGATCCAGGTGGTCACACCTCCCGCTGCGTACCTCACGAAGGGGTCCTCCGTGCGTCCGGCCACGCGGATACCCGCATAGCCTAGAGCCGCGAAGAGGGCGAGTACCGACAGCGTCCCCGCGAGACCGAGTTCCTCACCGGTGATGGCGAAGATGAAGTCCGTGTGGGGCTCGGGGAGTTCGCCCCATTTCTCCACACTCGCTCCCAGTCCCGCGCCGAACCAGCCGCCGTTGGCGAGGGCGTAGATCCCGTGCACGGCCTGCCAGCACCGGTCGTCGGTGCCCGGTTCGGTCGCGCCGATGCAGGCGAGACGGGACATGCGGTTGGCACTGGTCTTGATGAACAGCGCGGCGAGCACGGCGGTGACGCCGAAGATCCCCGCGAAGAGCCGGGTCGGGGCGCCCGCCACCCACAGCAGGCCGAGCAGGACCACGGTGAGGACGACGGTGGTGCCCATGTCGCCGCCCAGCATGATCAGGCCGAGCAGCAGGAAGGTGACGGGCACCAGGGGCACCAGGAGGTGCTTCCACTGGGTGAGCAGCTTCTTGGACTGTTTGCGCGCCAGCAGGTCGGCGCCCCACAGCACGAGGGCGAGCTTGGCGAACTCGCTGGGCTGGAGCTGGAAGGGCCCGCCGAGGGAGATCCAGTTGGTGTTGCCGTTGATGGTCTCCCCGATGCCGGGCACCTGGACCAGGCAGAGCGCGAAGAGCGACCCGGCCAGCAGCGGGTAGGCCAGCGCCCGCAGCAGTTTGACGGGCAGCCGGGCGGCGGCCAGCAGGAGGACGGTGCCGATGGCGGCGGCCAGCAGCTGCTTGCGGAAGAAGAAGCTGGGCGCCAGGCCGTTCTGCAGGGCCTTGATCTGGGACGCGGAGTAGACCATCACCAGGCCGAGCACGGTGATCAGCAGGGAGCCGCCGAGGACGAGGTAGTACGCGGTCAGCGGGCGGTCCCAGGCGCGCTTCACGCGGGCGTGCAGGGCGCGCAGCCCGCTGCCGGACGGCCGCCGCCCGGGCGGCCGCGAGCCCCCCGCGCGGATCCGTGCGGGGCGGGGGGAGCGCTGGGGCCGGGGCCGGGCGGGGGCCCCGCGCAGGGCCCACAGGCCGCCCGGTGCGCCCCCGGGGCGCGCGGTGTCGTCGGCGTGCATCCGGGTGTCCCCTCCGCTGGTCTCCTGCGCCGCCGGCCCGCGCCGCGGGGGTCCCGGCGGCTACTCCTCCGGGTGTCGGCCGGAGGCCAGTTCCCGGACCGCTTCGGCGAAGGCCTCGCCGCGCTTGTTGTAGTTGACGAACATGTCCATCGAGGCGCACGCCGGGGCCATGAGGACGGTGTCCCCGGGCCGGGCGAGCCGCGCCGCTTCCCGGACCGCCGCCGCCATCGCCCCAGTGTCGGTCCGGTCGAGGTCCACCACCGGCACATCGGGGGCGTGTCGCGCCAGCGCTTGGCGGATCAGCTCCCGGTCGGCCCCGATGAGGACGACGCCGCGCAGCCGCCGCGCGGAGGCGCTGACCAGGCCGTCGAAGGTGGCGCCCTTGGCGAGGCCGCCCGCGATCCACACGATCGACTCGTAGGCCGCCAAGGACGCCTGGGCGGCGTGGGTGTTGGTGGCCTTGGAGTCGTCCACGTAGGCGACGCCGTCGACGTCGGCGACGTGGGCGATGCGGTGCGCGTCGGGCCGGAAGGCGCGCAGTCCGTCCCGTACGGCCGTGGCCGGGACGCCGAAGGCGCGGGCCAGGGCCGCCGCCGCGAGGGCGTTGGCGATGTTGTGCGGGGCGGCCGGGGTCACGTCCGAGATCTCGGCCAGCTCCTGCGCCTGCTCCCGGCGGTTCTCGACGAAGGCGCGGTCGACGAGGATGCCGTCGACCACCCCGAGCTCGGAGGGGCCGGGGGTGCCGAGGGTGAAGCCGATGGCCCGGCAGCCCTCCTCGACGTCGGCCTGCATGACCAGGCGCTCGGTGGCGGGATCGGCGACGTTGTAGACGCAGGCGATCTCGTTGCCCTCGTAGATGCGGCCCTTGTCGGCGGCGTACGCCTCCATGGAGCCGTGCCAGTCGAGGTGGTCGGGTGCGAGGTTGAGCACGGCCGCGGAGTGGGCGCGCACGGACGGCGCCCAGTGCAGCTGGTAGCTGGAGAGTTCGACGGCGAGCACGTCGTACGGCTCGGCTCCGTCGCGGCCCTGGGCGAGCACCACGTCGATGATCGGGGTGCCGATGTTGCCGACGGCGACGGTGCGCAGTCCGGCGGCCTCCAGGATGGAGGCGAGCATCTGGACCGTGGTGGTCTTGCCGTTGGTGCCGGTGACGGCGAGCCAGGGGGCCGCCTGCTCGCCGCGGGCGCCGCGCAGCCGCCAGGCGATCTCGACGTCGCCGACGACGTCCACGCCGGCCTCGGCGGCGGCGGCGAAGAGCGGGCTCCCCGGCTTCCAGCCCGGTGAGGTGACGACCAGTCCGGTGCCCGGGGGCAGGGTGTCGGCGTCGGCGAGGCGGACGGCGATGCCCTCGCGCTCCAGCTCGGCGGCGCGCTCTCGGTGGGTGGCGCTGTCACCGCCGTCGACGACGGTCACCCGCGCGCCGAGGCCGGCCAGGGCGCGGGCGGCGCTGACGCCGCTCACGCCGAGGCCGGCGACGGTGATGTGCCGACCGGCCCACTCCTGGGCGGCGGAAGAGGTGGTGGGGGTCACTTGATGGCCAGCCATCCGGCGTAGAAGAGTCCGAGACCGACGGCCACGCAGAGGCCCTGGATGATCCAGAAGCGGACCACCACAAGGACTTCGCTCCACCCCTTGAGTTCGAAGTGGTGCTGGAGCGGGGCCATCCGGAAGACGCGCTTCCCGGTGAGGCGGAACGAGCCGACCTGGATCACGACGGACATCGTGATGAGGACGAACAGACCGCCGAGGAGGGCGAGCAGCAGCTCGGTGCGGGAGCAGATGGCCAGTCCCGCGAGGGCGCCGCCGAGGGCGAGCGAGCCGGTGTCACCCATGAAGATCTTGGCGGGCGAGGTGTTCCACCACAGGAAGCCGAAGCAGGAGCCCATCAGGGCGGAGGCGACGACGGCGAGGTCGAGCGGGTCGCGGACCTCGTAGCAGGCGGCGCCGGCGGTCAGCGGGTTGCCGCAGGACTGTCCGTGCTGCCAGGTGCCGATGAAGACGTAGGCGCCGAAGACCATCACGGAGGCGCCGGTGGCGAGGCCGTCGAGACCGTCGGTGAGGTTCACGCCGTTCGACATCGCGAGGATCATGAACAGCGCCCAGACCACGAAGATCACGGGGCCGACGGACCAGCCGAAGTCCTGGGTGAAGGACAGCTTGTCGGAGGCCGGGGTCTGGCCCCGGGTGTCCGCGAACTGCAGCGCGAGGACCGCGAAGGCGATGCCGACGATGAGCTGGCCGGCCATCTTGGCCTTGGCGCGCAGGCCCAGGCTCCGCTGCTTGACGATCTTGATGTAGTCGTCGAGGAAGCCGACCAGGCCCATGCCCGCCATCAGGAACAGCACCAGCACGCCGGAGAACGTCGGCTCGTGGCTGGTGATGACCTTGGTCAGGGCGTACGCGATGAGCGTGGCCAGGATGAAGGCGATGCCACCCATGGTGGGCGTACCGCGCTTGCTGTGGTGCTCGCGCGGGCCGTCGTCACGGATGAACTGGCCGTAGCCCTTGCGGGCCAGGAACTTGATCAGCAGCGGGGTGCCGACCAGGGTCAGCAGCAGGCCGATGACACCCGCGAACAGGATCTGGTTCATCAGCCGGAGACCTCACCATCGGCCGCGAGCAGCGCGGCCGCGACCCGCTCCAGGCCGACCGACCTGGACGCCTTCATCAGCACGACGTCTCCCGGACGCAGCTCGCTGCGCAACAGGTCGACCGCCGCCTGCGCGTCGGACACGTGCACCGACTCCTCACCCCACGAACCCTCGTTATAGGCACCCATTTGCAGCCAGGCCGCTTCCCTGCCCCCGACTGCCACGAGCTTGCTGACGTTGAGCCGGACGGCGAGCCGCCCGACCGCGTCGTGCTCGGCGAGTGAGTCCTCGCCGAGCTCGGCCATCTGACCGAGCACGGCCCACGTGCGGCCCCCCTTCGCCGTGGCGGCTTGACCCATGGCGGCCAGCGCGCGCAGCGCGGCTCTCATGGATTCGGGGTTCGCGTTGTAG